>DATAEI010000225.1:0-23934 GCA_036258075.1 Gaiellales bacterium
CCGCACACATCCGGCACCGTTTCGCGAGCCGCGCGTCACCGCCGTTGCCGAATTGCGACGAACGGCCGGCCGGCGGGGTCAGACCCCGGCCTGGCGTTGTGACCGGTTTGGCACGCGATTCGCGCCGGCCTGGCGCCGCCCACAGCGGCCCGGCCGGGGTGGTCGGGAGCCTCAGCCGAAGAAGTTCGGCAGGTGCGTGCGGTGGGCGTCGAGGAGGGCGTCGAGCATCGGCGCCGCCGTCTCGTAGCCGCCCGTCAGCGGATTGGCGATCAGCGCGCGCAGGGCGTCGCCGCGGTCGCCGCTCAGCGCCGCCGCGACGGTCAGGCGCTCGTACGCCTTCACCTCCTGGACGAGGCCCAGCATCTCCGCCGGCAGCGGGCGCTGCGGCAGCGGCTCGGCGCCGGAGCGCGTGATCCGGCACGGCACCTCGACGACGGCGCCGGCATCCAGGTTGGGGATGGCGCTCGCGTTCCGGACGTTCACAATCTGGACGTCGCCGCGGTTCAGGTGCAGCGACTCCACGAGCATGGCGGCCGCCTCGGAGTACCACGCCCCACCCCGCTCCTCGAGCAGCTTCGGCTTCTCGCGAAGCTCCGGGTCGCGGTACATCTCGAGCAGCTCGCGCTCGATCTCGATCACCCGCTCCGCGCGGGTGCCGCCGTCGCCCTCGTGCTCGGCCACCGTCTCGCGGGGGAAGTAGAAGTAGCGCAGGTAGTACGACGGCACCGCCCGGAACGTGCGGATGACGTCGCCGGGCATCCCCACCTCCTCGCCGAGCTGGTCGGCGAAGACATCGATCAGGCCGGGGAGCTTGTCCTCGCCGTCGACGCTGACGGCCCGCTCCCACGAGAGATGGTTCAGACCGACGTGCTCGAGCGACACCCGTTCGGGCTCGACGCCCAGCCGGTCGGCGAACGTGCGCTGGAACCCGATCGGGATGTTGCAGAGGCCGATCGCGCGGTGACCGTGGTCGATGAGCGCCTGCGTGACGAGCCCGGCCGGGTTGGTGAAGTCGAGGAGCCACGCGCCGTCGGCGCCGAGCCGGGCCGTGTCGGCGGCGATGTCGAGCACGACCGGCACCGTC
This sequence comes from Gaiellales bacterium, assembly GCA_036258075.1. GTDB lineage: Bacteria > Actinomycetota > Thermoleophilia > Gaiellales > JAICJC01 > JAICJC01. Next base: position 1,085 of record DATAEI010000225.1, read on the forward strand.
CGAAGCGCCTTCGCGAACCCGCCCGCCCCCGTGGTCTCCTGGCCGAGGCAGCCGAAGCGGGGCGGGATCGTCTCGTCGAGCAGACGGGCCTGGAGGCCGCCGACCCGAAGCTGCACGAGCACGAAGCCGGCGCCCTCCACCGCCGCCTCCCGGTCGCCGGTCAGCTCGAGCCGCCCGCCGAAGCCGCGCGCGTCCATGATCCGCCGCGCCAGTCCGCCGACGACGTCCAGCCGCTCGGCGTCGATGTCGTGGAGCCAGAGCTCGGCCAGCCCCAGGCGCTCGGCGCGGATCGCGAACCCCTCGATGAGCTCGGGGGTGTAGGTGCTGCCGGCGCCGATGACCGCGATCTTCAATTCCATCGCCGGGCATTGTAATCTCCCGGAGGATGGAATCGTTAGGAAAGTTTCCTGATAGATTCATCGCCGAGATCGCCGGTCAGCCCGGGGCCATCCGCCGGGCGCGGCAGGCGGCGCTGGATCAGGCCGGCGCCCTCGCCGCGATCCGCGGCCGCGCCCGCGGCCACATCGTGTTCACCGGCATGGGGAGCTCCTACGACGCCTGCTACCCCATCGTCACCGCCCTCGGCTCGGCCGGAGTCGCGGCCACGATGCTGGACGCCGCCGAGCTGCTCCACTTCCGGCTCCCGGCGGTCGCCCCCGACACGCTCGTGATCTGCGTGAGCCAGTCGGGCAGAAGCGCCGAGACGGTGCGCGTGGCGGAGGCGCTCGCAGAGCGGCAGGAGCGCCCGGCCGTGGTGGCCGTCACGAACGGCACCGGCAATCCGCTTGCCGCCCTCGCCGACATCCACCTCGACACGCGCGCCGGCGAGGAGCACGGCCCGTCGACGATGACGTTCGCGGCCACGCTGGTCATGCTCGAGGCGGTGGCCGCCGCGCTCGGCGCGAGCTCGACCGACGGCGCCGAGGCCGCGGCCCTCGAGGCCGAGCGGCTCGTCGCCGGCGCCGAGGCGGGCGCGGAGGCGCTGGCCGCGTGGCTCGACGGCCGCCCCGTGCTGACCCTGCTCGCGCGCGGCGGCGCGCGCGCGGCCGCCGAGATGGGCGCGCTCACGCTGAAGGAGGCGGCCCGCTTCCCCGCCGAGTCGCTCCAGGCGGCGCAGTTCCGGCACGGGCCGCTCGAGCTCGCCGGGGCCGACATGGCGGCGATGGTCTTCGCCACCGCGCCCGCCACGCGGGCGCTCGACCTGGGGATGGCCGCCGAGCTCGCCGCGGCCGGCGCCGCCGTCCTGGTCGTCGGCCCCGGCGACGGCGCTCCGGACGCGACCACCGCCTTTCCGATCGGCGAGCTGAGCGACTGCCTCTCCCCCGCCGTCGCCGTGATCCCGACACAGCTCCTCTCGTGGAGCCTGGCGCGCGCCCGCGGTCTCGACCCGGGCGGCTACACCCGCGCGACGAAGGTGACGGAGCGTGAGTAAGCGGGCCGCGGTGCTGGCCGTCGACGGCGGCGGCTCGAAGACCGACGTCGCGCTCGTGAGCGCGAACGGCGACGTGCTCGGCGCGGCGCGCGGCCCGTCGTGCTCGCACGAGCTCGTCGGCCTGGGCGGCGTCGTCGGGGCGCTGCGCCCGACTGTCGAGGCGGCGCTCGCGGATGCCGGGATCGCGGCCACGGACGGGCCGGTCGCCGACGTGGGCGCCTTCGCGCTCTCGGGGGCAGACATGCCGGCCGACGACCGCCGCCTCGCCCACGTGCTGAGCGGCGCCGGCTGGACGCGCTCCGAGCTCGTCCGAAACGACACCTATGCAGTCCTCCGGGCGGGCACCGACCGCGGCTGGGGCGTCGGGCTCGTCTGCGGCTCCGGGATCAACTGCACCGGCGTGGCCCCCGACGGACGCACCGTCCGCTTCCCGGCGGTCGGCGAGTTCCCGGGCGCCGCCGACGGCGGCGGCTGGATCGGCGAGATGGGCCTCGGCGCCGCCGTGCGCGGGCGCGACGGCCGCGGCGCGCGGACGCTCCTCGAGCGCACCGTGCCCGCCCACTTCGGCGTCCGTCGCCCGTGGTCCGTGCTCGAGGGGATCCGCGAGGGCGTCATCGCCCGCCAGCGGGTCGTGCTCGAGCTGCCGCCGCTCGTCTTCGGCGCGGCGGCGCAGGGCGATGCCGTTGCCCGCGGGATCGTGGACGCCCTCGCCGACGAGGTGGTCGTGATGGTGGTCGCGTCGCTGCGGCGCCTGCGGATGCTGCGGGCCGAGGTCGACGTCACGCTCGGAGGCGGCGTCTTCCGGGCAGAGGACCCCGCGTTCGTCGAGCGCATCCGGGCCGGGGTGGCAGCGGCGGCTCCGCACGCGCGGGTCGGGGTCCTCGACGGGCCGCCCGTCATCGGCGCCGCGCTGCTCGGGCTCGACCATGCCGGCGCGCGCCCGGGAGCCGCGAAGCGAGTGCGCGAGCAGTTGACCGCACGCCGGATACGGCGTTAACGTCGGAAGGGAGGGGCAATGGCCAGGATCGCGATCGAGGGCGTCACCAAGGTGTTCAAGGGCGGCGTCGTCGCCGTCGACGACGTGTCGATCGAGGTCGGCGACGGCGAGTTCCTCGTCCTCGTGGGCCCGTCCGGCTGCGGCAAGACGACGCTCCTGCGCATCGTGGCGGGGCTCGAGGAGGTCACCGACGGCGAGGTGCTGATCGGCGACACGCTCGTGACCGACATGCCTCCGCGCGACCGGGATGTCGCGATGGTCTTCCAGAACTACGCGCTCTACCCGCACATGACGGTCGCCGAGAACCTGTCGATCGGCCTTCGCATCAGGCGGCGGCCGAAGGCCGAGGTGCGGGAGCGGACCGAGTCGGTCGCCCACATCCTCGGCCTCGACTCGCTGCTCGACCGCCGCCCGGCGGAGCTCTCGGGCGGCCAGCGCCAGCGCGTGGCGATGGGCCGGGCGATGGTGCGCGAGCCGCAGGCGTTCCTCATGGACGAGCCGCTCTCGAACCTCGACGCCAAGCTGCGCGTGCAGATGCGCGCCGAGCTCGCCCGGATCCGCGACCGCCTGCGGACGACCACGCTCTACGTGACCCACGATCAGGTCGAGGCGATGACCCTCGGCGATCGCGTGGCCGTCATGCGCGACGGCGTTGTCCAGCAGCTCGACACGCCCCAGAACCTCTACCGCCACCCGGCGAACCTGTTCGTGGCGGCGTTCATCGGCTCACCCTCCATGAACCTGCTGGAGGCGCGGATCGACGATGGCAGCGTCCGCTTCGCCGACCAGCGCATCCCGCTGGACGCGGCCACCGACCTCCGCGACTACGACGGCCGCACGGTCGTCCTGGGCATCCGGCCCGGCGACTTCGAGGACGCGGCCGTGTGGCACGACGCGTCGCGGCCCGCGTTCGAGGTGGACGTCGACGTGAGCGAGGAGCTCGGCGACCAGGTGAACGTGATCTTCCGGCTCGACGCGCCGCCGGTCAGGACCGAGGCCGTCCGCGACGCGAGCGCGATCGAGGAGGGCGGCGGCGACGACGTGCTCGTCCCGCTCGTTGCGGATCAGGGCCGCTCGGTCTGCACGGCCTGCGTCGATCCGCGCAGCACGGCCCGCCCCGGCACCCGGGTGCGCCTGTCGGTCGATCCGGCGCGCTTCCACTTCTTCGACGCCGACACCGGCCGGGCGATCGGGGCCGCCGGCCGCCCGGCGACGGCGCCGGCCTGATGTCCAAGCACGACGGCAAGCACCACCGCCGCCACTCCTTCCGGGTGACCTGGGACGGGAAGGTCGTCCCGGGCGTCGACCGCGTCTCACCGCTCGTGCGGCTGGTCGAGGTGATCACCGTGCGCGACGGCAGCTCGCCGGGCGGCAGCGGCCACACCGTCCCCGGGCGGATCGGCACGGAGCCCGTCACGATCGAGCGGCCCGCGGGGCCGGACGGCGCGTTCGAGGACTGGGCCCGCACGCCCGCGGACATCGCCTCCAAGAAGGATGTGACCGTCGAGGTGCTCGACCGCGAGGGCGGCGTCCTCGCCTCCTACCGCCTTCGCAGGTGCTGGCCCTCGGAGTACCGTGTCGTCCTGCTCGGGGGCCGCGCCCGCGCCGTCGCCGTCGAGAAGCTGCGGCTCGAGAACGACGGCTGGGAACACCTGAGCTGAGCCTCTAGACTGCGCCCGGTGCGGATCGGGATCCTGACCGGCGGGGGCGACTGTCCCGGGCTGAACGCCGTCATCCGGGCGGTCGCGCGACGCGCGTTCGACCGCGGCGACGACGTCATCGGCGTGCTGCACGGCTGGCGCGGACTGGTCGAGGGCCAGTTCCGGCCGCTCGGCCCGATCGACGTCTCGGGCATCCTGCCGCGCGGCGGCACCATCCTGAAGACGTCGCGCACGAATCCGTACAAGGTCGACGGCGGCGTGGAGCGCGTGCTCCAGAACCTCGCACAGATCGACGCGCTGGTCGCGATCGGCGGCGAGGACACGCTCGGGGTCGCCTCACGCCTGCACGCCGAGCACGATGTCCACGTCGTGGGCGTCCCCAAGACGATCGACAACGACCTGTCCGGCACCGACTACACCTTCGGCTTCGACACGGCCGTGTCGATCGCGACCGAGGCCATCGACCGGCTGCACTCCACCGCCGAGTCGCACGACCGGGTGATGGTCTGCGAGGTCATGGGCCGGCACACCGGCTGGATCGCGGTCATGGCGGGCATGGCCGGCGGCGCCGACGTCATCCTGACGCCCGAGCGCCCGGTCACGGTCGAGACGTGCTGCGAGCTCATCCAGAAGCGGCACGCGAAGGGCAAGGACTTCTCGATCGTCGTCGTGAGCGAGGGCTGGGAGCTCCGCACGGACGGCGGCGAGGGTCAGCTGGTCGAAAGCGGCGCCACCGACGCGTTCGGGCACGCCCGGCTGGGCGGGGTCGGCGACTCCCTGGCCCGCGAGATCGAGGCCCGAACCGGCTTCGAGACGCGCGTGACGACGCTCGGGCACATCCAGCGCGGCGGCTCCCCGACGGCGCACGACCGCGTGCTGGCAACCCGGTACGGGCTCAAGGCCGCCGACATGGTCGACGCCGGCGCATGGGGCCAGATGGCGGCGCTTCGCGGCGACCGGATCGAGGCGGTGCCCCTGTCGGACGCCGTCGCCCAGCTGAAGACGGTGCCCGACGAGCTCTACGAACAGGCCAGCGCCTTCTTCGGATAGATTGCCGCCCGCCATGGCGAAGGTCACGACGACCGACATCGACGCCCTGTGGGGCCCGGCGACGCCGCAGTTCGCCTACCAGATCGCGGCGCGGATCGAGGCCCTGATCGCCGACCTCCCTCCGGACGACCCGGTGCGAAAGCACGGCGAGCGCCGGCTGGCGGAGCTCGACGAGCTCGGCCACGACACCAGCAAGGGCAACGAGACCGCGCACTAGATGATCTAGCGCAGGCCGGGCACGAACGAGCGCAGCGCGTCGCGGGCCACGTAGCCGGCGATCGACGGGTTCTCCTTGAGCCGCCGCACCGAGTAGGCGTACCAGGCGTCGCCGAACGGGACGTAGACCCGAACGCGATGCCCCGCCGCGACCAGCCGGTGGCGCACGTCCTCGGCCACGCCGAGGAGCATCTGGAACTCGTAGCCGTCGCGCGCCACGAGCCGGCGGTCGAGCACCGTCAGGACCTCCTCGATCAGCGGACGGTCGTGCGTCGCGACGGCGACGTAGCTGCCCGCGGCGAGCAGGCGGTCGACGGCGCGGACGAAGTTGCCGTTGATCGCGGCGCGATCGCGGTAGGCGATCTCCTCGGGCTCGATGTAGATCCCCTTCACGACGCGCACGTTCGGGCGGAGATCGGCGAGCGCCGCGATGTCGTCCATCGTGCGGCGCAGGTACGCCTGGAGCACGATCCCCAGGCCGTCGTGGCCCTCGTCCCGCAGGCGCCGGTAGAGGCGCAGGGTGCGGTCGGTGAGCCCCGAGTCCTCCATGTCGATGCGGACGAAGATGCCGTGGCGCTCCGCGCACGCGAGCACGCGGGCGAGCGTGGTGTCGGCGACCGCCGGTTCCAGCTCGATCCCGAGCGCCGAGAGCTTCACCGACACGGTGGAGTCGAGGCGCTCGGCCGCGATCGCGTCGAGCACCCGCTCGTAGGCCGTCGCGGTGGCCTCGGCCTCCTCCGGCGCGCGGATGAACTCGCCCAGGACGTCGATCGTCGCCATCACGCCGCGGTCGTTCAGGCGGCGCACGGCGGCGACCGCGTCCTCGAGCGTCTCGCCCGCCATGTAGCGGTCGGCGAAGTGGCGGACGACGGGGCGCGGGACGAGCGGCAGCGTGGCCACGACCGCGCGGTCGAACGCCCGGATCACTCGAGCTCCGCCGCGTAGCCGGCGAGCACGTCCCCGACGAGCGCGTCGACGGCGCCTCCGGCGGCCGTGAGGGCCGTGGCCATGTTCGCCGGATCGCCGGTGCGCGCGACCGCCGCGAGCGCCCGCCATGCCGCGGCCGCGGGCCCGGCGTGCTCGGGAGGCAGCCGCTCGGCGTGCGCGGCGAAGACGTCGAGGGCGCCGGAGAGCTCCGCGGCGCCCGCGGCGATCCGGTCGAGGTAGGCGGGCGTCGCGATCCGCGGTCCGGCGGCCTCCGCCGAGAGCGCCGCGACGGCGCTCCTGACCGCCTCGGCCGCGTCGCGCTCCCCGGTCAGGCCGGCGGCTCCCAGCTCCGCCGCGGCGGCCGCGAACGCGGCCTCGAGCTCCTCTGCGGCAACCGCTCCGGACACCTCGTCCGCGCGCTCGGCGAGGGCGAGCATCGCAACGGTGTCGCGCACGAGCGACCGGTCCGTCACGGCGTTCCCATCCCCGTCGACCGCCAGGTAGCTGATCTCCTCGCCGCCGAAGGCCGCCAGGTAGACGCGGGCGCCGGCGTGCGGCTCGGCCGGCAGAACGGCGTCCGGACAGCGATCCGGCGGGCCGAGGCGGGCGGCCGCATCCCGGGCGCGCTCGAGCTCGGCCTCGAGCGTCATGCGGCGGGCGTCTCCGCAGGCGCCACGGCGAGCCGCATCTCGACGGCGACCAGGGCGACGGCCGCGACCATGGCCAGCGAGAGCGCGGGAACCAGGAGCGCGGCGGCGCTGAGGGCGGCCGCGATGCCCGCGAAGATGATCGCGAGCTCGTTCTTCGTGACCGACTCCACGTCGTCGGGCCGGCAGCGGAGGTGGGCGAGGAGCCCGATCGCGTAGCCCGCCACCAGCGGGAGGAGGCGCGGCTCGGCCGCCGACGCCGCCATCGCGGAGAGCAGCGCCACCGCGCACCACCCGATCGCATAGCGGCGGCCGTTCGCCAGCCCCAGCCTGACGATCGACGTCACCTTGGGGGGCTCCGCGGTCCGGTCGGCCTCGCGGTCGAGGTAGTGGTGCACCATCAGCATGCCCACAGCGTAGGCAGCGACCGCGACGGCCGTGGCGAGCGTCGCCCCGTCGACGGCCCGGCCGCCCTGGAGCACGTGGGCGCCGACGACGCAGTCGGCGAGGCACATGAACGCGATCGCCTCGCCCAGGAACGGCCGGTAGGCGGCCCGCACCGGCGGGAGCGTGTAGGCGACGGCCCCGGCGACGCCGACGAGCCCGAACGGGAGCACGACGATCCCGCGTGCGGCGACGAGCGCCAGCCCCAGGACGGTCGTGGCGAGGAGCGCCGCGGCGAACGTGGCCTGGAGCGCCCGCTCGCCCAGGAGCCCGGCGACGATCACCTTGCTGCCGCCGGAGATGACACGCGGGGACGGGTGCCGGTCGGTGCCGGAGCGCCAGTCGGCGAGCTCGTTCACGCAATGGGCCAGGAGCCCCTGGATGAGCGCCCCGAGGACGAGGGCCCCGACGTAGTACCAGACCGCGAGGTCGCGATCCCGCGCAGCGAGCGCCGTTCCGACGCTCAGGGCCGAAAAGCTCCAGAGCAGCACGGGGATCACCCGCACCTCGAGCCACAGGCCGCGCAGCGTCGACACCATGCGCCGATGACGATACCAGCGGGGTCGCGGTCCGTCCGAGGGCGTTCCTACCATGACCGCGCATGAGCACGGCCAACGTCCTCGAGGAGAGGCCCGACCTGGTCGCGCAGGTGGAGGCGTGGAGGCTTCACGTGTTGCTGAAGGCGGGCTATCCCTTGCGCGTCGCGGAGCGCATCGCCACGAGCGCGGCCGACCTGCACCTGGCGGTCCAGATGCTCGAGCGCGGCTGCACCCCGCACGTCGCTGCACGCATTCTCACCTGACGGCCGTCCAGCCGTCGATCTTGCGGTAGCGCCCGGCGACCGGGCAGGGCCGGCCCGCCCTGCTGCCTAGACTCCGCTCGATGAGCGCACGGCCCGAGCCAGTCACCTACGGCGACCGCGCCGTCTTCACCGTGTCCGATTTCAACCAGGGCGTGGCCGGATGGCTGTCGCGGCTCGGAAACGTGTGGGTCGAGGGGGAGATCTCGGAGCTGAAGCCACGCGCGCGGATGGTGTTCTTCTGCCTGAAGGACGAGCGGGACGGGTCCGTGCTCCAGGCCTGGATCGAGCGCGACCGCTTCGCCAGGCTCGAGCCGGCGCCGGCCGTCGGCGACCGCCTCCACGCGTACGGCCGCGGCGAGCTGTGGCGGAAACGCGGCGAGTTCCGGTTCCGGGCGTTCACGCTCGAGCAGTTCGGCCTCGGCCAGCTTCTGAAGCGGATCGAGGAGCTGCGCGTGAAGCTCGCCGCGGAGGGGCTCTTCGCCGAGGAGCGAAAGCTGCCGCTGCCTCTCCTCCCGCGGGTCGTCGGGCTCGTCTGCGGCGCCGACGCGGCCGCCAAGCGCGACGTCGTCGAGACCGCGGAGCGGCGCTACCCACCGGTGCGCTTCCGCGTCGCCGAGGCGACGGTGCAGGGGCGCGCGGCGCCCGCGTCGGTCGCCGCTGCGCTTGCAGCCCTCGACGCCGACCCCGAGGTCGACGTCATCGTGCTCGCCCGCGGGGGCGGGAGCCCCGAGGATCTGCTGCCGTTCTCGGACGAGGCCATGTGCCGGGCGGTCGCCGAGTGCGCCACGCCGCTCGTCTCGGCGATCGGCCACGAGCAGGACACCCCCCTCGTCGACCTGGTCGCCGACGCCCGCGCCGGCACGCCGAGCCTGGCGGCGCGCATGGTCGTGCCCGACCACGCCGCGCTCGGCGAGTCGCTCGACGCGCTCCTGGCCCGCGGGGCACGGGCGCTCGAGGGCGGGGCGGCCCAGGCCCGGCGCACGCTGGAGCTGCTCGTCTCGCGGCCCGCGTTCGCCCGCCCGGAGACATGGATCGAGGTGCGGCGCGCCGCCCTGGCGTCGGCCGGCGACCGGCTGGCGCGGCTGCCGGCGCTTCGGATCGAGCGGGAGTCGTCGCGCGTGGCGGCGCTCCACGGCCGCCTGCGCGTGCTCGGCCCGGCCGCCACCCTCGAGCGCGGCTACGCCATCGTCCAGGACGCGGAGGGCGCCGTCGTCCGCGAGGCGGGCGCCGTGGCGGTGGACGACCGCGTCGGTGTGCGGCTGGCGCGGGGCCGGCTCGTGGCCCGCGTCGAGGAGAAGGCCGAGTGAGCACGCCGGAGCCCACCTTCGAGCAGGCGCGGGACGAGCTCGAGGAGATCGTGCGCAAGCTGGAGGACGGGCGCACGTCGCTCGACGAGGCGCTCACGCTCTGGGAGCGCGGCGAGACGCTGCACGCCCTCTGCCGCGCCAAGCTGGACGCCGCCGAGGGCCGGGTGGCCGAGCTGCTCCAGCGGCTCGGCAGGCCGCCGGGCGCCGGCGACGGCTGATCTCAGCGCACCTCGAAGCCGCTCCGGCCCGCCGGCGCTCCGTCGCGCACGTCGACGCTCGTGACCTCGGCGCCACGCGGCCCGCGTCGGCAGAACTCGACGAGCGCCTCCACGTCGGCCGGCTCGCCCTCGAAGACCGCCTCGACGTCGCCGCCCGGCAGGTTTCGCACGTGGCCGGCCACGCCGCGCGACGCCGCCCGCTCCCGCACGGCGTATCGGAACCCGACGCCCTGGACGCGACCGCGGACTACGACGTGCCGGAAGACCGCCGCCGCGGCCGCTCCTGGACCTCGGTGTCGGCCGCCTCGGCGGTGCGCGGCCGCAGGATGAGCCAGTCGTAGAGCCCCATCGCGGCCGCCGCGCCGGCCGGGCAGGCGATGAAGTAGACCCAGATCGAGTCGAAGTGCCCGGTCACGAGGTCGGGGCCGAGCGTGCGGGCCGGGTTCATGCTGCCGCCGGTGAGCGGTCCGCCCATCAGGATGTCGAAGGTGATGACGAAGCCGATCGGGAGGCCGGCGACGACGCCCATCGTCCCGCGCTCGTCGACCGCGACCGCGTAGATCACCCATCCGAGGAAGAACGTGAGGATGAACTCGATGAGGAGCGCCTGTCCGTCGCCGACGTTCTGGGCCGGGACGGTGCGGCCGAGGGTGCCCTCGAGCGGGAGGGCTGCCTTGAGCAGGAGGCCGGCGAGGATCGCGGCTCCGAACTGGCCGATCCAGTAGGCGACGGCATCCAGCGTCGGCAGGCGCTTCGTGATCCAGAAGCCGAAGGTCACGGCGGGGTTGAAGTGGCCGCCCGAGATGTGGCCGACGGCGCACACCATGACGCCGATCACGAGCCCGTGGGCGAGGGCGACGCCCGTCAGGTCGGCCCCGGCGACGATCGCTCCGGCGCCGATGAAGATGAGCGCAAACGTCCCGACCGCCTCGGCGACGACCTTCGTGACGAGGTCGCGCTGCGCGGTTCCCATGGCGGAAAGCATCCGGGGACACTACTGGACCGAATCGGACACCGCACGGGAAGGGGACCGGCCGTGGACGTCGAATCAGGCTGGTTCTGGAAACGAAACGAGGGCATTTCCAGGCGCGTTCTCGCGCCGTGGCGGTGGGGGCTGCGATCGTGCTGGCGCTCCTCACCGCGGCGCCTGCTCAGGCGGGCCGCTACGTCGTGCGCTGGGGCGACACGCTCACGTGGATCGCGCGCGACCACCACGTCGGGCTGAACCGGCTCGCGCGCATGAACCACCGAAAGCCGTACGCGGTCCTCGTCGCGGGCACCGTCCTGCGCGTGCCCGGGCCGCCCGCCGGCGCGATCCACGTGCGCACGCGCTACACCGTCCAGTGGGGCGACACGCTCACCGGGATCGCGGCTCGCTACGGCGTCGGCCTGCGCAGCCTCGCGCGCGCCAACGGCCTTCGGATCCACGGCATCCTGATCTCGGGGACGACGCTTCGCATCCCGGGCCGTTCCACCGTCCGGCCTCATGCTCACCACCGCCGCCACGCCGCTCATCGCGCCCACCGCCGCACCGGCGCCGGCTGGCGCGGCCGCTACCGCGTGCGAAGCGGCGACACGCTGACGGCGATCGGTGCGCGGTTCGGCGTGGGCCTGCGCCGGCTGGCGCGTGCGAACGGCCTTCACGTCCACCGCGTCCTGCTCACCGGCACCCGCCTGCGCGTGCCGGCCCACCGGCACGGCGGCGGCCACGCGCCGGCCCCCGCCCCGCTTGCGGCGCCGTGGTCGGTCGGCTGGTCGATCGACCACTGGAGCGCGCACTACGGCGTCGACACGCATCTCGTGCGGGCGGTCGCCTGGCAGGAGTCGGGCTGGGACACCTCGGCTGTCTCGTCGGCCGGAGCCTGGGGCGCGATGCAGGTGACGCCGGCGACCTGGTCGTTCGTCGAGGACGGCGTGATCGGCGCGCCCGTCGCCCACACCCCGGACGGCGGTATCCGGGTCGGGGTGGCCTTCCTCCAGCATCTCCTGGTCTCGTTCGGAGGCAACGTCCGCCTGGCCGTGGCCGCCTACTACCAGGGCGAGACGGCGACGCGCATGTTCGGCGTCCTGCCGATCAGCGAGCCGTACGTGGCGAACGTCCTCGCGCTGCGAACCAGGCTCTGAGCCCGTGCTTCAGGCCGTCTCGCGCAGGCTGGCCGCGCGGGCGTCGGCGATCGCGCGCAGCGAGCCGCACACCTGGCCGCAGAGCTCGTAGACGGCGGTGTCCGAGACCACGTAGTAGGCGTGAAGGCCCGAGCGGCGGCGCGTCACGATGCCCGCGTCGGCCATGAGCGCCAGGTGCTTCGAGACGTTCGCGGTCGTACAGCCGATCTCCGACGCCAGATCGCCGACCGTGCGCTCGCCGCCTGCGAGCAGGTCGAGCAGGCGGAGTCGGGTAGGCTCGCCGAGAACGCGGAACCGCTCCGCGATTGCCTCGGCCAGCTCCGGGGTAAGCGGGCTTGGGAGCGGCATTTGCACAATCGTACCACCTGTGCAACCATTTAGCTATCTGGTTATCTAGTTCAGCCGTGGAGGAGAGTCCGTCTATGTCCCAGTCCATCGAGATCACGTCGTCGAACTTCCAGTCGGAGGTCGCCGAGTCCGATGTGCCCGTCCTGCTCGACATGTGGGCGGCCTGGTGCGGCCCCTGCCGCATGGTGAGCCCCATCGTCGACGAGCTGGCGGGCGAGTACGCCGGCCGCATCAAGGTCGGCAAGCTCGACGTCGACGCCGAGCCCGGCATCGCCGCCGCCTTCGGCGTGCAGTCCATCCCGACCATCGTCCTGATCAAGAACGGCGAGGTCGTTTCGCAGGCCATCGGCGCTCGTCCGAAGGCCCAGCTCGCCCAGGCCCTGCGCCTCGACGAGTTCGCGACCGCCGCCGCCTAGGCGCAAGACCACGCAAATCGGGGAGGCACGTCTGCCGCTGCGGTGATGCGCAGCGGCAGCGGGCCGAGCCGACATTGAGTGTGCGCGGGCTGCTCACCAGCCGCCGGTGGCGGTCCGCGCTTACCCGCCCCGCAGGGCCTTCTCGTACACGTCGGCCTGCCACACGGCACGCATCCCGGCCCGCTCGTAGAGCCTGAGCGCCGCCGTCGGGTTCTCAGTGTCGACGCCGAGGCCGACCCGGTGCTCGCCCCGCTCCCAGAACCAGGTGAACGCCTGGCGCAGGAGCGCGAGCCCCAGCCCGCGCCGCCGCCACGCCGGCCGCACGGCCAGCGAGTTCACGAACCCCATGTCGAACTGCCCGCCGGTGCAGAGGGCCGCGCCGCACACGTCACCGCCGTCGCGGGCCACCGCCCACAAGGACGCGTCGAACCGCGGATCGCCGAGCTTCCGCGCCCGCCACTCCGCGAACGGCTCGGCCCTGAAGCTCCACTCGTCCTCGAATGCCTCGTGGACGCAGGCGTGGACGGCCTCGGCGTCGAGGTCAGGGCGAAACGCGGCGACCGTGACCCCATCCGGCCAGGCCGGCGCCGGGGGCGGCCGATCCATGTCGATCTGCATGCGCAGGAAGTGGCGCACGGGGCGGTAGCCGCGGCCCTCGAGCAGGGCGCGCGCGGCGGCGTCCGAATGCAGCACCGCGTTCTGGAGCACCACCCGGGGCAGCTCGACGGCGGAAAGGCGCTCCGCTGCCCGCGCCTCCGTGAGGCCGACGATCGTCGCGCCGATGCCCCGCCCGAACCGGTCGGGATGCACGTAGCCGTCGGCCTCGAACGTCCCCTCGCCGTCGTCCTGGAAGGTCGCGTAGCCGACCACGGCGCCGTCGTCCTCGAGGAGCCACGCGTCGCGCTCGGGATCGGCCAGCTCCCGCCAGTCGTGGGCGACGTCCTCGACGGACCAGTCGCCGGTGCCCGTGAGCGCGCGGTCGAAGGCCTCGCCCAGGGCGACGATGGCCGGGAAGTCCTCCGGCCGCGGCGGGCGCACCGTCGGCGTCACGACACCGCGAGCGGCTCGAGCGCCGCGTCGACCGCATCGATGTCGGCGGGCACGTCGATCGTGGCGACGGTCGGCACCACCGCGTCGATCGTCTTCAGGCCGTCGCCGGTGATGTAGGCGACCACCGTCTCGCCGGCCCCGATGTCGCCGCGCTCGGCCAGGCGCCGCAGCACGGCCGCGGTCACGCCGCCGGCCGTCTCGGTGAAGATGCCGGTCGTCCGGGCCACGAGCCGGATGCCATCGACCAGCTCGTCGTCGGCCGCCGCCTCGATCGTGCCACCGGTCGAGCGGGCCACGTCGAGCGCGTAGACGCCGTCGGCCGGGTTCCCGATCGCAAGCGACTTGGCAAGTCCGCTGGGCCGCACCGGCACCACGTGCTCGGCCCCGCTGGCGAACGCCGAGGCGACGGGCGAGCAGCCCTCGCCCTGGGCGCCGTGCATGGCGGGGTCGGGCCCGGGCGCAACCAGGCCGGCGGCCCGCGCCTCGCGGAAACCCTGGAGGATCTTCGTGTAGAGCGACCCCGACGCGATCGGCGCCACCACCCGGTCGGGGGCGCGCCAGCCCAGATCCTCGGCGGTCTCGAGCGCGATCGTCTTCGAGCCCTCCGAGTAATACGCGCGCATGTTGACGTTGACGAACGCCCACGGGCGCTCGTAGGCGAGCTCGGAGCAGAGCCTGTTCACGTCGTCGTAGGAGCCGTCGACGGCGAACACGGTCGCCCCGTAGGCGGCCGCCGCGACGATCTTCTCGCGCTCCAGGTCGGCCGGCACGAAGATGTAGGCCGGCAGGCCGAGCGCAGCGGCTGCGGCGGCGGTCGCCCCGGCGAGGTTGCCGGTCGACGCGCAGGCCAGCGCCTCATACCCCAGCTCGACGGCCTTGGCGGCGGCGACCGCCACGACTCGGTCCTTGAAGGAGTGGGTGGGGTTCGAGGTCTCGGTCTTCAGATAGAGCTCGCAGTCCAGTCCGAGCTCCGCCGCGAGCCGGTCGGCGCGCACGAGTGGCGAGCGCCCGACGGGCAGGCCGCGCCCGGGCGGGTCGACGGGAAGGAAGCCCGCGTAGCGCCACAGCGTCGGCGGCCCGGCTTCGACCGCGGCCCGCGCCACCGGCGCGTCGACGTCGTCGTAGCCGACCTCCAGCGGGCCGAAGCAGCGCTCGCAGGCGAAGAGCGCGTCGAGCGGGTAGACGGCTGAGCAGCCCTTGCAGACGAGTCGAGCGGCCTTCATGGTCGATCCCCCAGGTCGGTGTTCACATCTACCGGGGCGGTGCCCCGCCGGATTTGGCACCGTTCTCCGCCGATCGGAGCGGTTGCCGAGGCTTCACAGGGCCGGTCCCTCCGCCTCTCTGGATGCGATTCACCGGGGATCGCCCCGGCGACGCTTCTGGCTCATCGTAGCGACATCAGCCCGGCCGAGGGAAGATGACCCCCGTCCCGGCCGTCGTGTGGGCATGCATCCACACACCGCATATCAGCTCGCGAGGACCTTCCAGGACGACCGCCTCACCGAGGCTCGGCACGCCCACCTGATCAGCGAGGCCCGGGCAGGGCGCCTCCAGGCCAAGGTGCGCGAGAGCCGCCTCCACAGGCGCGGCCTCTTCGGCGGCCTCACGTTCGGCCGGCAGTCGCCGCGGCCCGCCGTCTAGGGGGTCACGCCGCCGCCTCGGCCGGCTCGCGGGCCACCGCGACACCGGCCAGGGCGGCGAGGCGGCCGTCCGACTGGGCCGCCGCCCACTCAGCGAAGGTGCCGTCGGCGGGCCGCTCGCCCGCGTAGGCGCGGACGATCCGCTCGACCGCGTAGCGGGCCTCGTCGGCGGGCATCGCCTTCGACGCCACCCGGCGCGCGAACCCGGCGTCCTCGCCCAGCCGCCCCCCGATGTGCAGGATGAAGCCCTGCACGCGGCGGCCGTCCGGCAGGCGGGCGATCCCGCCCTGGAGGCCGATGTCGGCGACCTGGTACTGGGCACAGGCGTTGGGGCAGCCGTTCAGGTTGATCCGAAGCGAGCCGGCCACGTCGCCGACGCGCCGCTCCAGGTGCTCGATCAGCTCGGCGGCCCGCTCCTTGGTCTCGACGATCGCGAGCTTGCAGAACTCCATGCCGGTGCACGAGATGACGCCGCGGCGGAACGTCGAGGCCTCCGTCGGGAGGCCCACGTCGCGCAGCGACGCGGCCGCCTCGTCGACCTGCGAGTCGGGCACGTCGAGCACGATGATGTTCTGGCGGTTCGTGCAGCGCAGGGCGCCCGAGCCGAACCGGTCGGCGATGTCGGCCACGGCGATCATCTGGTCGCCCGTGAAGCGGCCGCGGAGCGTCGTCGCGCCCAGGTAGTAGAGGCCGGGCTGCACCTGCGGATGAACGCCCAGGTGGTCGCGGTGCGGGTCGACCGGGTCGCCCGGCTCGACCGATGTCGGGAACGAGCGCCCCAGCCGGGCCTCGACCTCGGCCCGGATCCGCTCCACGCCCCACTCGTCGACCAGGAACTTGATCCTGGCCCGCGTGCGCTTGGTGCGGTTGCCCTCGTCGCGGAAGAGCTCGGTGATGGCGCGGCAGACCTCCGCCGCCTCCTCGGGCAGCACGAAGAGATCGAGCCGCCGTCCCATCCGCGCCGAGGCTCCCAGGCCCCCGCCGACCCACACGTCGTAGCCGACCGAGCCGTCCTTCTCGACGGCGACGAGGCCGATGTCGTTGATCTCGTGCTGTGCGCAGCGGTGCAGGCAGCCCGACACCGACACCTTGAACTTGCGCGGCAGGTTCGAGAAGCGGCGGTCGCCGACGAACGTGCGCTCGAGCTCCTCGATCAGCGGCCGGGAATCGATCAGCTCGTGGCCGTCGACCCCCGCGAGCGGGCAGCCGACGACGTTTCGCCAGACGTCGCCGCAGGCCTGGGTGAACGAGAGCCCGACGGCGTTCAGCTCGTCGAGCACGACCGGCAGGTCCTCGATCCGGAGCCAGTGGAGCTGGATGTTCTGGCGGGTCGTGATGTCGCCCATGCCACGCCCGTAGCGCTCGGAGAGCCGGCCGATCGTGCGCAGCTGATCGGCGGTCACGATCCCGTTCGGGAACTTGATGCGCAGCATGAAGTGGCCGTCGGTCTCCTCGGACGGCCCCGCCACGCCCGAGGCGGCCGACGCCTCGGCCCGCTGGGTGTAGATCCCGTACCAGCGGAAGAGGGCCAGGTCGTCGGGCTCGATCGCATCGAACCCGAGCTCGGCGTAGCGGTAGATGTCGGAGAGCACGTCGAGGCCGTCCTTCCGGGCCTTGATGTGCTCGATCGCGGGGAGCTTGGCGTCAGCGGAGGTGGACATGGCCGGGCACCCTAGTCACTTTGGATCCAAACTGCAACTCACTGGATTCAAGGATGAGGATCGGCCTCGAGGTGAAATACTGGATGCATGGAGCCGGCCCGAGGACTGTCACGCGCGGACGACCTGGCCCGGGAGCTTCAGGCCGAGATCGTGACCGGCCGGATCCCGCTCGGGTCGCGCCTGCGCCAGGAGGACCTGGCCGCCCGCTTCGGCGTGAGCCGGACGCCCGTGCGCGAGGCGCTGCGCCAGCTCCAGGCCATCGGGCTCGTCGAGCAGCTCGGGCATCGCGGCGCGCTCGTGCGCCAGTTCTCGGCGGAGGAGTGCCGGAACGTCTACCTCGTGCGGGCCGAGCTCGAGGGGCTCGCCGCGGAGCGGGCCGCCGGGCGGCTGACCGGCTATGACCGCAGTGACATCGAGGCCGCCCAGGCGCTGCTTCGCACCGGCTACGCGCGCTATGCGACGCTCGGCGGCGACGACCGCGGCCGCGCGATCATCTGCGAGCAGTGGTCACAGGCCAACGAGCTCTACCACAACGTCATCCTCGCGGCCGCGGCCTGCCCGCCGCTTCGCGACACGGTGCAGTCGCTCCAGAACATGGTGCCGCGCTCGATCGCCTGGCGGACGTTCGCGGACGACCCGGAGATCATCCCGCGATCGGCCGACGACCACGACCGGATCACCGATGCGCTCGTGGCGGGGGATGCGCGCCGGGCCAGGCGGCTCCTGCACACACACGTCCTGGACACGGGAGAGACCGCCGCCCGCTGGCTCGACCGGCAGGGCGGCTAGGAGCGGCTCAGCCGGGGACGCGGGCCGCGCCGGCGATCCCGCCCTCGTTGGCGACGCTCGCGATCTGCACCACCGTGCCGGTGTGCGGCGCGTGGATCATCATGCCGCCGCCGATGTAGATCCCGACGTGGCCGAAACCGTAGAAGAAGACCAGGTCGCCGGGCTCGAGAGCGCTGGTCGGCACATGCGGGAGCGCGTCGTACTGCATGAGCGCGTTGTGGGGCAGCGAGACGCCGAGCTGGGCGTAGACGTACATGACGAGGCCGGAGCAATCGAAGCCCGACGGGCTCGCGCCGCCCCAGACGTACGGGACGCCGAGGTACTGCTCGGCGATCGCCACCGCCTGGCCGCCGAGCGTGCTCGACGGCGGAACGGGGATATCGCCCAGGCTCGGGCCGGTGCCGGCCGCCGCGGTCTGCGCCGCCTGCTGCGCCGCGGCCTCGCGCGCGTTGATGATCCGCTGGATCGAGGCCTTCAGGTTGTTGATGTAGGCCCGCTGGTGGGCCAGCGCCGCGAGCACCTGCGCCTTGGCCCGCGCCGACGCGGCCTGCTGCGCGCGCACCGTCTTCAGCTGCTTTGCGAGCAGCGTCTGCCGGTTCGAGATCTCGGACTTGTACCGGGTCACCTGGTTCAGCAGCGTCTTGTTGATGCCGTTCACGCGCTGCATGACCTGCATCTGGTCGACCAGCTCGCCGATCGACCGAGCCGCCAGCAGGTAGGAGAGCGCGTCCGCTCCGCCGGTCTTGTACGTCTCGGTGAGGCTCGCCTCGAGCCGCTGCTCGGCGGCCTTCAGGTTCGCCTGCGCGACCCGCAGCGACTCGCGGTTCAGCCGCAGGGCGGTGCGCGTCTGGACGAACTTCTGGTGCACCGCGTCGTAGGCCTCGATCTTCTTCTCGGCCTCGTTCTGGAGCGCGGTCAGGTGGGCCTCGGCGGCCTTCGCCTGAGCGCGCTTCGACGACAGCTGGTCCGCCGCGGCGGACGGTGCGGAGATCGCCGCGGTCACGGCGAGACCCAGCACTGCCAACATCAGAAGCGCGCGGGTCGACGGCGCGCGACGGCGCGCCTGGCCACGGGCGGACGACATGGGGCGGCAGGCTAGCAAAGCGCGCGGCCGGTTGCAGCGGCTACCGGCCGCCGATGCCGCCCGTGTCGCGCATCAGCCGCTGGGCGAAATAGACCGGCAGCGCGGTCAGCGCGATCACGAACACGGCCACGGCGTTGGCCTCCGGCGCCTGGTTCGGCAGCTTGAACTGCTCGTACATCCAGAGCGGCAGCGTCTGCTGCGAGCCGGCGGTGAAGAGCGTCACCACGATCTCGTCGAACGACAGCGCGAAGGCCAGGAGGCCCCCGGCGACGAGCGCCGTCGACAGGTTCGGGAGGGTCACGTGGCGGAACGTCTGCCAGCCGTCGGCACCGAGGTCCATCGACGCCTCCTCGAACGAGGCCGACGAGCGGCGCAGGCGGGCGACGGCGTTGTTGTAGACGACGACGATGCAGAAGGTGGCGTGGCCGGCGACGACCGTCCAGAGCGACGGCTTGATGTCGAGGTACTCGATCGCCGAGAGCAGCGACATGCCCGTGACGATGCCGGGCAGGGCGATCGGGAGCACGAAGAGGAGCGACACCGCGTTCTGGCCGAAGAACCGGAAGCGCGACAGCGCAAACGCGATGCAGGTGCCGAGGACGAGGGCGAGGCCCGCCGCCCGCAGGCCGACGGTGACCGAGTTCACCAGCGCGTCGCGGGCGAACTGGTCGCCCCAGGCCAGCCGGAACCAGTGCGTCGAGAAGTTCGAGACCGGCCATGTCGGTATCTTCGACGCCCCGAACGCGTTCAGCGCGATGACCACGAGCGGCAGGTAGAGGAAGAGCATCGTCACCACCGCTCCGGTGCGGATGGCGATCCTGACGGGGCGGGGCTCCATCAGTGCACCTACAGGGCCTCGAACGCCCCGAGGCGCTTCATGAGCGCCAGGTAGATCGTGACGATCACCACGGGGACGCACGCGAACGCGGCTGCGAACGGCACGTTCTGGGCGACGCCCTGGAAGCGGAAGATGACGTTTCCGATGAAGTCGTGGTTGTTCCCGCCCACCAGGTCGGGCACGACGTAGTCGCCGAGCGTGAGCGAGAAGGTGAAGATCGAGCCGGCGGCGATGCCGGGAAGCGCCAGCGGCCAGATCACCTTGCGGAAGGTGATCCAGGCCCGGCCCCCGAGGTCGGCCGACGCCTCGAGGAACGAGCTCGGGACGCGCTCGAGGGCCGCGTACACCGGCAGCACCATGTACGGGAGCCACAGGTAGCTGAAGGCGAGCCACATCGCCAGGTAGCTGAAGGCGATGTCGACCGGCCCGACGCCCACCTTGCCGAGCGCCCAGTTGATCGGGCCGTCCTGGGAGGTGATGAGCCGCCACGTGTAGGCCTTGATCAGGTAGCTCGACCAGAGCGGCATGAGGACGCCGATGAAGAGCAGCGCCCGCATCCGCCGCGACGCCATGCGCACCATGTAGTAGGCGAGCGGAAAGGCCAGGAGCGCGTCGGTGACCGTGACGGCGATGGCCATCACGACCGTGTTCTTGGTGATCGTGCGGTAGACCGGCTGGTTCCACAGCTCGCGGAAGTTGTCGAGCGTGAGCGTGTGGATGATCCGGCCCGAGAGCTCGTCCTCGATCCAGAGCGACGTGAAGAGGAGCACCGCCAGGGCCGCCAGGTACACGACGACGATCCAGCCGAGCGGCGGCGCCAGGAGCAGGAGCAGCTTCACGAACCGGCGTCGGTAAAGGAACGCCGAGACGCGGGTGCGAAGGCCGCCTGAGGGCCGGGCGATGTCGGGTGCGGTGGTGCTCACTCGGGCAACCCCGCGGGGTCAGGCCCCATGGCACGGACGCCATGAGGCCCGACCCCGGCGGTTCAGCTGTTCTTGATCTCCGTCCAGGCGGAGGTCCACTCGGAGTACGGGACGCAGGTCGAGCCGCGGCTGTCGCCGCAGTCCGTGAGCGGCGTCTTCCAGTAGGCGATGCTCTTGAAGTACGCCGGGTCGGTGACGTGGTAGTCCGTGCAGTAGTTCGCGACTTCCTTGTCGAGGATCGAGCAGGCCTGCGGGTTGGCGGGCGCCGAGCCGAACGTGTAGGCCGTCTTGGCCTGCACGGGCGGGGTGGTCGCGTACGCCATCCACTTCAGCATGCAGTTGGGATGCGCCGCCTGGGACGAGAGCATCCAGGTGTCCGCCCAGCCCGTGGCCCCCTCCTTGGGCAGCACGACGCCGACGTTCTGCTTGTCGGCGAGCAGAGCGTTGTACTGGTAGGGCCAGGTCGGGCCGATCACGATCGAGCCGGACTTGAAGTCCTGGATCTGCGACGTGTAGCTGCCCCAGTAGTTGCCGATCTGCTGGCGCTGCTTCTTCAGCAGGTTCACGGCCGCGTCGAACTGATCCTGGGTCAGCTCGTAGGGGTCGGTGATCTTGAGGTCGGGCTGGGTCGCCTTGAGGTAGACGGCGGCGTCGGCGATGTAGATCGGGCTGTCGTACGCGTCGACCTTGCCGGAGTAGCTCGTGCCGTCGAAGATCACGCCCCAGCTGTCGGGCGCGGTCGTGACGACGTCCTTGTTGTACATGAGGACGTCGGCGCCCCACTCGTACGACACGCCGTAGTGCAGGCCGTCGACGGTGTTGTGCGGCGGCGACTGGAGCGCCGGGGAGATGTCCTTGAAGTCGGGGATGAGCTTCTGGACGTCGACCGGCTTCACGTCGCCGGCGGCGATCAGGCGGTTGGTGGCGTCACCCGAGGCCGAGACACCGTCGAAGTTGCCGGTGCGCATGAGCCGCACCATGTCGTCGGAGGTCTGCCCGTAGGTGACATGAACCTGACAGCCCGTCTGGGCCTCGAACGGCTTCACCACGTTCGGCTCGGTGTAGCCCTGCCAGGCGATCAGGTTGAGCGCGCCCTCGGTCGGGCCGATCTTCGCGACAGGCTTCACGCCGCCCCCACCGCCGCCATTGTCGCTGCCACCCCCGCCGCAGCCCGCGGCGACGGCCAGGCTCGCCGTGGCGGCGGCCAGTGCCATCCAGCTCCTCTTCATGCCGAGATCTCCTCCCACTCGATGTTCGAACCGGATGCCGCGACGGCGCGGTTGTGCTCCCGGTCCCAGATGAGACGCACCTGCCGGCCGCGCGCCGCGAGTGCCTGCATCGACGACGTGGCCTGGTTCTGCTGTACGACGACCAGCTCGCCCCCTCCGTCCAGGGAGACGATGTAGCGGGTGTTCACGCCCAGGTAGACGACCTCGCGCACCGTGCCGTTGACGGAGCACTGCGCGGGCGTCGGCTGCTCACCCGGGTCGGCGAGATGGATCTTCTCGGGCCGGACGGTGAACGTCCCCTCGGCCCCGGCGACGGCCCTGGCCACATCGCCCGTGATCAGGTTCGACGTCCCGACGAAGCCGGCCACGAACGCCGTGGCCGGGTTCTCGTACACCTCGGCGGGCGAGCCGACCTGGTCGATCCGGCCGCCGTTGAAGACCGCCAGGCGATCCGACAGCGTGAGCGCCTCGTCCTGGTCGTGCGTGACGAAGATGAACGTGATGCCGACGTCCTTCTGGATGGCCTTCAACTCGATCTGCATCTCCTCGCGGAGCTTCAGGTCGAGCGCGCCGAGCGGCTCGTCGAGCAGGAGCAGCTTCGGCCGGTTCACGAGCGCGCGGGCCAGGGCGACCCGCTGGCGCTGGCCGCCCGAGAGCTGCGAGGGCTTGCGCGACTCGAAGCCGGGCAGGCGCACCATCTCGAGCGCCTCGCCGACCCGGGTCTTCCGCTCACCCTTCCCCACCCGCCGCACCATCAGGCCGTACCCGACGTTCTCGCCGACCGACATGTGCGGGAAGAGCGCATAGTCCTGGAAGACGGTGTTGACGTCGCGCTGGTAGGGCGGCAGCCGCGAGACGTCGGCGCCGTTCAGGAGCACCTCGCCCTCGGTCGGGAGCTCGAACCCGGCGATCATCCGCAACGTCGTCGTCTTGCCCGACCCCGACGGGCCGAGCATCGAGAAGAACTCGCCGTCGACCACGTCAAGGCTCACCCTGTCGACGGCGACGACGTCGCCGTAGGTCTTGCGGACGCCGCGGAGACTGACC
>DATAEI010000226.1:0-12112 GCA_036258075.1 Gaiellales bacterium
CGCGCCGGGCACGCGGGCCCGCAGTCCGCCCGGCACCATGAAGAGCTGGTAGTCGTGCACCATGACGAGCGGGTGCTCGCCGGCGCCGGCGAGCTCCTCGGCGGCCGCCTCGGCGAAGCGGTCGTTGACCGGCACGTACCCCGCCTCCCAGGCCAGCCGCACGTTTCGGTCGACGGACGGCTCGAGCGCGAGGCCCCACAGGTAGTGGTGGATGAACCACAGCGTCGGGTTCGCAAAGACGTTGTAGTAGCGGTCGTACTCCTCGCGGTCGTGCTGCACGAGCCGGAGGGTCAGGTTGCCGTCGCGGTAGGCGCCCTTCTCGGCGACTGCCGCGTCGTCGTCCGAGAGCGCGCTCGCCACCCACGTGACCGGCCGCGTCGCGGTCAGCGCCGAGAGCCCTGTCACCAGGCCGCCGCCGCCGCGCTTGGCTGTGACCTCGCCGTCGGAGCCCACCGAGAACCTGAGCGGCCCGCGGTTCGACACAATCAGGAGCTGCTGGTCTGCCATCGTCGGGGTCGTGAGGCGGGGCCTCAGTCCCCCGCCACCACCTCGAGCTCGACGGTCTCGCCCGCCATGCGGTGCATCAGTGCGAGCCAGTCGCGGAGCAGGCGCGGCATCAGGAACCGGCGGCGCACGTGCTCCTTGGCCCGGCGTGTCATGTCGCGGGTCGCACCCGGATCCGCCAGGATGTCGAGCGTGCGCCTGGCGCACTCCTCGGCCGACTCGACGAGGTAGCCGGTCTCGCCGTCCTCGATCTGGCAGACGATGCCGCCCACGCGGCCGCCGATCGTCGGGCGGCCCTTCCACAGCGCCTCCGACACCGTGAGGCCGAAGCCCTCACGGATCGACTTCTGGATGCAGACCGCCGCCTGCACCTGGAACGCGTTCACCTCGACGGCGCCCACGTTGTTCAGATTGGAGAACATGAAGATGTCGGGATCCTCGTTGCAGTAGTCCTGCGTTCGGTTCCAGTATTCCCAGCCTTCGGGATCGTCATGTGCCATCGACCCGACGAGCGCGAGCTGCATCCCCGGGTGGACGCGCTTCACCTCGCGATACGCGTCGATCACCCCGAGCGGGTCCTTCCACGGGTCGAACCGCGAGACCTGGAGCATGAGCGGCCGGCTGACGTCGACCCCGAACTGGTCGACGATGTAGGCCGCGTCGTCAGGGGCGAGCGCCATGTTCTTGGGAGCGAGCGGGTCGATCGCGGGCGGCCAGATCACGGCCTCCTTCAGCCCGACGCCGTGCGGCACGTACGTCGGCATGTGGAAGATGCAGGCGTCGTACATGGCGAGTCGCGGGGCCAGGAAGCCGAGGACGTCCAGGTTCGGCGTGGAAAGGTCGATGTGGCAGCGCCACACCCAGCGCGGCCGGGTCGTCTGGAGGAACTCCGGGATCGCGACCGGCTGGGGGTCGTGCACGACGATGACGTCCCACTCGTCGGCATCCACGAGCGCGTCGGCGTTCAGCTTGTTGTAGCCGTCGAAGATCGCCCGCTGGCCGTCGGTCAGCCCGCGCTCGTCGCCCTGGAGCGCGTTGTGGATCGTCTTCGTGACGTCGTAGAACTCCTCCTGGCCCTGGATCACGCGCCACTCGGCGTCGATCCCCGCGTCGATCATGAGCGGGATCAGCGTGTACTGGATCTCGGCGACGCCGCCGCCGAACGCGGTCGCCGAGAGATGGAGCATCCGCTTGCCCTTGAGCGGCTCCGCCAGGGTGCGGATCTCCTCAGCGAGCGCCCTGCCGATCAGCGAGTTGTAATCGGCCAGCGCCTTGTGTCCGACGTTGACGCGCTGCATCGCCGCGGAGGTTAGCCAACGCGGCGGTGTGCGCCACCCGCGTCAGCCGCGGGTCTCGGCCGGCAGGACGAGCGCGAACCGCGTGGTGCCGTTCTCGGAGTCGACCAGGATCGACCCGCCCATGCGCTGCGCCAGCTCGTCGGCGATGGCGAGGCCGAGCCCGCTGCCGGCCGCGGTCGTCTCCGGGCCGCGCGAGAACCGCTCGAACAGATGGTCGCGGACGCGCGGGTCGATCCCCGGACCGTCGTCGGATACCTCGAGCCGGACGACCCCGTCCTCTGCCGCCACCGCCACGCGCACATTCGTCCCCCGCGGCGTGTGCCGGACGGCGTTGTCGAGGAGCGCGCGGCCGATCTGCTGCACGCGGTCCTCGTCGCCGATGCCGCGCGGCGGCGGCGTGGGCGACCGCGCGAGCACGATGCGGCTCCCGTGCCGGGCACCGAGGCCGCGGAACTCACGCACGAGCGTCCTCGCCGTCGCGGCCAGGTCGACCGGCTCGCGGACGACGCCGACGGCGCCCGAGTCGAGCCGGCTCAGGTCGAGCAGGTCGCCGGCGAGCTTCGTGAGCCGGCTCACCTGCTCGCGGGTCGACTGCACGAACTCGGCCCGCGTCTCCTGGTCGAGGTCCTCCTCGGCGAGGAGCTCGAGGAACCCCGCCAGCGAGAAGAGCGGCGTCCGCAGCTCGTGCGAGGCGTTTGCGATGAAGTCCTTGCGGGCGCGGTCGACCTGCGCGAGCCGGGTTTGCATGAGGTCGAACGACCGCGCCACCTGCCCGACCTCGTCGGGTGAGGTGTCCCCGATCGGCTGGTCGAACGTCCCCGCGGCGATGCGGGCCGCGGCCTCCTTCAACCGCTCGAGGCGGACCGAGATCGCAAGCGCGGCCCCCCAGCCGACGACCACCGCCACCACGACCGCTATGAGCGTGGCGATCAGGATCTGGCGCTCGACCAGCGAGGCGGCGGAGTTCACGTCGGAGAGCCCCTGCGACAGGAAGAGCAGGCCGCCCGAGACCCTGAACGCCACGACGACTCCGCCGCTCGACGTGCGGCCGCGGGCCACGCCGTCCGCGCGCGCCGCCTTCGCCAGCGGGCTGCGGCTCGACATGATCGGCGGACCGACCGAGAATTCCAGCGGCTCGAAGCGGCCGTCCACGAGCCGGTAGCCCGTCAGGGTCGCGTTGGCGACCTTCTGGGTGCGGAGGAGCGGGCGGCGCATGTGCTCGCCCGTCCGCATCGCCCGCAGAAGCCCCGGCGCCTTCTGCTGGCCGTGGGCCACCTGCACGAGCCGGTCGAGCCGGTCCGAGATGAGGTCGTCGCGCAGGCTCGGCACGACGTACAGGAAGAGCACGCCCATGGCCGTCGCCACGACCGCGCCGAACATCAGGATCAGCCGGAAACGCAGCGAGCGGAGGGCCGGCATTACGGGCCGGCGTCGCGAAACCGGTAGCCGACGCCGCGCACGGTGAAGATGTACGCCGGCTCGCGCGGGTCGGGCTCGATCTTCTCGCGGAGGTGACGGATGTGGACGTCGATCGTGCGCGGCTCGCGGTAGGCCGAGTCGCCCCACACCGCCTCGAGCAGGGCCTGGCGGCTGTAGACCCGGCCCGGGTGGCTGGCAAGGGTGTGCAGCACCTCGAACTCCACGTAGGTGAGCTGGGCGCGCTCGCCGTCGACGCTGACGGCCCGCTTGGCCGGGTCGATGCAGAGCGCGCCCGCCTCGATCAGCCCGTCGGCCGCCGGGTCGGCCCGGAGCCCCGCCCGCCGCAGCACGGCCCGGATCCGGCTTCGGAACTCGCGGATCGAGAACGGCTTCGTGATGTAGTCGTCGGCGCCCAGCTCGAGGCCGAGCACCTTGTCGACCTCGTCATCGCGCGCGGTCAGCATGATGATCGGGACGGCGGACCCGGTCCGCAGCCTGCGGCACACCTCGAGCCCGTCGACGCGGGGCAGCATGACGTCGAGCACGACGAGGTCGACCGGCTGCTCGGCGAACCGGCGCAGGGCCTCCTCGCCGTCCCGCGCCTGGATGACGGTGTAGCCCTCTCGTTCCAGCGGGTAGGTGAGGAGCTTTTGGATCGACTCCTCGTCGTCGACCAGCATGATGGTCGCTTCGCCGGTCATGATCGCGAAGTTTAGTCCGCCGTTCCGTGTGCTATAACCGCGCCTCCCGTGGCGACTCCATCTCGCAGCCGGCGCGGGCGGACGCGTGCGGTCGTGGTCTCGTGGCCGCTGTATCGCGTGCTGGCCGGCGCCGCGCTCCTTCCGCCGCTGTTCGCGCTCCTGACGCTCCGCCAGCCGGCCATCCCCGAGCACCCGCTGCCGCCGCTCGAGCTCGACGGCAAGGCGGCCGTCACCGCGGCCGCGGCGTTCACCGCGGCCGAGCACGAGAACGGCCAGCGCTGCTGCGCGGCCGGCACCGGCGGGGAGCTCGCCGGCGCCGACTGGGTCGCCCGCAAGCTGCGGGTCATCGACAAGGGCCCGGCGCAGGTGCCCTTCGCAGCCCGCGTCCCCGGACGCTCGGCGCCCGTGGCGATGTCGAACGTGATCGCCTACCGGCCCGGGCGCTCCCCCCAGATCGTCGCCGTGATCGCCCACCGCGACGGCTCGACCGGCGGCGACGCCGCCGGCACGGGCCTCCTGGTCCAGCTCGCGCGCACGTTCGCCGACATGCCTCGCGACCGCGGGCTGCTCCTCGTCTCCACCGACGGCGGGCTCACGGGCGGGCAGGGGGCGGCCGCGTTCGGAGGGAGCTGGCCGCTGCGGTCGCGGATCGTCGCGGCGGTCGTCCTCGACCGCGTGGCGGCCCCCTCGGGCACGGCGCTTCGGATCGTCCTGCGCTCCGACACGATCCGCGGGACGTCGCCCACGCTCTACTCGACGACCCGCGACGGCGTCGAGACCTTCTACGGCAGCGCCGCCGGCGAGCCGGGCTTCTTCGACCAGCTCTCCGGCTACGGGATCCCGTACACCGCGCAGGAGCAGGGGCCGCTCATCGCGCGCGGCGTCCCGGCGCTGACCCTCACCGCGGGCGACGCCGGCGGCCACATCCCGCTGCGCGGGCTCGACGCGGGCCAGCTCGGCCGCGTCGGCGTGGCCGCCGCCAACATCGTCGCCGAGCTCAACTCGGCGGCCACCGTCGAGACCGGCGGCGAGCCGGCCATCTTCCTCTCGGGGAAGGTGCTGCGGGGCTGGCTCGCGCAGGCCACGACCGCGCTCCTGCTCGTGCCGTTCGTGGTCTGCGTGCTCGACATCGTCGCCCGCCTGCGGCGGAGGCGGATCGCGCTCGGTCCGGCGATCCGGGCGCTGGTCTGGAGGTTCGCGGCCTGGTTCACGGTGCTGGCGGCGCTCTGGATCGAGGCGATCGCACCGGGGGGGCTCATGCCCAAGTTCGACACGGCCCCGCTTCGCGGCGAGACGGGCGCCACCACCGCCGGCATCCTGCTGGCCGCCGGCGCGGGCCTGCTCGTGTGGCGATTCGGGAGCCGGCCGCGGCTCGTGCGCGAATCCGGCGTGACCGGCTCCGACCGCACGAGCGGCCTGGCCGGCGGGCTCGTCGGCCTGCTCTTTGCGACCATCCTCCTGACGGCCGTCGACCCCTTCACGCTGATCGTGCTCCTGCCGGCGGCGCACCTGTGGCTCTGGATCCCGGCATCGTCGCGGCTCGGGCGGGGCGGGATGCTGGCCTGCTACGCGGCGGGGTTCACGGGCCTCGCGGCCGTCCTCTGGGAGCTGGCCGGGCCGCAGGGCCTGGGCTCGGACGCGCCGCGGGCCATGGTGGCGATGATCGCGAGCGGCTACCTCTCGCCCGTGATCTCGCTGTGCCTCTGCCTGGCAGCCGCGGCCGCGTCGCAGATCGGCGCGCTCGTGCTGGGCCGGTACGGCCCACCGCATCCGCCGGTATAACTCGATCATGGGCACGACGATTCCGGCTGACGCCGAGGCGCAGGCCGACGCGGGCGCGAAGCCTGAGCGAGCACGCCGCACCTGGGTGCACCGCACGGGCAACGCGCTCATCGGCTTCGGCGTGCTCCTGGTCGCCTATGCGGCCGTGGTCTGGTTCTGGGGCGATCCGCTCACCGGGCTCTACGCCCGCTACGAGCAACACCAGCTCGCCCAGTCGTTCGACCAGGAGCTCAGGGCCTGGCCGACGGCCCCGGCGCCGCCCGACAACACGGCGGCGATCGCCCACATCCGCGCCGACGCGAAGCGCGACGCCGGAAGCCTCAAGAACAGCCACCCGTTCGGGCGGCTCACGATCCCGCGGATGGGCCTGAGCGTGATCGTCGTGCAGGGCACCGACTGGCTGAGCGACCTGTCGAAGGGCCCGGGGCACTACACCCAGACGACCGTGCCCGGCCTCGGTCGCACCGTCGCCATCGCCGGGCACCGCACGACGTTCGGCGCCTGGTTCCGCGATATCAACACGCTCCAGGCGGGCGACCCGATCATCCTCCAGATGCCGTACGCGACGTTCCGCTACCGGGTGCAGTACCACCGGGTGGTGAAGAGCGACGACTGGAGCATCATCCGCCAGCAGGGCTACGACCGGCTCGTGCTCTCCGCCTGCCACCCGCTCTACTCGGCGTCGCACCGCTGGGTCGTGTTCGCGCGGGCGATCTCCGAGACGCCGCGCGGCGGCCAACCGATCCCGATCGCGCGGGCCTGAGCTAGAGCGGCAGGTACTCGACCAGCGTCCCGGCGGGCACCTCGCCGGTGCCCGCCGCGATCAGCGCGACCGCATCGGCGCCCGCGGCGTGGACGATGAGGTGCGAGTCCTGCGGCCCGCCGGGCTCGAGCTCCATGCCCGCGTCGCCCGGCCGAAGGCGGCAGCGCACGGCGTGGTCGCGGCTCTCGAGGCGCGCGACCGGCCCCGCCAGGCGCGCGACCGGGCGCGGCTCCTGCGGGGCGCCCTGGAGCGCGCGCAGCGCGGGCCGCACGAAGAGCTCGAAGCAGACGAGGCTCGACACCGGGTTCCCGGGGACGCCGAAGACCAGGGCGCCCTGCGGCGCGACCCCGAACCAGAGCGGCTTTCCCGGCTTGTGGGCCACGCGCCAGAAGACCTCGCGGACGCCGAGCGCGTCGAGCGCGCCCTTCACGTGGTCGTGCGGGCCGACCGAGACGCCGCCCGACGAGACGACGACGTCGGCCTCGAGCGCGGCCGCGAACGCCGCCTCGGTCGCCGTGCGGTCGTCTGGCACGGTCCGGGCGGCAACAAGCTCGGCGCCGGCCCGCTCTGACTGGGCCACGATCGCCGTCAGGTTCGACTCGTAGATCTGGCCCGGCTGAAGCGGCGTCCCGGCGCGCACCAGCTCGCTGCCGGTGGCGATGGCCGCCAGGCGCGGCCGCCTCGCCACCCGTACGGCCGCCGTGCCCACGGCGGCGACGGCGGCGAGCAGCGCCGGCGTCAGCACCCGCCCGGCCGCGGCCACGACCCGGCCGGCCTCGACGTCGCCCCCGGCCGGGCGGATGTGGGCGCCGGGCTCCGGACGGCCGGCCGCGAGCGCTCCGTCGACCTCCTCGGCGTCCTCCACCGGCACGACCGCGTCGGCCCCGGGGGGCATCGGTGCGCCGGTCGCGATGCCGGCGGCGGCTCCGGCCGGAAGCGGCCGCGGCGCGTCGCCCGCGGCGAGCCGAAACGCGATCGGCACCGGCCCGTCGCCGAGCTCGGCCGCGCGCACCGCATAGCCGTCCATCGCCGAGGTGGCAAACGGCGGCAGGCTGACGGTCGCGGTGACGTCGGCCGAGAGCACCCGCCCGGCGAGCGCCGGCGAGACCGCGGCCTCCTCGTCGCCGAGAGGAGCGGCGTGCTCGAGGATCTGGGCGAGCGCCTCGGCGGGGCTCAGCACGTCGCGCCCGTCGTCATCGGGTGGACGTCGGCGGGCCGCCGGTGCCCGTGCCCCCGCCGCTCGAGCCGCCGCCGTTGCCCGAGGTCGGCTTCCCGGTCTTCTTGGTGGTCGTGATCACGGGCAGGGTGAAGTTCGGCGAGTGCCAGGGCTTGAAGGTGAGGAAGTGCTTCGGCACCGGCCACGGCGTGGCCGGGAACTTGGTCGGCTCGTCGGCGAAGGCGGCCTGCGCGAACACCCTCCAGATCGTGGCGGGGTAGCCGCCGCCGAACGCCGGCCCCGGGATCGGGCCGCCCAGGTTCATCGCGATCTCACCCTGCGGGTAGCCGACCCACACGCACGCGGCGATGTTGGGCGTGTAGCCGCAGAACCAGGCGTCGGTGTGGTCGTCGGTCGTGCCGGTCTTGCCGGCCTGCGCGCGGTACGGCGAGACCGCCGCGTTCATGCCCGTGCAGCACGAGTGCACGTTCGTATCGAGGAACTTCGTGACCACCGAGGTGGCGCCGTCGGGGATGACGGGTACGCCCTTGCCCGGCTTGAACTTGGCGGGCTTCCCGCCGCCGTACTTCTCGACCCGCGTGAAGGCCAGGAGCGGACGCCGGTAGCCGTTGGCGGCGATCGTGGAGTACGCGTGGGTCATGTCGAGGGGCGAGACGGCGCCGGAGCCGAGGATGACCGACGGCACCTCGGGCAGGTGGTCGGACTTCGGGATGCCGAGCTTGTAGGCCATGTCCGCCACGTTGTAGGCGCCGATGTCGATCGAGAGCCGGGCGAAGACCGCGTTCACCGACTGCTCGAGCGCCTGGTCGAGCGGCAGTGCGGCCGCTGACGCCGACTCGGCGTTGTTCACCGTCCAGAGCTCATTCGGGTCGGTGGCGCCCGGGATGAGGGGATAGTTCTGGAGCGGCTGGGTCGAGTAGATGGTCGTGTACGGGTCGATGCCGAAGTCGACCATCCCGGCCAGGAGCCCGTAGGTCTTGAAGGTCGAGCCGGCCTGGCGTTTGGCGTCGACCGCCAGGTTGAACTTGCTCTTCGTGTAGTCGGTCGACGACTGCATGGCCAGGATCTCGCCGGTGCGCGGGTCGATGGCCACCATCGCCGCCGCCGGCGCGCTCGTGAAGTTCATCGTGGTGGTGATCGCCTGGCGCGCGTCCTCCTGGAGCACCGGGTCGAGCGTCGTCTTCACCTGCAGTCCGCCTCGCTTCACCGCGAACTTGCCGTACCTGCGCTTCAGGAGCTGGCGCACGTACTCGACGAAGTACGGCTGGCGCACGCGCGTCGAGCGGGTCGGCTTCTTCAGCCCGAGCGGCTTCGTCACGGCGACGTTGAACTGCTGGGTCGTGATGTGGCCGGCGGAGAGCATCGCGGCCAGCACCTGGTTTCGGCGCGCCTTGGCCGCGGCCGGGTGCAGGCGCGGGTTGTAGTCGGTCGGTGACTGCGGGAGCCCGGCGATCATGGCCGCCTGGACGAGGCTCAGGTTCGAGCAATGGCTGTTGAAGAACGCGGCGGCGGCCGCCTCGCAGCCGTAGGTGACCGGCCCGTAGGGGATCGTGTTCAGGTAGGTCGTCAGGATCTTGTCCTTCGACCACTCGTCGGCCATCTGGGTGGCGAGGTACGCCTCGCGGATCTTCCTCGTCACTGACTGCTCGTCGGACAGGTAGACGTTTCGCACGAGCTGCTGCTCGATCGTCGAGGCGCCCTGGACGACCCCGCCGGCGGTGACGTCCTCGTAGGCCGCGCGGAGGACGCCCTGGTAGTCGACGCCGCCGTGCTCGTAGAAGCGCTTGTCCTCGATGTCGACGGTCGCCTCCTTGAGCCGCTGCGAGATCTCGCTCGAGCGCACGGGAGTCCGGTTCTCGATCGACGGGATGGCCGCCAGGAGGTGGTTGTTGCGGTCGTAGATGCGGGTCGTGACGCCTGGGTAGTGCGGCTTCATGGTCTTCAGGTCGTAGCCCTTGAGGAGATCGCTCACGTAGAGCGTCGCGCCGACGCCGCCCGAGGCGACGACGGCCATGACGGCGACCGCGATCGCCACGAGCGCGGTCGCCGCGACCGACCGGCGGCCGCGCCGGCGGGCCACCGAGCGCCGCCTGCGCCGGCGCGCGGCGACGTGGCCGAGGACGTCGTCGTACGCCCGTCTCCTGGGAGGGCCGGTCACCCCGCCGCCTCCGGCTCGAGGGCCTCGAGCACGCCCTCGTCGTTCAGGCGCGCCAGCGCCCGCTCGCGAAGCCACGCCGCCGTCTGGGCGGCCTGCACGGCATCGGGCGTCCAGACGCCGACGGTGAACACGGCCCCCGTCCCGGTCAGCTCCGCGACGCTCACCCCGGGGCCGGGCCGGTCCGCGAGCGCGCCCGGCGCGGCCGCGGCGAGCTCGGAGAGCACCTCGCGCACGCGCACGGCGTCGGCGGTGACGGGCACCGTGACGCGCGCCTGGGCCAGGCTCACCGGGTCGACCACCGTCATGTTGGCGACGCGCGAGTTCGCAAGCTCCTCGTTTGGGATGAGCACCCGCCTATTGTCGGGTGTCCGAAGGCGTGTGTATGTGAGGCCGACGTCCTCCACCGTGCCCTCGGCGTCGCCGATCACGACGCGGTCGCCGAGCCGGACGGGCTGGTTCACAGCGATCATGACCCCGGCGACGAAGTTCGCGAGCGTCGACCGGGCCGCGAAGCCGACCACGAGCCCGAGCAGCGCGGAGGAGGCGAGCACGGTCTGGGCGGCGGCGCGGGTCTGGTCGAACGAGAAGAGCGCCGCCACGAGGCCGATGAACACGATCACCGCCTCGATGATGCGGCGCAGCAGCCGGTAGCGGGTCTTGAAGACCGCCCGGTCGGCATCGGGCAGGCGGTCGAGCACGCGCGACCCCACGCGGTCGAGCAGCAGCCGGTCGAGCGCCACGATCACGACGAGCAGCACGATCAGGCCGCCGATCACGATCTCCTGATGGCGGGTCACGGCGCGGTCCTCACGTCGTACGTCAGCTCCCCGGTGGCGAAGTCGATCAGCCCAACGGTGTGCACCGGGCCGCCTGGGCGAGTACGGCCCGACACTCTCCACACTAGCCGTCCCTTCGCCGTCGCCTCGTCGCTCCCTGCGCCCAGCGGCACCCGCAGGTCGGGCACGTAGAGGAGGTCGACCCGGACAGGCTGCACCGTCGTTCCGGAGAAGGCCCGGGCCGCCAGCGTGCCGGCTGCCTCGGGTGAGCCGGCCCGCGCCGAGCCGATCTCCCGCAGGGCGTCGGCGACGAAGTGCCACCCCTCCTGCGGATGCGTCAGGAAGTCCACCGGCTCGCCCTGCCCGGTCGAGCGCCGCGCCAGCTCGGCCGGGCCGTAGACCAGGACCGCGGCGACGAGGACGGCGACGACCGCCCAGAACAGGCTGCCCCTCCTCGGCATGGCCGAAGTCTAGAATCGCCCCGCAGATGGGTTCCCGTCGCCTGCGCCTCGCCGTGCCGCTGGCCGCGCTCGCGCTGGCCGCCCCGGCATGCGGCTTCAAGTCCGAGCCGGTCGGTGCTCTCCCGTCGTTCCCGCGAACGGTGCAGGACGGACACGGCCGCACCGTCACGGTCCAGGCGCAGCCGGGCCGGATCGTCTCGCTCGACCCCGGCCTGACCGAGACCGCGTTCGCCGTCGGCGCCGGCGGCAACGTCGTGGCGGCGAGCGGCGACGAGAGCTACCCCTCGGCGGCCCGCCGGCTCCCGGTCGCGCTCGACGCGAGCGGCCGGCCCGAGGCGAACCGCATCCGTCGGCTCCGCCCGGACCTGCTGCTCGCCCCTGCGGCGCTGGCGGGCGAGGCGACCCGCCTCGGCGCAGAGCTGCACGTGCCGGTCTACATCGGCGGCGACGGCACGCTGCACGGGATCGAGCACGACGTGTCGCAGGTCGGCGTCCTGACCGGCTTCGCCGTGCGCGGCCGGACGCTCGTCCGGAACATGCAGGAGCGGGTCGCGGCGATCCGCACGGCCGTCGGCGCGGAGCAGCCCGTGCCCGTGTTCGTCGACAACGGCTTCTTCTACACGATCGATCCGGCCGGCCCCGCGGGCGACCTGATCAGGATGGCGGGCGGCGTCGACGTCGCCGCCGACGCCCAGCCGGGCAAGCCGTACCCGCTCTCGAAGCTGCGCGCGGCCAAGCCGCAGGCGTATCTCGCGGTCGCCGGGCGGGGGACGACGCTCGCGGGCCTCCGGACGAGCAAGGCGACCAAACGGCTGCCGGCGGTGCGCTCGGGGCGGTTCCTGCTGATTGACGCGAACGCGCTCACCGACCGCGGCCCGCGCGTCGTCGCCACCCTGCGTCAGATCGCCCACGTCCTTCACCCGACGGCGGCGCTGGGTGGGTAGCTACAGAGCGGTCCTGCTGGATGCCTACGGGACGCTGGTCGAGCTCGACGACCCGTTCGAGCGCCTGCGGGCCGCCGTCGCCCGCCACCTCGGCACCGAGATCGACGCGGCCACCGCAGAGCTGGCGTT
>DATAEI010000227.1:0-2956 GCA_036258075.1 Gaiellales bacterium
AGGACGAGGCCCACGGCCAGGCCGTGCGGCACATGCAGCCCCGCGCCGATGGCGTGGCCGAGGGCGTGGTCGGCGCCGCAGTCGGAGAGGTTCATCGAGAGCCCGGCGATCAGGCTGCCCTGCGCCATGAGCGCGCGCGCCTCGCGGTCGGAGCCGTCGGCGACCGAGCGGGCGAAGCCGGCGGCGATGTGGCGGCACGCCTCGAGCCCGAGCGCGACCGATCCGGGGTTGCCGTTTCGCACCGTGACGCCGCCGATCGCTTGGGCGAGCGCGTCGGCGCCGGTCTGCATCGTCGCGTCGCGCGGCAGCCCGAGCGTGGCGAGCGGATCGACCAGCGCGTGCTGGGCGCGCATGAGCGGTGAGGCGATCCCAAGCTTGCGGCCGCTCTCCGGGTCGGTCACCACCGAGCCGCCCGACACCTCGGACCCGGTTCCCGAGGTGGTGGGCACCGCCACGAGCGGGATGCGCGGCTCGGCGACCGGCACGCGCCCGGAGTAGAGCTCCGCCGCCGGAACAGCCTGTGAGAGCGCCGCCCGCGCTCCCTTGCCGACGTCCAGCGCCGAGCCGCCGCCGATGGCGACGACCGCATCGGGCGCGAGCTCGGCCAGCCGCTCGGCGATCTCGGCGACCATCGCGACCGTGGGCTCGCCGGCCGGCTTCACGAGCGTCTCGATGCCGCCGGCCATGCCGGCCACCGCCTCGTCGGCGATCGCCACCGGCCGGCGCGAGCCCAGCTCCGAGAGCACGTCGGGGAGGGCGCTCGATGCGCCCTCCCCGAACTCGATGCGTACGGGCAGGTGGAACCCGAACGCCGCGATCACGCCGCGGCCGGCTCCGTCGCCTCGTCGGCGACGAGCTCCTCGGCCCGCCCGCCGGGAACCATCGTGAGCGAGGCGAGCAGGCCCGCCGCGGCCAGGATGGCGCCGACCAGGAACGCGGCCGAGTAGCCGTCCACCGCCGCGAGGAGCGGCAGCTGCGGCGTCGGTGCGTGGCTCGTCGCGTAGTCGGCCGCCCGCGTGAACGCCACGGTCGAGAGGATCGCCGTGCCCAGCGCGCCGCCGACCTGCTGCGACGTGTTGATGATGCCGGACGCGACGCCCGCCTCGGCCTGGTCGACCCCGACGAGGGCCGCGATCGTGACGGGCACGAACGAGAACCCGAGGCCGACGCCCGCCAGGATGAAGCCCGGCGCCAGGTCGATCAGGTACGACCCGCCGACGGAGACCTGGCTGAAGTACACCAGGCCGGCCGCCGTCAGCCCCATGCCGGTCGCGAGCACGGTGCGCACGCCGATCTTCGTGACGAGCGCCTGCGACGCCCCGGCGGAGATGATGATCACCGTGGCGACGAGCAGGTAGCCGATCCCGGTCTTGAGCGGCGAGTAGCCGAGCACCTGCTGCATGTAGAGCGTGAGCAGGAAGAACATCGAGAAGATCGATGCGCCCAGCATGACCCCCACCACGTTCGCGCCCGCGAGGGAGCGGTTGCGGAAGAGGCGAAGCGGCATGAGCGGGGCATCCGCCCGCCGCTCGGTGGCCACGAACCCGGCCAGGAGCACGGCCGAGCCGACGAACATGGCGATCGTGCGCGGCGCCGCCCACGAGTGGTCGACGGTCTGCACGAGCGCGTACACGAGCAGCGACAGGCCGCCCGTCACCAGGGTTGCTCCGATCAGGTCGAACACCCGCCGTCCCTCCTCGATCCGGCTCTCACGCAGGAAGCGGGGGGCGAGGGCGATCACGGCGACGCCGACGGGGACGTTGATGTAGAAGATCCACGACCAGTTCAGCTGGTCGGTCAGCACCCCGCCGAGGAGGACGCCCGCGGCGCCTCCGGTGCCGGCGACGGCGCCCCAGATGCCGAGGGCCTTGTTCCGCGCAGCGCCCTCTTCAAAGGTCGTCGTCAGGATCGAGAGTGCGGCCGGCGAGATGATCGCCGCGCCGACGCCCTGGACCGCCCGGGCGGCGATCAGGGTCGCCTCGGACGTCGCCAGGCCGCAGACGAGCGACGCGGCCGAGAAGAGCGCGAGCCCGGCGATGAACATCCGCCGCCGTCCGAGCAGGTCGGCGGTGCGGCCGCCCAGCATGAGCAGGCCGCCGAAGGTCAGCGTGTACGCGTTGATCACCCACGACAGGCTGGTCTCGTTGAAGTCGAGAGCCGTCTTGATGGTGGGGAGCGCCACGTTGACGATGGCGATGTCGAGCACCACCATGAACTGGACCGCGCAGAGGAGGAAGAGTGCAATCCCCTTGCGGTCTTGGGTATGAGGCATGAGGGTGGAATCTCCAGTCGCTGGTTTCGATACAGACCAGTTGTGTATCATAATCGAGACACCATGGCAATCACCGAATCGTCACCACTTCCCCGGCCGCCCGGCCGGCCCCGGAACGCCGCGGCCGACCGCGAGATCGTCGCGGCCACGCTGCGGCTCCTGAGCCGCGAGGGCTACGACGGCACGTCGATCGAGGCGGTCGCCGCCGAGGCCGGGGTCACGCGTGCCACCGTCTACCGGCGCTACCCGACGAAGGCCGACATGGTGACCGCCGCCGTCTGCGCGATGACCGAGGCCCGCGGGCCCGGCGAGTGCCCCGACCCGCGGACGGCGCTCATCGAGCTCCTGCGCAGTTTCCACGAGTGCGTCGGCCCGAACGACGGCCTCGGGATCGCCGCCTCGCTCTACCTCCAGCGGCACGAGCATCCCGAGATGCTGGAGTCGTTCCGAGAGCGCGTCATCCATCCGACACGGCGCCAGATGGTCGCCGTCTTGAAGCTCGCACGCGACCGGGGCGCGATTCCGGCGGACGCCGACCCCGACACGATGATCGAGATGCTGATCGGGTCATACCTCTACCGGACGCTCTCCGGCGCGCCCATCCCGAAGAACTGGCCGGAGCGGATGGTCGCCGCGATCTGGCCCTAGCACGGGGGAACCCAGGATTCTTGACACGGGGGGGGG
>DATAEI010000228.1:0-7649 GCA_036258075.1 Gaiellales bacterium
GCGCACATCCTCGAACCGGCGCGCGCCGAGATCGACACGCACACGCTCGAGTGCAACCTGATCCACCGCGACGGCACAGCGCTCGAGTTCGAGATCCGCCACTCGAACCTGATCGACGACGAGCACATCCGCGGGATCGTCCTCAACTCCCGCAACATCAGCGAGCGAAAGGCGTTCGAGCGCCAGCTCGCCCACCAGGCCTTCCACGACTCGGTCACCGGGCTCGCCAACCGCGCGCTTTTCGCCGACCGGGTCGCGCACGCGCTCTCGCGCCGGTCGGACGAGCGCTCGCCGCTCGGCGTCATGTTCATCGACCTCGACGACTTCAAGACCATCAACGACAGCCTCGGCCACCCCGTGGGCGACTCCGTCCTGCGCCAGGTCGGCGAGCGGCTCCTGGCCGCCCTGCGGCCGACCGACACCGCCGCCCGCTTCGGCGGCGACGAGTTCGCCGTCCTGCTCGAGGACATCGAGGGCACCCAGGACGCCGCCGACATCGCCGAGCGGCTCAAGGAGGCGATCGAGCGGCCCGTCGACGCGGAGGGCAAGGAGCTCTTCGTCCGCGCCAGCATCGGCATCTGCCTGACCCGGCCCGGCGAGGCC
Organism: Gaiellales bacterium; assembly: GCA_036258075.1. Classification (GTDB taxonomy): domain Bacteria; phylum Actinomycetota; class Thermoleophilia; order Gaiellales; family JAICJC01; genus JAICJC01. The sequence continues at coordinate 604 of DATAEI010000228.1, forward strand.
ACGAGCCCCGAGGACCTCCTGCGGAACGCCGACGTGGCCATGTACATGGCCAAGCGCGACATCAAGGGCAGCTACCGCATGTTCGAGCCGGCGATGCACGAGAGCGTGGTCGAGCGGCTCGAGCTGCGGGCCGACCTCCAGCGCGCCATCGACGAGCGCCAGCTCGAGGTGCACTACCAGCCGGTGGTGCGGCTCGGCGAAGGCGTCGTCGAGGGCCTCGAGGCGCTGCTGCGCTGGCAGCATCCGACCAAGGGCACCATCTCCCCCGTCCAGTTCATCCCGCTCGCCGAGGAGACCGGGCTCATCCTCCCGATCGGCCGCTGGGTGCTACGCGAGGCGTGCAGGCAGGGCGCGGCGCTCCAGCACGCGGTCGGTCGCAGCGAGCCGCTCATGATGAGCGTGAACCTGTCGGTGAAGCAGCTCCAGTCCGACACGATCGTCGCGGACGTCGAGTCGGCCCTCCAGGAGTCGGGCCTGCACCCCGGGAACCTCGTGCTCGAGATCACCGAGACGGTGATGATGCTCGACGCCGACCTCGCGGTCGAGCGGCTGAAGGCCTTGAAGCGGCTCGGCGTGCGCGTGGCGCTCGACGACTTCGGCACGGGCTACTCGTCGCTCAGCTACCTGAGCAAGTTCCCGATCGACATCCTGAAGATGGACCGGTCGTTCCTCCAGGCGGGCAGGGCCGACTCCGGTCTCGCCGCCGCGATCGTGAGCCTGGGCGAGAAGCTCAGCCTCCGGGTGGTCGCCGAGGGGATCGAGATGCCGGAGCAGCTGTCGTCGCTGCTCGACCTCGGCTGCGACCTCGGCCAGGGCTTCCTGTTCGCCAAGGCGATGCCGCTTCCCTCGGTGGTGGAGTACCTCGAATCGGCGGCGGCGGACGAGCCGCCGGCCGACGAGATCGACCGCCCCGAGCGCGATGCAGCATAGTTACGAGGCACTCGACCGCCCGGGCGGCTTCTCGCGTGTGAACCTGCTTCACCCGCTGCGCCACCGGCGCTTCCTGCTGCTCTGGTGCGGGATGACGGTGTCGCTCTTCGGCGACGGGATCTTCCTCGTCGCGATGGCGTGGCAGGTGTACGAGCTCTGGAACGCGCCGGCGGCGCTCTCGGTCATCGGGATCGCGATGACGGTGCCCACCATCGCCTGCCTTCTCCCCGGCGGCGTCGTCAGCGACCGCTTCGACCGCCGCACCGTGATGCTCGCCGCCGACGGCCTGCGGGCGGTCGTGATCGGCCTGCTCGCGCTCCTCTCGGCGACGGGGGCGCTGACGCTGTGGGAGCTGGCCGTGCTGTGTGCGGTCTACGGGGCCGCCACCGCGTTCTTCAACCCCGCGTTCGACGCGGTCGTGCCCGACATCCTGCCGGCCGGCCAGCTGGCGGCCGCGAACTCGCTCGATCAGTTCGTCCGCCCGCTGGCGCTCCGGCTCGCCGGCCCGGCCGCGGCGGGCTGGCTGATCGCCGCCGTCGGGCTCGCGCCGGCGTTCGCGATCGACGCCGCCACGTTCTGCGTCTCGGCCGCTGCGCTGGTCGCGATCGGCAGGACGCCGCGGCCTCGGGAGGGATCGGGCCAGTCCGCCGTCGAGGATGTCCGCCAGGGCTTCGACTTCATCCGCAGGCGGGTGTGGCTGTGGGGCACGCTGCTCTCCGCGGCCGTCGCATACCTCGTCTTCCTCGGGCCGACCGAGGTGCTGCTGCCGTACATGGTGAAGAACGTGGTCCACGGATCGGCCGCGTCGCTCGGGCTCGTGTTCGCCGCCGGCGGCCTCGGCGCGATCGGCTGCGCGCTCGTCATGGGCCAGCGCGGACAGCCGCGCCGGGCGGTCGGGTTCATCTACCTCACCTGGACGCTCGCCACCGTGGCGGTCGCAGGCTACGGCCTCGCCACGGCGACCTGGCAGCTCATGCTCGCGTGCCTCGCGTTCAACGTGCTCGAGACGGCGGGGACGATCGTGTGGGCGACGCTCAAGCAGATGCAGGTGCCCGCCGAACTGCTCGGCAGGGTGTCGAGCCTCGACTGGCTGATCTCGATCGGGCTCCTGCCGCTCTCGTTCGCGCTCACGGCACCGGCGGTCGCGCTGCTCGGCGCGCGGACGACGCTCGTCGCCGCCGGCGTGATCGGCGCGCTCGTCACCGCGTCGGCGCTGCTGCTCCCAGGGATGCTCGACATCGACCGCGACGAGGCGCCGGCCGCCGAGCCGGCCAACCTCGACGTCGTCGTGACCCGCATCCGCATGCACGAGGGCGATCCCTCGCCGCTTCCGCGGCCCCGCACATAACCGCCGCACGCCGCGCAAACTTGTGCGCATAGTTGCTTGCGTGGCCGCTCGCGGCTATCGTCGCTCCTCGACGGACCGGGAGGCTTGACCGGTCCGCCGCGGGCCACATGGGCAGGGCGGCGGCGTGCAGGAACTTCCGGAAACCCCCGATTCGGGAGGAAGAACATGGGAAAGCGACTCGTGGCGGCGCTCGTCGTCGCCCTGGGCATGCTCGCCTTCGCCGCCGTGGCGTCGGCAGAGACGAAGGTGGACTCGAGCCAGCGGCTGCGAGTGCAGATCGACCCGAACCAGTCCGGCTGCAACACGGTCGACTCGATCGCCGGCTGGGTCACCGGCCAGGACTCTCCGAGCGACTCCAACTCGCACCTGTTCCATACCAACGTCGGCACGGGTGGCGGCTGCGTGCTCCTCTTCTCGAACGCGAGCTACAACCGCCACGTCGCGGTGGGGAACCAGAAGAACATCTCGATCCAGCTCCGGACGACCTCGGTCTCGCTCGGTCTGAACTACATGGTGGCCGAGGTCTCGACCGACGGCGACAACTCGACGACCGAGGACACGCTCTTCCTCGACCCGGCCGACTGCAACCATCCCGTGGGAACCAGCACCACGTGGGTCCGCGCCGACTTCACGGGGTTCAGGGGCGATAGCTCCTGCAAGATCATCGTGAACTCTCCCGAGACCGCCGAGTACACCTCCGACGCGGACCATTCCGCCTTCCAGAACTACGCCCTCGCACATCCCGGGGCGCTCGTGATCCACAAGTACGTCGTGATCGCGATGCCGGGTGACAGCCGGTTCGACCGGATCGCCCTCGGCGCCGGGAAGATGTACGACAACGACAGCAACCACGCGGTGAGCTGCACCACCGAGGCCAGCTGCTCGTAGCCGAGCGGACGAGAGTCGGGGTCGTGTGTCACGGCCCCGACTCCCGCCACCGCGTGCTGAGGCCGGTCTAGCGCAGGCGTGGAAGCTCGGCCGCGATCCGGCCGACGATCTCGGCGGCCGGCTCGATCGCCGTGATGAGCCCGACGCCCTGGCCGGCATAGAGGCACATCGCCTCGAGCTCGCCGGTCGTCTCCCGGCGCGGCTCGTCGGCGGCGTATCGCTCGATCTCGAGGTCGCCGTAGCGCGCGACGACCTCGCCCTCGCCCGGGCGTGAGCCCGGGCCCGGTCGCCCGGCCTCGTCCCAGCGCACATAGGTGCTGTTCCGAAGCACGCGATGGGGAGCGCCGGGCCAGCCTCCGTCGAAGAGCTCGGTGAGGACGGTGTCGGCGGCGCTCGCCTCCACGAGCCGCCCCGCCCAGTCGGGATGGACGTCGGCCTCCGGCGTCGCCAGGAATCGCGTCCCGATCATCGCCCCGACCGCGCCCACGGCCATCGCCGCGCGAACGCCGCGGGCATCGGCGATGCCGCCGGCGGCGAGCACCGGCACGGGAAGGGTTCGGGAGAGCTCGCCGACCAGGGCGAGCACGCCGATCTCGCCCTGCACGTGCCCCCCGGCCTCGACGCCCTGCGCCACGACCGCGTCGCAGCCGGCATCGACCGCTGCGCGCGCTTCGGCGGGCGACCCGGCCTGGACGACGACGAGCGCCCCGGCGGCCCGCGCCCGGGCGACGAGCCGGGCCTCGACACCCCAGGAGAACGAGATCAGCTCGACATGCTCGGCCAGGGCGACCTCCAGCCGCTCCTCCTGATCGAACTCGAGCACGAGGTTGACGCACACGGGCCGCTCGGTCCCGCGGCGGATCTCCCGAAGCTGCGAGCGCAGGACGTCCGGCTCCGCCCACGACGCGCCCAGCGAGCCGATGCCTCCCGCCTCCGCCACCGCAACGGCCAGCGCCGGCGTCGCCGCCGGGCCCATCGGCGCCTGCATGACGGGCACGCGCCAGAGGGATCCGAGGTCGTTCGCCGTCCCCATGCACCGATGGTACCCCCGGGGCAATTGCCGGGTCAGGCACCCAGTCGCGCCCGCTGCGCGACCAGCTCGGCGCGGTTCCGCACGCCGAGCTTGCGGTAGATCCGCGACAGGTGCGCCTCCACGGTCTTCTCGCTCATCCAGAGCGCCCCGGCGATCTCCTTGTTGCGTTTCCCCTCCGAGACGAGGCTCGCCACCTCGAGCTCGGCCGGCGTCAGCTCGTCGCGCTTCTCCGGCTCGCGCCTCAGCACCTTGCCGCTCCGGGCGAGCGCCGAGGCCGCCTGCTCCTCCCAGAGCGACGCGCCGAGCCGCTCGAACCGGGCGCGGGCCTCCTCGAGGAGCTCGCGCGACTCCACCCGCTGTCCGTCCCGGCGAAGCGCGTCCCCCCAGGCGAGCGCGGTCCGGGCCGTGGCGAACGGGTCGGCGGTGCCGGCGTGGAGCTCCCAGGCGCGGGTGAAGCGGCTGCCCGGATCGTCGCCCGCGACGGCCAGCGCCCGCTCGGCCACCGCCAGGGCCGACCCGCGGCCCGACCGCTCCGCCTCGCCGTGGAGCTCCCGCGCGGCGGCCAGGGCTTCGGCGTCGCGCCCGGAGCGCACGAGCGCCTCGGCGAGGTCGGCGCCGATCACGGGATGGGTGGTGGCGTCGATGATCCCGCACTCCCGCTTGGCGGCGAGCGCCCGCGCCAGCTCGCCGGCCGCGGCCTCGGCGTCGCCGGCGGCCAGGGAGTGGTGGCCACGGCAGGCGTGGACGCACATGAGCTGGTAGGGGAGCTCGAGGCGCTCCGACAGCTCCGCCTGCTGGGCCAGCGCACCCTCGTCGAGACGGCCCTGGGCCGCGGCGATCCACGTGAGGATGCTGAGGCCCCAGCACTCGTCGTTTGAGCGGCGAAGCTGGCGGGCGAGCCGAACGGCACGCTGCCCGTCGGCCTGGGCCCCCTCCCACGCGCCGGTGATCCGCCGCAGCCACGCCCGGCTGATGAGCGGGTACGTGAGCGCGCCCGGAGCCGCGTGCTCACACTCGCCGATCAGCGCCTCCAGGGTGTCGGACGCCAGCCGGACACGCTCCGCGAACGCCAGCGTCATCCCCAGGTAGGCGCGCAGCTGGAGGTCGTCCTTGACGGACGGCGTGCGGGCGACGTCCGCGGCAACCGCGTCGATGTCGCGCTCGGCGCCGGCGGCGTCGCCGAGGAAGACGAGCGACGCGGCCCGGGCGATCCGCGCGAGCAGGCCGAGCGGATCACCGGGCGGGGCGAGCTCGAGGGCGCGGGCCGCGGCGGCGAGCGCCTCCTGCGGCCGGCCGGCGCGGATCGACGGGTCGACCGATTCGATGTAGAGCGTGACGGCGGCGTGGACATCGGCATCCTCCAGGGCGCGCGCGGAGCGCAGGAGCCGGGAGCTCGCGGCGCGGGTGGAGCTGCTCCTCGCCTCGATGCGGCCCCGCAGGAGCTCGATGCGGGCGGTGTCGGCCGGGAGCGGGCGGCCCCGCTCGACCTGCGACAGCAGGTTCTCGGCCGCCACTCCGCGGCCGCCCGCCTGCGCCGCCTCCGCGGCTGCGAGGAGCCGCCGGGCCCGGGCGGCGGGATCAGAGCTCAGCGCCGCGGCGCGCTCGTACCACTCGACCGTGGCGACCGCCCCGCCACGCTGGCGGACATCCGACGCCAGTCGCTCGACCGACTCGGCGAGCTCCTCGTCGGGCTCGGTGGCGGCCGCGGCGCTGTGGGCCACGCGCTCCCACTCGAGCTCGGGCTCGACGCACGCGGCGGCGAGCGTTGCGTGCGCACGGCGCCGCTCGGGCCCGGCGGCCGACGCATAGACCGCCGAGCGGATCAGCGGATGCCGGAACGTGATCGAGCCGGGCTCGAGGCGCACGAGCCCGTCGCGCTCGGCGGGCGCGAACGCCTCGTCGCCCAGGCCGGCCCCCGCCAGCGCGCGCCGGATCACGGGCGAGCGGTCGGACCGGCACGCCGCGAGCAGGAGGAGCGCGGCGCGGCACGATTCCGGCAGCGCCTCGACCATCCGCGCGTAGGCCCCCTCGAGGCTCGAGTGCCCGGGCTGGAAACGCCCGCCGTCGCTCGCGAGCTCGAGCAGCGCGAGCGGGTTCCCGGCGGCGTCCTCCACGGCGGCTCCGTCCACGGCGAGGCCGCGCAGCTCGAGCAGCTCGCGGGCCTCCTCGCCCGTCAGCGGCCGTGGGCTGATCGACGGCAGGTCGGGCTGGGCCTTCGAACGGGTCGCGACGAGGAGCGCGATCCGGTCTTCCGCAAGCCGCCGCGCCGCGAACGCCACCGCCTCGGCCGACGCCGCGTCGAGCCAGTGGGCGTCGTCGATCAGCGCCAGCAGCGGCTGCTCCTCGGCCGCCGCGCACAGGAGGTTGAACGCGCCGACGAGCACGGCGAGCCGGTCGACGGGCCGCGTCGGTCCGATGGCGAGCGCGCTTCGGAGCGCGTCGGCCTGCCGGCCGGGGAGCTGAGGAACGAGGTCGGCGATCGGGGTCAAGAGGTCGACGAGCCCGACGAACGGCACCGACGCCTCGCCCTCGATCCCGCGGCAGCGGACGATCCGCATGCCTGCGGCACCCGCCGCCGCATGCTCCAGGAGCGAGGTCTTGCCGATGCCCGGCTCGCCCGAGACGAGCAGCGCTCCACCGCGGCCCGCGCGGGCGTCATCGAGGACGCGCTCGATCCGTACGCACTCCTCCCCGCGGCCCACCAGCATGGCGGCGAGTGTACCGATCGTCGCAAGCTCGTGAACGACCGCGGGCGGCGACCCGTGATGGCCTCGCCGCCCGCGGGTGCCTCAGAGACGCGTTGTGGCTACGACCCGTTCCCGGAGCCGCCGCCGTTCCCGTTCCCCC
>DATAEI010000229.1:0-14901 GCA_036258075.1 Gaiellales bacterium
CGCCTCCCGGAGCCGCGACTTCAGCGAGTAGCCGTCGACGCGGCGGTAGTTGCGCTCGAACTCGTCCACGAACTCGTCCACCGTGCGCACCTCGCCGCGCGGCACGAGCCACAGCGCCCGCGACTCGTTGCGGCGGCCGTACAGCTCGTGCGCGTAGGCCCGCGCGAACGCCTCGTCGGCCGCCTCGAGCGACCCGGCATGCACGAAGGCCGCGCCCTCGCGCTCCTGCCGGAAGATCTCCCAGATCATGCGGCGTCTGCGAGCACGGCGCGCCGCACCCAGGCGTTCGCGTCGCGCATGCGCCGGCGCAGCTCGAGCCGGTCGGCGCTGGCGGGGCCGTGGCCGGAGACCACCTGCCGCAGCTCGTCCCAGTCGGGCTCGGTGTAGATCCAGCGGGTCTCCCCCTCGTCGTAGCGGAGCGCCGGATCGGGGATCTCGAGGCCGAGCTCGCGGATCTGGGGCACGTAGCCGTCGAGGAACTCCTGGCGCAGCGACTCGTTGTCCTTGGTCTTGATCCGGTACTGGAGGACGAGGTCGCTCTCGGCCGGTATCCGCGTGCCGTGGAACTGCATGATCGGGCCCCACCAGCGGGAGAGCGCCTCCTGCACGAGCTCGCGCTGCTCCTGCGTGCCGTTCATCATCGCCAGGATCACGTCGCGCCCGTGGAGGATGTGGAAGGACTCCTCCCAGCAGATCTTCTTCATGATCCGCGCGTAGGGCGCGTAGGAGCACTTGAGGAGCGCCTTCTGCGACACGATCGCCGCCGCGTCGATCAGCCACGCGATCACGCCGACGTCTCCCCACGTGCGGGTTGGGTAATGGAACACGTTGTGGAACTTCGCGCGTCCCTCGAGCAGGTCGTCGAGCAGCTGCTCGCGCGGCGCGCCCAGGTCTTCACAGACCCGGTAGATGAGCTGGGCGTGACCCACCTCGTCCTGCACCTTGGCGGTGAGCGCGAGCTTGCGCTGCAGGGTCGGCGCGCGCAGGATCCAGTCGCGCTCCGGCAGGACGCCCATCAGCTCCGAGTTGCCGTGCATGGCGACGAACTTGACGAGGAGCGCGCGGTACTCGTCGGGCATCGGGTCGCCCGCCTCGACGACCCCTCCCGCCTGGACGTGCTCGAGGAACGCGGCCTCGGTGGTCACGGGTACATCGTAGTCTCGGACTACGATGCGGGCCAGCATGCGCGTGGAGCCGTCGCCGGCCGTGCCTGAGCTTCGCCGCGTGATCGGCGGGGTCGAGGGCCACCCCGATGCCGAGGTGGACGGCCTGGACAAGGCCGGGCTGCTCGCGCTCCACCGCTCGATGGTGCTGCTTCGCACCTACGACGAACGCTCGCTCACCTACCACCGCCAGGGCCGGATCGGCACCTACGCCATCTACTGGGGCACCGAGGCGATCCAGGCCGGATCGGTGCATGCGCTCGACGAGGGCGACTGGGTCTTCCCGTCGTACCGCGAGTCGGCCATCGGGCTCCTGCGCGGGATGGACCCGGCGACGATCCTGGCGTGGTGGAGGGGCCATCCCGCCGGCTGGTGGGATCCGCGCGAGCGCCGGGTGGCGTCGATCTGCGTTCCGATCGCGACCCACGTGCCGCACGCCGCCGGGCTGGCGTGGGGGCTTCGCCTCCGCGGCGAGCGGGGCTGCGCGGTCTGCTACTTCGGCGACGGCGCCACGTCGGAGGGCGCCTTCCATGAGGGCGCCAACTTCGCGGCCGTGATGAGCGCGCCGCTCGTGCTCATGTGCAACAACAACCAGTGGGCGATCTCGACGCCGCTCGCGGCCCAGACACGGGCCGCGGCGCTGGTCGACAAGGCGGCCGGCTACGGGATGCCGGGCATCCGGGTGGACGGCAACGACGTGCTGGCCGTGTACGAGGCCACCCGCCAGGCGGTCGAGCGCGCCAGGACGGGGGAGGGGCCGACGCTGATCGAGGCCGTCACCTACCGGATGGCGCCGCACGCCACGGCCGACGATCCGTCGCTCTACATCGACGTGGCGCGGGTCGAGGCGGAGCGCCGCAACGAGTGCCTGCAGCGCTACGAGGGCTACCTGCGCCGGCGCGGGATTCTCACAGACGAGCTGGCCGACGCCGCGCGTGCCGACGCGCTGGCCGCGATGCGCGAGGGGATCGCCGCCGCCGAGGCGCTCCCGGCGCCCGACCCGGCGCTGGTGTTCGACACGGCGTACGCCGACCCGCCGCCGCAGCTCGCCGCCGAGCGCGCCGAGCTCCTGCGCCTGCTGGCCCGGGACGGCTCGTGAAGACGCTCGTCGAGGCCGTGAACGACGGCCTGCACACCGAGATGGAGCGCGACCCGTCCGTGATGGTGATGGGCGAGGACGTGGGGATGCTGGGCGGCGTCTTCCGGGCGACCGCGGGGCTGCGGGAGCGGTTCGGCCACGATCGCTGCGTCGATACGCCGCTCGCCGAGGCAGGCATCCTCGGTACGGCCGTTGGGCTCGCCATGGCCGGGTTCCGGCCCGTGTGCGAGATGCAGTACGACGCGTTCTCCTACCCGTGCCTCGACCAGCTCATCTGCCACGTCGGGCGCTACCGCTGGCGCACGGGCGGGACGATGGAGTTCCCGATCACCGTGCGGATGCCGTACGGTGGCCGCGTCCGCGCGCCAGAGCTGCACGACGACTCGCCCGAGGCCTACTACGTCCACACGCCCGGCATCAAGGTGGCGATCCCGTCGACACCGGCCGACGCGAAGGGACTGCTCGCCGCCGCGATCCGCGACGCCGACCCGGTCGTCGTGCTCGAGCCGAAGCTGATCTACCGCACGGCCCGCGGCGAGGTGCCCGAGGGCGAGCATGTCGTCCCGCTGGGGAAGGCGCGCGTGGCGCGGGCGGGGTCGGACGTGACCGTCGTCGCCTACGGCGCGATGGTGGCGGTGGCAGAGGCGGCGGCCGAGCGCGCCGACGCCTCTGTCGAGGTGCTCGATCTGCGGTCGCTGAAGCCGCTGGACGAGGGCGCGCTGCTCGAATCGGTCGGAAAGACCGGCCGCGCTGTCGTCGTCGCCGAAGCGCCGCGGGTGGCGGGGTTCGCCGCCGAGGTGGCCGCGGTGCTGGCCGAGAAGGCGATCCTCGACCTGCGCGGCCCGATCATCCGCGTCACCGGCTACGACGTGCCGTACCCGTACTGGACGATCGAGGACGCCTACCTGCCCTCGCCGGAGCGCGTGCTCGCCGCCATCGACAAGCTCATGGCCTTCTGATGGCCTACGAGTTCCGCATGCCCGATCTGGGCGAGGGCGTGGCCGAGGGCGAGATCGTGCGCTGGCTGGTCGCGCCCGGCCAGGAGGTGGCCGAGGACGACCTGCTCGTCGAGATCCAGACCGACAAGGCGACCGTCGAGGTGCCCTCGCCCGCCTCCGGCGTGGTGAGCCGCATCCTGGCCGAGGAGGGCGCCGTCGTCCCGGTGGGCGAGCTGCTCGTGGTGATCGGCGAGGACGCTGAACCAGGTTTGGCACCCCCGGCCGTGACGGAATCGGCGCAGAGTCGTGTGCAGGCCACGCCGGCCGTGCGGCGGTTGGCGTCGGAGCTTGGCGTCGACCTCGCGGCACTCGCCGGCGACGGGCCGGTCACCGAGGCGGCCGTGCGGGCGGCCGCAGGGGGCGGGCAGGCCGCCGGCCGGCGCGAGCCGCTGCGCGGCGTCCGGCGCGCGATCGCCGAGCACCTGAGCCGCTCACATCGAGAGGTGCCGGCCGTGACCGTGGTCGAGGAGTGCGACTTCACGCACCTCGCGCGGACGCGCGGCGAGCTCTCGTACCTGGCGTTCGTCCTTCACGCGACGGCCGCGGCCCTCGGCCGCCATCCGGCGCTGAACGCCCGCCTCGAGGGCGACGAGATCGCCTACCTCGACGACGTCCACCTCGGGGTCGCGATGCAGACCGAGGCAGGCCTCATCGTCCCGGTGGTGCGCGACGCGGCGGCGAAGACGGTCGAGCAGCTCGCCGCGGAGGTCGCCGAGCTCGGGGCGGCCGCAGCGGATGGGAGGCTGGCGCCCGGGCAGCTGCGTGGATCGACGTTCACCGTCTCGAGCGCCGGCCGGCTGGGCGGCCTCTTCGCGACGCCGCTCGTGAACCACCCCGAGGTCGGGATCCTCGGCCTGCACCGGATCGCGCAGCGGCCGGCGGTGATCGACGGCGCCATCCTCGTCAGGGACATCGGCCTCGTCTCCTGCACGTTCGACCACCGCGTGGTCGACGGGGCCGTTGCGTCGGCGTTCCTGCTCGACGTCATCGCCGGCCTCGAGGGACACACCCCTTAACGACCTGCGACGGGGGCCGGAGCCCCCGCCGCTTGGTTCGTGCGTTCTTCAGGCTCGGCTCACGTCCAGCGGACGAAGCCCTGCTGTGCCGTGCCGTGGATGTTCGTGAACGAGCCGCCCGCCATGACCTGGCTCTTGGTGCTGCGGATCGCGAACGCGCCCTGGACGCTGTTCCCGATCGGGTTCCAGCTCGTCAGGTTGCCGGTGGCCTGGTTCAGCGCCAGGAACTTGCGCCGACCGGTGTTCGTGTTGCACAGAAGCGGGTTACCGGTGCCGGTGCCGCCCACGCAGTAGTTGTTGAAGTGGCCGCCCACGTAGACGACGCCCTGGCGCAACGTGATCGCCCGGACATCACCGTCGGTCAGGGCCGACCACCGCCGCGTGCTGGTCTTGAACGCGAAGGCAGCGACGTGGCCGCCGTTGCCGGCGCCGCCGACGTACAGCGTCTTGCCGGCGAGCGCCAGCGAGAACACCGGGTACGACGGGTGCACGTGGAACTTCTTGGCGATGGCGCCGCTCCCGGTCTTGATCGCCGCGAGGTGGTTGGCCGGCTTGCCGTTCATGTGGTCGAAGGCGCCGCCGACGTAGATGCGCTTGCCGGTCGCCGAGAGCTGGAGCGTGTAGACCTCGGAGCTGGCGTGGGGCGTCCAGTTGATGAGCGACGCCGCCGAGCCGGCCGAGACCGCCCCGAGGCGGTTGCGGGTCTTCCCCTTGAGGGTCGTGAACGTGCCGCCGAGGTACACGCGGCTGCTCGTCGCCTTGATGACGTCGACCTTGCCGTTGGTGTTGGCCTTCCACGGGCGCAGGGTGCTGGACGTGGCGTTGATCGCCGCGACGTGCAGGCGGGTCGCGCCGTGCACCTTGGTGAAGTGGCCGCCGACGTAGATGGTCTTGCCGTTCGGCTTCACCGCGAGCGCGTTCACGATGTCGTTCGCGCCCGGGTTCCAGGGCTTGAGCACGCCCGTCTGGAGGTCGAGCGCTGCGAGGTGGTTGCGCACGGCGCCGCCGGATGGGGCGCCCGGAGCGCGGACGTGGGTGAAGCTGCCGCCGATGTAGATCTTGCCGTTGGCGACGACGATGGCGTTGACCTTGCCGTCGGTCTGCCACGAGCTGGCGGGCGCCTCGCCCACCAACGCCGCCTGAGCCGGTGTGGCGGCGCCGGCGAGCACGCCGGCCGCAGCCATAATCATTAGAACACGCCGCAAGTTTGCCCTCCCGTGTTTTCCAGTTACAACGAGCCTAAAGCGTCAGTTGGGAATGTCAACGATATCAGCGGACATTTCCCCACCCTCCCGGTACGTCCGCCAGTGGCGGAATGCCGCCGCCGTGAGCTGGCCCTTGACCTGCGTCGTCTCGATCAGGCCGTCGATCTGCTCCGGCGTGAACCACTCCGGCGCGCCCAGGATGTCCGGGTCGTTGACAGCGTAGCTGGTCTGGCGCAGCTGCTCACACACGTAGTTCAGCCGCAGCGAGGTGCCCACCCGGTGGCCGTCCGGGTCGTGCTCACGCACGAGCGAGATGCCGATCAGGTGTGCGTCGCTCGCCGCGTAGCCGGTCTCGACGAGGAGGTTCCGGTTCACGGAGTGCTCGGGAAGCTGGACGCGGTCGTCCTCGTCGACCGGCTCCATCCAGCCGGTGGGGAAGTTCCAGCGCTCCTCGCCGTCGCGGTTCAGCTGCCGCACCATCAAGAGCTCGCCGCCGTGCTCGACGATCGCGCAGACCGTCGCGGCCAGGATCTTGGGATGGCCCACGCCCATCTGGGTCGTGAAGAACCCTGCCTCGCCGGCGGTGACGTGATCGCTCACGGCCCAAGGATACCGCCCGTCCGCACCTGGGCCCGCCGCGATGTGGAAACCCACGGTTTCGCAACATGCGGTTGACGGATTCCTAAACGTCCCACAAACTGGATGCGCCGAGCGATCGCGGGGCGGTCGATCGACGCCGGGCCGGCTTCTCGCCGGTGTGTGTGGGACAGAGAAGGGGAGGAATCGCAGGATGTCCGTCAAGCGACTGGCATTGCTTGCCCTCACAGCCGTCGGTGCGCTCGCAGCCACCGCATCGCCCGCATTCGCGCTGAGCGCGACCGCGGACACGAACGCGTGGGAGGCGAACGGGAAGGTGCGAGCCTTCGCGCTCAGCGGGAACACGCTCTACGTGGGAGGCAAGTTCGGGCTTCTTCGTGCGCAGGGTGGAACACCGAAGATCAAGGTGAAGAGCGTCGGCAAGATCGACGCGACGACCGGTGTCGGCATCCCCGGCTGGGGCCCGATCATCACGACCTCCACCGGCGCGGCCGGCCAGGTGAACGCCCTCGGCGTCTCGGCCGACGGATCGACGCTCTACATCGGCGGCAAGTTCGATTTCATCAACGGCACGCCTGTGAAGAACTTCGCGGCCGTCTCGACGTCGACCGGCGCGGTCGACCCCGCGTTCACGCACGCCTTCGGGAACCAGGTCTGGGTGATCAACGTCACCTCGAACCTGATCTACGTCGGCGGCGCGTTCAAGCAGGTCGACGCCCAGGCGAAGGGCAACATCGTCGCCCTGAACCAGAACGGCTCCGTGAACACCACGTTCGCGGCCGTGGCCAACGACAACGTCCGCTCGATGGCCATCGCCCCCGACGGTAACACGCTGTTCGTCGGCGGGAACTTCACGACCATGGACGGCATCGCGCGCGTCTCGGTCGCCCGCATCACGCTCGACACCGGCGCGCTCGATCCGTGGACGATCCCGTCCGGCGTCATCGTCGCTCCGCAGGTCGCCTGGGCGCTCCTGCCCGTCGGCAACCGTCTCTACGGCGGTTTCGGGCGTGGCCCGAACTACTCCGCGGCGTTCCAGCTCGACAACGGCAACGTCGGCACCCAGGTCTGGCGCGTGAACACGGCCGGCAACGACGAGAGCCTCGCGATGTCCCCCGACGGCACCCGCCTCTTCATCGGCGGCCACATGGGGACTGCGGTGCTCACGCAGACGTTCTGCGGCCAGGCGGTTCACGGCCTGTACTCCGTGAACCCGGCGACCGGCGTGGTGTACTGCGACTGGTTCCCGGCCATCACCCCCATCGGCTCGAACTACACCGGGGCGTGGGCCATGATGAAGTCCGGCTCGAACCTGTACGTCGGCGGCCTCATCGACGCCATCAACGGCGTGCCGCACGCGAACCTCGTGCGCTTCCCGATGTAACGCCACACACGGGCCCGTCCCCGGGATCCCCCGGGGGCGGGCTCATCCGGTCAACGGCCGAGTTGCTGCACCATCACGACGGCCTGGTTCTCGTCGCTCCACCAGCCGGCCGGGTCGAGGACCGGCTCGAAGCCGCACCGGCGCCAGAAGGCGCGCGTGCCGGCATAGCCGTCGCCGACGTCCGGCTCGGGCGTCGCCTCGGAGAGCGTCGTGACCACGGCGTAGCGGACGTCGTGGCCAAGCCCGGAGAGGAACGCCTCGACCAGCATCCGGCCGATCCCAGTCCTGCGCTCGCCGGCGCGGACGGCCATCCAGGTGATCTCGGCGGCGGTCCGGTACCAGTGCCGCCAGGTGACGAACGCCACGGGCGCATCCGCCACGGTCGCGACGAGGCCCGCCTGCTCGCGCACGGCGGCGGCGCACAGCTCGATGCCGTGGTCGTCGCCGAAGTGGTAGGGGAGCGACGCGACGATCGCATCGCAGGCGGGCGCGTCGCGCGCCTCGAGCGGGCGGATCGTCACCTGAGCGGCGCCCTGCACGCCGCACACCGTACCGTCAGGAAGGCCTCGGTGAGCGGGCGTCAGGTTCCTGCGGCCGCCCGGTCGGCCGCCTCGGCGGACGAGATCACGGGCACGATCTCGAACGTCGCGAGATCCGACCACGCGGCTGTCCAGGCGTCGAACAGCGACGGGTCGTCCGTCTCCATCACCTGGAAGCAGCGGTCGAGGCGCGCGTCGATCCAGCTCTCGACGTACACGAGCCCCTCGGGCGCCATGCGGCCGCGCTCGGCGAAGCGCTCGTACACCGGTCCCGGCCCCTGCGTGAACCTCTCGACGACCATGTAGCGCATGCGTCCCTCCCGGGCGGATCGACGGGGCGCGATCCTAAACGCTCGGCAGCACCGTGAGGGAGAGGTGCGACGGCGTCTCGCCGCCGAAGCGGACGCGCTGGTGGTTGAGCGCCGTCTCGACCGCGAACCACGGGCTCTCCGTGGTGCCGGGATGGGGCACGAAGAGGGGGTAGTCGCTCGACGCGATCTGGAGGCGCAGACGGTGGCCCGCGGGAACCCGGTGAGCGGTGTGGCCGAGGTAGATCTCGACCGGGGTCGAGTCGCCCGGCCGCTCGAGTCGCTCCTGGCCGTAGAGCAGGATGTGCGAGCCGCCGTCGGGGGCGACGTCAACGAGCTTCACGTGCAGGCACACGGCCGGACCGTCGCTTCCCACCCACAGGTGCGCGGACACCCGCCCGGCGAGGGTGAGCGGGGCGGGGAGCGGCTCGCCCGTGAAGACGAGCACGTCGTCGCGGGCGGCCACCTCGCCCTCGTCCGGATACTCGTGGAGGAACGAGAAGGGATCGACGACGGTGGACGGGACGAGGTCGGCGGGATCGTGCACCCAGGCCGCCTGGCGGGGCTCCGCCGCCGGCTCGGCCGCCAGCTCCTCATCTGCCGCCAGGTGGAGGAGGATCTCGCGCGCTCCCGGCGGCGGCCAGGACGGCGACTCGTGCCAGCCGTCGTTTCCGAGATGCCAGCGGACGCGCGGCACCGACGCAGGGTCGGCCGCGCCCGTGAGGAACGCGTCGAAGAAGTCGAGCGCCGGCTCGAGATAGCGGGGCAGCATCCGCTCGAGCGCTGCGTCGTCGGTCGCGTGGTCGTCGGAGGGCGCAATCGGGACGTCCTCGAACCGGTAGTTCTCGTGGTCGGTCGATCCGGCGTGGAGATACTGGTATGGCGCGGTGGCCGGGTCGGCCATGAGCCGCTCGTAGTCGAGCATGTGTGCCGGCGTGATGTTGTCGAACCAGCCGACGCCGTGAAGCGTCGGAATCCGCAGCCGGTCGAACGGGTGGCCGCCGGGGTAGAGGTCGAACGGGGCCTGTCCCCGCTCCTCGGCGAGGATGCGGTCGAACGACCGGGAGCGCGAGCCGATCGCCTGGAACGCGTCATCGAAGAGCTCGCACAGGGGCCGATGCCTCCAGTCGGGAGTCCAGTGGTGGGTGAGTCCGTCCGACCAGTACTGGGCCAGGTAGTGGGCGCCGTAGAGCGGCGTCACGCCCGCGAGCCACTCGAACAGGTCGGCGACGGTGACCCGCGGCACGATCGCCCTGAGGGCCGGGTGACCCGAGGCGACCGCCGTCCATTGCGTGAACCCGTAGTACGAGTCGCCCCACATCCCGATCGCGCCGTTGCACCACGTGCGGTGTGAGATCCACTCGAGCGTGTCGTACCCGTCGTCGGTCTCGTGCACGAACGCCTCCACCTCGCCGCCGGACCGGAACTTGCCGCGCACGTCCTGCACGTGAAACGCGTAGCCGCGAGATGTGAAATGGCCGGCGATCTGGGGCATCCAGCAGTACCGGCCGTTCTTGTCGTACGGCAGGCGCACGAGCACCGCGGGCCACGGCCCTGGGCCGTCAGGCAGGTAGACGTCGATTGCGAGCTCGACCCCGTCGCGCATCGGAACCAGGTGTTCTTCGGCGGAGGGGTCGACCGGGCCGGGGCCCGTCGTCTCGAGGTCGACGCTCATCGCGCCTAGCCTCTCACGGCCTGTGAGCTAATGGCAGGCCGTCGAGCCCGAGTCGACGACCGTGCCGTTCACCGACACCATCGTCCAGTCGTAGCTCGTGTCGTGCAGCCGCAGCTTGAGGACGCCGAAGCCGCTCCACGACTGCTCGACGTTGACCGAGCCGGGGATCGAGCCCTGGCTCTTGCCGCCCGTCCCGACGATGAACTCGCGGATCCCGTGCGCGTTGTCGACGCCGCCGGCGGCGTTCTGTGGCGCGAACCGGGCGTAGGTGTGGATATGCCCGTTCAGGACGATGTCGGCGCCCGCGGCGTGGAGCGTCTCCCAGAAATAGCGGTAGCTGGTGTTGCGCGACGCGCCGGTGTAGTACGGCTCGTGCCAGTAGGCGAGCGTGCACCTCTTGCTGCCGAGGTGGCTGCGCAGGAACTGGCCCTGCGGCGAGCCCGAGTCGCAGCCGCCCACCGCACCGCACTCGCCGTTCAGGGCGATCATGTGCCACGCGCCGGCATTCCAGGCGCTGTCGGCCTGAGCATCGCCCGCCGCTGCGCCGAAGTAGCTGAAGTACCCGGCCGCGCCCGGGGCGCAGTCCGTCCCACCGGTCGCCTGGTACTCGTGGTTTCCGGGTACGGGATGCGTCATCCCGAGGAATCGGCCCCACGACGGGTCGTAGGAGCCCTGGAAGGCCGAGAGCCCGCCGCAGCCGTACTGGAGGTCGCCGAGCGGCAGGACGGCCGAGATCTCGGGGTCGCCCAGGATCAGGTCGGACGTCGCCTTCTGCGCGCATGCCGAGCCGGTGCCGTTCCCGCCGTTGAATGCGGCGTCGGCCGGGTCGCAGGCGATGTCGCCCGCGGCCGCGATGAGGACGCCGCCAGACGCGGGCGTCGAGGCCGTCGCGCCCGGAGAGGACGCCGATCGCGAGCCGAAGGTGTCCACGGCGTCCACGGTGTAGGTCGCGGTTGTGGCCGGCTTCGCCGTCGCCGTGTAGTCGGTCCGGGTCCCGTCGACGGTCGCGATCGGGACGCCGCGCCGGTAGACGGTGTACGCCCGGATCCCGTCGCCGTCCGACGCCGCATTCCAGTTGAGCGCCACAGCCGTCGACGACGTCGCGGTCGCGGTGAGCCCGCCCGGCGTCGTCGGCAGCTGCCCGTTGCCCGCGAGCCCGCCGAGCGAGAGGTCGTCGACCTGGAAGCTGTCGCCCGTCCGCGACGGCGCCCGCTGGACGACGCGCAGCGCGATCCGGTCGCCGGTGCGCTCGGCCCGGAGCCGCACCTCGGGGAGCGCCCGCCATGTGCGCGTCGCCTCGCGGCAGCCGGAGCGTGAGCTGATCGTCGAGCCGGACGGCGCGAGCTCGAGCAGCCGCAGACACACGGTCCGCCCCGGTGTCCCCGAGCGCACGTATCCCCGCCCGCGGTAGGTGACCCCGGCCGTCGAGAGCGCCGGGTTGAGCGTCGCGCGGACGGAGTACGTGGGGTTCCGCGGCCGCCGCGCGACGCGGACCGCGTGGCCGCCGCCGTGGCCGTCGCTCCGAAGCGTCAGCGTCGCGCCGTCGCCGACCCATCCCGCGAGCGACCCGCCGCCGCGCTCGATGTCGCCGTTCGGAAGAAAGCCCGCCCAAGCGGGCGCCGCCCACGCCGCCGTCGAGAGGACGGCGGCCGCGACCGCGATTGCTCCGAACATCCGCACCCCGCTCCATGATCCGGGCGGTTCGCCGGATGTCAACCGCGCTCGGAGGGGCTCGCGACCGATTTGCGATACTCGGTGCCTACGGTGGACGCGGCGAGGGAACCATGAGCGGCGAGCGGGCGATCCGTACGGCGGGCTTCGCCGTCGTGATGCTCATCGGCCTCGTGCTGCCGGTGACCGCCCAGGCGGCGAATCACTGGGCCGTCGTCGACGCCAACGGTGTGCTGGTCCGTGCAAACGGCGATACGCATATCGGCCACCCCGGCACGGGCGTCTACGTCGTGAGGTTCGCGGCGGACGTGCACGGGTGTGGGTACATCGCCAACCCCGGCGACCCGGGCACGGGCTTCGTGAGTACGGCCTCCACTGCGTCGGTTTCCCGCCGCGCGGGGAACCGCGATGCCGTCCTGGTGCAGATGTGGGACCAGGAGACGGGCACGCTTTCCGACCTCCCGTTCCACCTCGTGGTCTACTGCGGCGCCACGTCGAGGTTCGCGGTGGTCGGGCGAGGC
Source organism: Gaiellales bacterium (assembly GCA_036258075.1). Lineage (GTDB taxonomy): Bacteria > Actinomycetota > Thermoleophilia > Gaiellales > JAICJC01 > JAICJC01. The sequence continues at coordinate 12,177 of DATAEI010000229.1, forward strand.
GGCGTGATCGCACGCGCGAAGCACGCGCTTTCGGCACGCCGGGTCTCAGCGGGCCGCTACAGCGTGCATTTCGACAGCGACGTCTCGAACTGCGACTTCACCGCGACGATCGGAGCGACCAGGTCCGTGCCCGTCCCGAGCCCGCGGGCGATCGCGGTGGCGAGCGGCACGCGGACGCACAACGTCGTCGTCACCACGATCGGCCCGTCGGGCTCGCCGGCGAGCACGCCGTTTCACCTGGCGGTGAGCTGCGGCACCATGCCGCTTCGGGCGGTGGTCAAGGCCGACGGCACGCTCGCGCGCGCACCGGGCACGACCACCTCGCAGCGGCTCGTCATCGGCCAGTACGCCGTCGTCTTCCCCCGGAGCGTGAGGACGTGTGCGTTCATCGCGACGGTCGGTGACCCAGGATCGGCGCTCTCGACCGAACCCCTCACGATCACCACGGCCCGGCGGTCGGGGAACCCGGACGCGGCGTTCATCTCGGTGATGCAGCCGGACGGCACGAACTTCGACCACGCGTTCCACATCGTGGCGCGCTGCTGAGGCTCAGGCGGGGCGCTCGCGAGCGGCGCGGATCGCCGCCGCCAGCGCGCGGACACCCGGTTCGACGGCGGGCTCCGGCAGGTGGCCGTAGCCGAGCATGAGCGTGGCCGGCCCGCCGCCGGCCCCGTAGTCGGCCATGGTGGAGAGCGCGATCCGGCGCGCCTGCGCCTCCGCCCGGACGGCCGCCTCGTCGACGCCGGCCGGGAGCTCGACCGTCACGTGCAGGCCCGCGGCGATCCCGCGTACCGTCGCGCCCGGGACCTCCGCCGCGAGCGCGTCGATGAGCGCCGTCCGGCGGGAGGCATAGCGCAGCCGCATGCGACGCCGGTGGCGGTCGAGGTGGCCGGCGGAAAGGAACTCGGCGAAGGCGAGCTGCTCGATCCGGCCCGTCCCGCGGTCGGCCAGGAGCTTCTCGGTGCGCACCGCGGCCACGAGCGGGGCGGGGACGACGAGCCAGCCCAGGCGGAGCGCCGGGGCCAGCGTCTTGGCCGTGGAGCCCGCATAGACCACGCGGCCCGGCTCCAGCCCCTGGACGGCGCCGACGGCCGCCCGGTCGTAGCGGTACTCGGCGTCGTAGTCGTCCTCGACGGCGATCGTGTCCCGGTCGCGGAGCCAGCCGACGAGGGCGTTTCGGCGCTCGCTCGAGAGGACGGCGCCCGTGGGGTGCTGGTGCGCCGGCGTCACCGCGACGGCGTCCACCGCCGCCCGCTCCAGCGCGTCGACGCGGATCCCGTCGTCGTCCACCGCCACCGGCACGGGCTCGAGACCCGCCCGGCGCGCGATCAGCCCGTACTCCGGGTCGGCCGGCGATTCGAGCCCGATGCGGCGGGCGCCGGACTCCGCGAGCGCGCGGCACACGATCGCGAGCCCCTGGGTGTAGCCGGTCGTGACGACGACGTTCTCGACGTCGCCGACCACGCCGCGGACGCGGCCGAGATAGCCGGCCAGCGCCTCGCGGAGCGGCTCGACGCCGCGGGGGTCGCCGTAGCCGAGGTCGGCGTCTGTGATCGCCGCGGCGGCGTTTCGCAGGCAGCGCGCCCACGCCGCGCGCGGGAAGGTGGTCACGTCGGGCATGCTGGGCCGGAAATCGAACCGGATCTCGGCGGGGCGCTCGGGCGGTGTCGGCGGCTCGGGCGCCGCACCCACCGCCGGGGCGGCGACGACCGGCCGCGCTCCCTGGCGGACCGCCAGATAGCCCTCGGCGGTGAGCTGGCCGTAGGCGTCGACGACCACGCGGCGTGAGATCCCAAGCTGGCGGGCGAGGTCGCGGGTGGAGGGGAGCGGCGTGCCGGCCCGCAGCACGCCGTCGCGGATGCGGGAGCGGAGCTGGCCCTCGATCTGCGATCCCAGCGTGCCCGGCTGGTCCCGGGCCACGGACAGCAGCAGCTCGACCGGCTGACTGGACTCGTTTTTCACGCTCTGGGTGGATATTGTTTCTGCACCAGTGGACCCTAGCATGCGCGTATGCATTCGATCCTCTCCACACGCACCGCCCGCGGCCTTCTGGCGACGTCCACGCTGGCGCTCCTGCCGCAGGCGGCGCTCAGCATCGCCATCCTCGTCCACGCCGCCAGGCTGACGGGCTCCGTCGCGGCGGCCGGGCTCGTCTCCGGTGCGTACGCGGCGGCGCTCGGCCTCGCCGGCCCGGCGATCGGCCGGATCGCAGACCGGCGCGGCCAGACCGGCGTCCTCGTCGTCAGCACCGCAACGGCCACGGCGCTCCTCGTCACGATCGCGCTCCTGCCCGCCGGCACCGGCGTGGCCGTCATGGCGATCCTGGCCGCCGGTGTCGGCGTGGCGACCCCGCCGGTGGCCGCCTGCATGCGGGCGGCGCTCCCGGGCGCGCTCGCCGACGCCGGCGAGCTTCGCACGGCGATCGCGTTCCAGGCGACGCTGGCGGAGCTGGCCTGGATCACCGGGCCGCCGGTCACGCTGGGCGTCGCGGCGGCGGTCTCGACGCGCGCTGCGATCCTGACGGCCGCCGCCGGCATCCTGGCGGGCACGGCCGCCTTCGCCCGCCAGCCCGCGTCGCGCTCGTGGCGGCCGTCGTCCGGCAAGCGCCGCCGCCGCCGCGGCGGAGCGCTGCGCGCGCCGGGCATGCGCACGCTGGTCGCGGTGCTGCTCGCCGTCGGCGTTGTGTTCGGCGCCGTCGAGGTCGGGATCGCCACGGGCCAGGGTG
>DATAEI010000230.1:0-11628 GCA_036258075.1 Gaiellales bacterium
TCGACCTCCTGGCCACGCAGGCCGGCGAACGCGCCGCGGGCGAACTCCAGGAGGCCGGCGGCGCCCGCATCCACCACTCCGGCGTCGCGCAGGACGTCGAGCATCCCCTGCGTGCGCACCACCGAGGCCTCGCCCTCGGCCAGGATGGCCTCGACGGCCTCCTCGAGCGGGCGGTCGGCGACCCGCTCCGCCGCCTCGGCCATCTCGCGGATCACGGTCAGCATCGTCCCCTCGATCGGCTGCTGCACCGGCTTGTAGGCGGCCTCGGTCGCCGAGCGGAGCGCACGGGCCAGCGTCTTCGAGTCGATGCCGCGAGAGCCGCCCACCACCTGGGCGAAGCCGCCCACGATCTGGCTCAGGATCGCGCCCGAATTGCCGCTCGCGCCGCGCAGCGCGGCCCGGGTCGCGGCCGCGGCGAGGCCCTCGCGCGTCTCGGACGGGTCCGCCTCGAGCCCGGCGGCGAGCTCGCGGGCGGTCTCCGCCAGGTTCGTGCCGGTGTCGCCGTCGGGCACCGGGTAGACGTTCAGGTCGTTCAGGCGCCCGCGGCTGGACTCGACCGCAGCGGCGCCGCCCCTCGCCATCGCGAGGGCGATGCGGCGGGCCTCCGTCACGGCGTGCGCTTGACGCCCTGGATGTGGATCTGGAGCGAGTGGACCGGCATCTGCGTGAGCTTCTGTACCTGATACTGCACCCTGGAGCGGACGTTTGCGGCGATGTCCGCCAGGTTCAGCCCGAACTCGACAACGATGTAGAGGTCGATCGAGAGGCCGTCGCCGCTGCGGCGCACGCTCACGCCCTGCGTCAGGCGATCGCGCGTCAGGAGGCGGGCCACGCCCTGGGTCAGGCTCGTGGCCGCCATGCCGACGACGCCGTAGCACTCGAGCACGGTGAGGCCGACCACGTGAGCGACGGCCTCGTTCGTCACGGCGACCGTCCCGCCGAGGGACGGCTCGGCGCGTGCGTGCGCTGCATGCCCCATTCCGATGGTCAGACGCGCTGCGGTCGGCAGGGGTTGCGGCACTCGCAGGTTGACGGCCAACCTTCGAGACCACCCGCCCGTGTTGCACCCGCGGTGCAACACGGGCTCCGTGGCGGCCGTGCAGCGGTGCAACAACGGGGTCAGGCACCAAGGTTGCATCCACGGCGCTGCACGCTTGCTGCACCATTCAAGCCAGACCCCAGGGACAGACGTGTGGCTATACTCCGCGGCTGTGTCCAGAGTGTGCGTGATCTGCAGCAAGCGGCCCGGTACGGGCAACAACCGCAGCCGTTCCATGGTCGCGACGAAGCGGCGCTTCGACGTCAACCTGCAGAAGATCCGCATCCTCATGGACGGCGCCCCGGTTCGGGCCTACGTGTGCACCCGCTGCCTGAAGAGCGGCCGGGTCCAGAAGGCCGTGTGAGCGCGCTCCGGCGCTCCGACCTCGACCCTGATCCGCTGCGCCAGGTCGACCGCTGGCGCTATGAGGCCGCCGAGGCCGGCGTCGACACCACGCTGGCCGCGCTGGCGACCGCGTCGGCGACCGGGCGGCCGTCGGTGCGGATGGTGCTCGTGAAGGGGGTTGACGAGGGCGTCTTCCGCTTCTACACGAACTACGAGAGCCGCAAGGCGGCCGAGCTCGCCGAGAACCCGCTCGCCGCCCTGCTCTTCCACTGGCCGGGACGCCAGGTCCGGGTCGAGGGCGGCGTCGAGCGCCTCCCGGAGGCGGAGTCCGACGCCTACTTCGACTCGCGCCCGCCCGGGAGCCGCCTGAGCGCGGCGGTCTCGCCCCAGAGCCGCCCCGTGGGGTCGCGGGCGGAGCTCGAGGCGGCCGTCGAGGAGCTCCGCCAACGCCACCCGGACGGAGCCGTCCCCCGCCCCGCCTCCTGGGGCGGCTACCTGCTCCGGCCCCGCACGTTCGAGTTCTGGCAGCACGACCGCCACCGCATGCACGACCGCTTCCGCTACACGACCGCGGACGGCGGCTGGCTGGTCGAGCGGCTCGGCCCCTGAAGCACCTCGCGCACGCCGCGCGGGCGCGTCGTGAGGACGGCCGCCGCCACGGCGCAGTCGAGCCGGCAGTCGAGCGGGCGCGGCTCCGGGCGGCCGGCCGACCGCGTTTCGCGCACGAGCTTCGGGTCGCGGCCGGCGGCCTCGGCGACGAGCGTCGCGAACTCGTGGCGTGAGACGGCGTCCGGCCCGGCGACGTGCAGCGGCCCGGCGAACGGCGTCGTCGCCAGCTCCAGCACGGCCGCGGCCAGGTCCCCCACCTGCACGGGGCAGCGGATCTCGTCGGTGAAGAAGGCCATGTCCGTCACGCCGTCGAGGGCGTCGATCACCGCCCGCTCGTGGGTCGAGGGCTCCGCGCCGCCGTAGATCAGCGACGTCCGCACCACGGCGGCCCGGGGATGCGCCTCCAGCACCTCCACCTCGGCGGCGGCCTTCGAGCGGCCGTAGTCCGTCACGGGCCGGGGCGGATCGGCCTCGACATAGGGCCGGCCGGCGTCGCCGCCGAAGACGACGTCCGTGGAGAGATGGACGAGGCGCACGCCGGCGTCCGCGGCGGCGACGGCGACGTTCCGGGCGCCGGTGACGTTCGTCTCCCACGCCGCTGCGCCCGAGCGGGCGTAGGCGGTGTGGATGACGCACGCCGGCCGCACCGCCCCGACTGCCGCCGCGACGGCGGCGGGGTCGCGCACGTCGAGGCGGATGTCCGCCTCGCCCGTGAGCGCCGTCCCGACCGCGCCGGGAGCGCGCCGCAGGAGCTCGCCGCCGAGGTAGCCCGAGCCTCCGGTGACGAGGAGCCGCACCGCCGACGGGCTAGCGCCGGCTGCCGCGCGGGAGCCCGCGCAGGAGGCCGGCCATCTCGAGTGCGGCGTCGGCGGCGTCGGCGCCCTTGTTCCCGGCGGGGCCTCCCGCCCGCTCCAGCGCCTGCTCGAGCGTGTCGCAGGTGAGGAGCCCGAAGCTGACGGGGACGCCGGTGTCGAGGGCGGCCTGGATGACGCCCCGCGACGCCTCGCGGCAGACGTACTCGAAGTGCGGCGTGCCCCCACGGATCACGCAGCCGAGCGCCACGACCGCCTGATGGCTTCCCGCCTCGGCCAGGCGCCGGCATGCGAGCGGGAGCTCCCAGGCTCCCGGGACGAGCGCGACGGTGATCCGGTCGGCCGGAATGCCGCGCTCGATGAGCCGGGCGACCGCGCCGTCCAGCAGGTGCTGCACCACCTCGGAGTTGTACCGGGACGCGACCACCGCGACGTCCTGGTCGGAGATCCTCCCCTCGACGGAGTGGCAGCCGTCGGGAACCGTGAGCGTGCCGGGACCGGCGTCGCTCATGTCTCGTCCAGCCGCAGGCCCTGATGGCGGATGGTGTGGCCCATCCGCTCGACCTTCGTCCGCAGGTAGCGCTCGTTCACCGCGTTGGGCTCCGCCTCGATCGGCACCTGTTCGGTGATCACGAGCCCATAGCCCTCGAGGCCCAGGATCTTCTTGGGGTTGTTGGTGAGGACGCGCAGCGACGTGAGGCCCAGGTCGGCGAGGATCTGATAGCCGACACCGTAGTCGCGGGAATCGACGGGAAAGCCGAGAGCCAGGTTGGCGTCGACGGTGTCGAGCCCCTGCTCCTGCAGCTCGTAGGCGCGCAGCTTGTTGAGCAGGCCGATCCCCCGGCCCTCCTGTGACAGGTAGAGCAGGACGCCGCGGCCCTCGGCCGCGATCTGCGCGATGGCCGACTCCAGCTGGTCGCCGCAGTCACAGCGAAGCGAATGGAAGACGTCGCCCGTGAGGCACTCCGAGTGGACGCGCACCAGGACCTCGGACTGCCCGTCGACGTCGCCCATCACGAGCGCGACGTGCTGCTGGCCGTCGATCATCGACCGGTAGCCGTGGGCGACGAAGTCGCCGTACCGCGTGGGCATCGCCGCCGACGCGATCCGCTCGACGAGCTTCTCGGTGCGGCGCCGGTAGGCGACGAGGTCGGCCACGGTGATCATCGTGAGGCCGTGCCGCGCGCAGTAGCCGACCAGGTCGGGCACGCGGGCCATGGTGCCGTCGTCGTTCATGATCTCGCAGATCACCCCGGCGGGCTGGAGCCCCGCCAGCCTGGCGAGGTCGACCGAGGCCTCGGTCTGGCCCGTGCGCTCGAGCACGCCGAAGGGGCGCGCACGAAGCGGGAAGACGTGGCCCGGCTGGACGAGGTCGCTCGGCTGCGCGGACGGGTTGATGGCCACCTGGATGGTGTGTGCGCGGTCGGCCGCCGACACGCCGGTCGAGACGCCCTCGCGGGCCTCGATCGAGACGGTGAACGCCGTCCTGAGCGGCGCCTCGTTGTGGCGCGCCATCTGCTCGAGGCCCAGCTCCTCGATCCGCTCGGGCGTGAGCGAGAGGCAGATGATGCCGCGGCCGTGGGTGGCCATGAAGTTGATCGCCTCGGGCGTCACGTGCTGGGCGGCCATCACCAGATCGCCCTCGTTCTCGCGGTCGGGCGAGTCCACCACCACGACCGTGCGACCCTCGCGGATGTCGGCGACCGCCTGCTCGATCGGCGCGAACGGCCACTCCCCGCCGAGCTCGGGATACGCCTCCAGATACTCAGCGCGGCTGCTCATGAGGTCGCCTCCGATCGTAGCAGAGCACCTGGAAATGCCAGCTTTTCGACGTACTTGGCGAGCACGTCCGCCTCGAGGTTCACGCGGTCGCCCGGCGCGAGCGACCCGAGCGTGGTCACCACGAGCGTGTGCGGGACGAGCGACACGGAGAAGCTCGCGTCGTCGAGCGCGGTGATCGTGAGCCCGACGCCTGCGACGCAGACGGACCCCTTCTCGATCGCATAGCGCATGATCTCCGGCGGCGCGGTGAAGGTGAAGTTCCGGGCCTCGCCCTCGGGCTCGATCCGGGCCACCTCGCCGACGCCGTCCACATGGCCCTGCACCCAGTGGCCGCCCATCGGGTCCCCCACTCGGAGGGCAGGCTCGAGGTTCACGCGGTCGTCGGGCGCGAGACCGCCGAGCGTGGTCCGGCGAAGCGTCTCGGCGACGGCGTTGAACCGCAGCACCGGCCCGTCGCGCCCGGCCACCGTGAGGCAGCACCCGTCGACCGCAACCGAGTCGCCGAGCCGGGCACCCCCGGCAACGATCGGGGCCTCGACGGCGAGGTCGATGCCGCCGTCCGACGGTGTTGCCGACCGGATGGTGCCCGACTCGATGACGATGCCCGTGAAGATCTACGGCTCCTGGATCTCGAAGATCCTCAGCATATCTGCGCCGATCCGGCGCTCCTCCGCCACGCGCGGCAGCGCCACCTCGCGGCTGAAGAGGCCTGGGCCCGGCCCGAGCTCGACGGGCGCCTCGAACACGGCGACCCGGTCGACGAGGCCGGCGTCGAGGAGCGCCGTCGCCACCGTCGCGCCGCCCTCGAGGAGCACCCAGGCGATGCGGCGGCGGCCGAGCTCGCGAAGCGCCTCCTCCGGACCGTCACATTCGAGCACCTCGACGTGCGGGGCCACGATGCCGCCGCCCCCCGGCGCGCGGACGACCAGCACCGGCGCCTCCTCCGAGGCGGTGCGGACGAGCTGCGATGCGGCCGGGAGGCGGCCGCGGCGGTCGAGCACGACCCGCAGGGGCTGGCGGCCGTCCCCAGGCTCGCAGTCGCGCGCTGTCAGCAGGGGGTCGTCGGCGAGGGCGGTGCCGCTCCCGATCATGACGGCGCCCGACTCGGCGCGCATCTCGTGGACGAGCGCCCGGCTCTCGCCGGAGCTGATCCAGCGCGGCCCGGCGCCGGCCGCGGCCGTCCGGCCGTCGGCGCTCACGGCGGCCTTGTAGGTGACGTGGGGACGGCCGCGGAGCGTGAGCGTGAGCCATCCCGCGTTCGCCCGCCGCGCCCGCCGCTCCGCGTCTCCGCCGGCGATCTCGACGGGGATGCCGGCCTCGCCGAGGCGCGCGACCCCGGCCCCGTTCACCTTGTCGGTCGGGTCGATCATCGAGATGACGACCCGCGCCACACCGGCCTCGATCAGCGCCTCGGCGCACGGAGGCGTGCGCCCGTGGTGGCTGCACGGCTCCAGGTTGACGTAGACCGTGGCCCCGGCGGCATCGCCGGCGTCCCGGAGCGCTGCGACCTCCGCGTGATCGCCGCCCGGGCGTTCGTGCCATCCCTCGCCGACCACCCGCCCGTCGCGGACAACCACCGCACCGACGACCGGGTTGGGGGCAGCCGTGCGGCGGCCGCGCTCGGCCAGCTCGAGACAGCGTTCGAGGTGTGCGCGGTCGGCGCCGGTCAGCGCCACGCGACGGCGCCCGCCCCGGCGACCACCTCGACGAGCCCGGCGTACGCATCGCCCGGGCTCGAAGCGCCGAAGATGGCGGAGCCGGCGACGAGGATGTTCGCCCCGGCTCGGTAGACGTCCGCCGCCGTGTCGGGAGCGACGCCGCCGTCGACCTCGACCGCGACTCCGGGCCCCGCCAGCTCACGGATCCGAGGCAGGCGATGAAGCGTGGCCGGGATGAAGGACTGACCGCCCCAGCCCGGGTTCACGCTCATGCAGAGGAGCACGTCGGCGTACTGCGCAGCCTCCGAGACGGCGTCGACCGGGGTCGCCGGGTTGAGCGTCACGCCGGCGCGGCAGCCCAGTTCGCTGATCTGGTGCAGCGTGTAGTGCAGGTGGGGGCAGGTCTCGACGTGGACGGTGATGCTGTCGGCCCCGGCCGCGGCGAACTGCGAGATGTGGCGCTCGGGCTGCTCGATCATCAGGTGGACGTCGGCGAAGCCGCCGCGGTCGTGGATGAGCTCCGTGATGTCGGCCACCATCTTCGGCCCGAACGTGATGACGGGGACGAAATGGCCGTCCATGACGTCGATGTGGATGACCTTCGCCCCGGCGTCGAGCACCTCTCCCACCTGCTCGCGCATCCGCCCGAAATCTGCCGAAAGGATGGACGGCGCAACCTCGGTGGTCGTGGGCCATGCGCGCACCGGGCCACTCTAGATGATGGGCGAATTCGGACGCTCAACCCCTTTTCCGGCGGGGCGATTACGCGAGTAGGTGCTGTCTGTCCCCGCAATTCACCCTGCCCTGCTCGCCCTCGCCGTCGTCGTCGGGGCGTGCGTGCTCGGGATCGCCCTCCTCCTGCTCTCGCGGCTGCCGCGTGGCCGGCACCGCACGGCCTGGTGGCTCTGGTCCGCCGCCCTGGCCCTGGACGTGGCCGGCGCCTCGATCGGGACTGCGCACCATGCGCTCCACGTCGCCGCCGGACGGGGGCTCGTCGAGAGCATGCTCACCATCGCCGCCCTGCTCGCCGCCGCCGGCGTGGTCGCCCGGCTTCCCCGCGGTGCCTTCGCAGGCCGCCAGCTCGTCCTCGACCAGGTGCCGCTCGTCCTCGCGGTCGTCTCGGTTGCCTCGGTGACGTACGGCGGCCTGGTGGACGACTCGCCGGCGCATTTCGCAGCCCATGTCGCCGCCCCGGCGGCCTTCATACTCCTGGCGTCGATGTGCGTCGAGGCCATCCGCTACGTCGGCGGCCGCCGGGCTCCCCGCTCGGCGCAGCTGATCGCGGTGGGATTCCTTCTCACCGCCCTCGCCGGGATCAGCCCCGCGTTCGTCGCGGATCCCGCGGAGCTCGCCTATCCACGGGTGGCGGCGTGGATTGCCGCCCTCGCGGCCATCGGCGCCGGTGCGATCCTGCGCTCGCGGCAATCCGCCGAAGAGTGCGACTACATGCCGCGCACCGACCCGATCCGCGGCTGGTCATGGGGCGCCGTCGTTGGCATCGTGGTGCTGTTCGTGCTCACCTTCGTGCATCGCGGGCCCGAGGAGCCCTTTCGCCAGATCGCGGCCGTGATCGCGCTGGGATGCTTCGCCGGGCGGTCGGCGATCGCCCGCCGCGAGGGCAGCCGCCTGCTCTCCGAGCTGCGAAGCGCCGAGGCCCGGTACCGCTCGCTCGTCGAGCAGATCCCGCTCGCCATCTACACGGACGCGCTCGACGACACGTCGACGGCGCGGTACGTGAGCCCGGCGATCGAGGCGCTCACCGGCTACACCCGTGAGGAGGTGGAGGGCCACGCGGAGTGGTTTCCGACGGTCCTTCACCCCGACGACCGCTGGGTGCTCGACGCCATGCGGGAATGGCACGCCGACGAGACGCCGTGGGAGCAGGAGTTCAGGCTCATCGCGAAGGACGGGAGCGTTCGGTGGGTGCGCGACCGGGCCGTGATCGTGCACGACGACTCCGGCGCTCCGCTTCACGCCCAGGGCTTCCTCCAGGACGTGAGCGCCAGAAAGCAGGCGGAGGCCGACCTGCGCGAGTCCGAGCGCCGCTACCGCGACACCCTCGAGGGCGTGAAGCTGCTGGCGGTCCAGCTCGACCTCGACGGCGTCGTCACGTTCTGCAACGACCACGTGTGCGACGTCACGGGCTGGACGCGCGACGAGCTCGTCGGGCGCCGCTGGTACGAGACCGTCGGGCCGGTCGAGCACGAGTACAGCTTCCTCCAGGCCGTGCGCGACGACGACCTCGAGGACAGCTCCGAGGAACGCCTCCGGACGCGGAGCGGCGGCGAGCGCGTCATCACGTGGTGGGACAGCGTGAGCCGCGACGCCTCCGGCGAGATCGTCGGCGTGAACAGCATCGGCCAGGACATCACGGAGCGACGCCAGGCGGAGGAGCGGCTCGCGTTCCTGCGCGACCACGACGAGCTGACGGGCCTTCCCAACCGCACCGTCTTCACGAGGTGCCTCGCCGAGGCCGTCGTGCGAGCACGCCGGCGGGGCCGTGCCGTCGGCGTCGTCTTCGTGACCCTCGAGAACTTCCGCCTCGTGAACGACGGCTACAGCCACTCGGTCGGAGACGCCGTGCTGTGTCAGTTCGCCGACCGGCTGCGCGACGCAGCCGGCCCGGCGCCGGTCGTCGCCCGCCACGGCGGGGACGAGTTCGTCGTGCTCCTGGCCGACATGACCGACGACCCCGCGTCGCAGACCCACACGCACCCGGCCGACGTCGCCCAGATGGCCACGGCCCTCGGGGGACAGGTGCGGCACGTCCTGCGGCGGCCGTTCGTGCACGCGGGGCACGAGATCTACCTGAGCGCCCGGTCGGGAATCGGCATCTTCCCGACGGAGGCCGCCACCGGGGAGGACGTCCTGAAGACGGCGCATGTGAACGCGTATCGCCCGTCCGGCGGCGCACATCTTGTGGACGGTACGGCCATGGGCCTCGCTCCACGTCAGGAGCTCGATCTGATCGCCCGCCTGCACCACGCGATCGAGCGGCGCGAGTTCTTCCTCCACTACCAGCCGGTCATCAACCTCTCGACGGGCCGGATGACCGGTGTGGAGGCGCTCATCCGCTGGCAGCCGCCCGACGGCCGGGTGGTTCCGCCGAACCAGTTCATCCCGCTTGCGGAGCGCACCAACCTGATCGCGCCGATCACCCAATGGGTCGCCGAAGAGGTCTGCAGACAGAAGCAGCAGTGGCGCCGGCGCGGGATCGAGCTTGCGATCAACCTGAACTTTCCCGTGGGCATGTGGGATCACGCCTCACTGGTGAACCTGGTCGCGCTGATGAACGCGCACGGCCTTGCACCCGACGATCTGGTGATCGAGGTGACCGAGTGGGCCGTCGCGACCGACGCAGAGCAGTCGTCGGGTGCCCTCCAGGCCGTCCGCACCCACGGGATGCGGCTCGCGATCGACGATTTCGGCACGGGATACTCGTCGCTTGCCCGGCTCGGGGAGCTCCCCGCAGCGGTGATCAAGGTGGATCGGTCATTCGTCCGCGATCTGCCCCACGACCCGACGGCGGTGGCGATCACGCGGGGCATCGTGGACATCGCCCACGGGCTCGAGAAGCAGGCGCTCGCCGAAGGCATCGAGACCGAGGAGCAACGGGCGTTCCTGGCGAGCCTGGGCTGCGACCTCGGCCAGGGCTTCCTCTTCTCGCGCCCGGTCCCGGTCGCCGAGATCGAGGCGATGCTCGCCGCCGAGCGGCGCCGCGCCGCGTAGCTAGGCGTCCACCGCGGCGATGTAGAACCCGTCCGTCCCGTCGCGATGCGGCAGGGTCTGCCTGCCCCCCGGCAGGACGCCCTCGCCCTCGGCGCGGCGGATCGTGCAGACCGAGTACACCAGCCGGCCGCCCGGCGCGAGCAGCGTGCGGGCGTGGGCCAGCATGCGCTGCTGGAGCTCGGCCAGCTCGGCGGCCGCCCGCTCGTCACCGCGCCAGCGCGCGTCGGGCCGGGCGGCGAGCACACCCAGGCCGGAGCACGGCGGATCGAGCAGGATGCGATCGAAGCCGTCCTCGGAGTAGGCCAGGACATCGGCCTCGACCACCCGCGCGCACGTGGCGCCGAAGCGGTGCAGCGTCCCCAGGAGCGCCCGCGCCCGCCCCGGATGGCGCTCGACGCACACGAGCTCGCCGCGGTCCTCCATGAGGGCGGCCAGATGCCCCGCCTTCCCGCCCGGGGCGGCGCACAGGTCGAGCACCCGCATCCCCGGCTCGGGGGCGAGCAGCCTCGCCGGGAGCATCGCCGCCCGCGACTGCGGCCAGATCTCCCCCGCCGCCAGCTCGACGCTCGCCGAGACGTCGAAGGGTGCGTCGATCACGAGCGCCTCGGGCAGCTCGGGATCTCCATGCACCGGCACGCCGAGATCGACCGCCGCGGCGCGCAGACGGTTCACGCGCACCGAGAGCTCCGGGGGCTCGTTCTGGGCGATCATGACCGCCTCGGCGTCGGCCGGCCCGAGCATCGCCTCCCACTCCGCGACGATCCAGTCGGGATACGAGTGCCGCAGAGGGAGCGGCAGCTCGTCGAGCCACGCCGTGCCGGCGGCGGCGATCCGGCGCAGGACGGCGTTGGCCAGGCCCGCGGTGTGCAGGCCGGCGACGTGCTTGCACAGCTCGACGGTCTCGTTCACCGCGGCATGGGCCGGCACGCCCTCGGCGAAGAGCAGCTGATAGGCGCCGATCCGCAGCGCCGCTCGCAGGGTCGGCTGGAGCTCGGTCGCCGGGCGGGCGGCCAGCGTCTCCATCGCGTGGTCGAGCGTCCGCACCCGCTGCACGGTGCCGAACGCGAGGCGCATCGCCTGGCGGCGGTCGCGCTCGTCGAGGCCGGCCCGCTCCGCCTCGGCCCGGAAGGCGCGGTCGGTGTAGGCGTCCTCCTCGAACGTCCGGCGGACGACTTCGCATGCCACCGAGCGCGCGCTCACGTCGCTCGCTCCGGCGCCCGCCGCAGCCCGCGGAGGTAGTCGGCCGCCGCCATGCGCCGCCTGCCGGCGGCCTGCACCTCGAGGAGCTCGAGCGCACCGTCGCCGCAGGCCACACGAAGCGGCGCTGTGACGCTCCCCGGCGCACCGCCGCCCGGGACGGCACGGGCACGCCAGACGGTCACAGGCTCCCCGTCGAGCTCGCAGCGCGCCCCGATGTGCGGCGAGAGCCCGCGCACGACGTTCGCGGCCCGGGCGGCAGGGCCGCTCCAGTCGATGCGGCGGTCGGCCGGCTCGATCTTTCGGGCGTAGGTCACCCCGACCGTCGACTGCTCGGCGCCGACCGTCTGACCGCGGAGCGCGGCGACGAGGAGCGGCTCGCCGAGCTCGAGCGCGCGGGATCTCACTGCGGCGGCGTCGTCGTCGGGCCCGATGGCGAACCGCTCGCACCCGTGGA
>DATAEI010000231.1:0-22565 GCA_036258075.1 Gaiellales bacterium
AGCTGGCCGTCACCGCCGGCCTCGTCGGCGGTGACCTCATCGACGATGAGCGGGAGCGACGCGATGCAGATCGACTCGCCGGCGGCCTCGAGCTCGTCCTCGAACCGCTGCTCGGCCCGGCGGATGCACACCTCGCGGTCGGCGTCGCCCATCGCCTCAGCGTAGCTAGCCGATCGAGACCGAGGCGCTCCGCAACCGGCTGTTGTCGAACTCCCCGTCCGAACCGCCGGGCACCGCCGACCAGTTCCTTCCAGTTTGTGCCACTTGACACGAGCGCCTTTCCCCCGTTAGCATCGGCAGGCTGCGCCGGTGCCGGGCCGGCGGGAAAGGGTGGGTGCGCCAGATGGCGGAGCAGACGCTGACGACGCAGGCCGGATCGGGCACGGCTGCCCCCGACGTCGTCGCGCCGCCCGAGCGCGAGCGGCCTCTCACGACGGGCTCGGTCGACGTCATCCCCGAGTCGAGCGGATTGGCGCCGTCGTTCGCAGAGCTGGTCTGGGCGCACTTCCTGTGGCGAAACCAGCTCCAGGAGCTCCGCGGCACCGAGGCCGCGGGCGACCTCGACGTCCCGCTCGAGCAGGCCTACCGGCGCAAGCTCGCGGCATTCGAGGCGCGAAACGGCCGGATCGCCGACGCCTACTGGTGCCGCTCGGAGGCCTCAGCCGTCGCCGTCACCTGCCGCGACCCCAAACCGTTCGCCCGCCACGTCATGCGCCGGACGACGACCATGCGGTTCCACGCCGCCACCGACTGGAAGACCGCCCGCTCGCCCGGCATCGCGATGCTCCTCCAGGAGTGCCAGACCCTCGCCATCCGGGCGGGGGAGGTGCTGCGCGGCACGAGCCAGTGGATCGCGATCCGCTGGATCATGTCGGTCGCGAGCTTCCTGCTCGCCCGCTGCGACGTCGAACCGCCCCGACTCGAGAACCGGCGCCGGGCGCTCGCGACGACCCAGGCCCGCGCGCACGTCGCCCCGGAGCTCCGCACGATCGAGAGCTACTACCTGAAGGCTGCGGAGAAGCGGGCCAGGATGGTGTACGTGTGGGGCATGGTGCAGGGCATCATCGCCATCACGCTCCTCATCGGCGGCGTGAGCCTGTATCTCGCCGCCGAGTCGCGGCCGAGCCTGCACGACGCGGGCGCCCAGCAGCTGGCCGCGACGCTGGCCGCCGGGGCGGTCGGCGCGCTCATCAGCGTGCTCCTGCGGATGGACGAGCGGCGGACGTCGACGTTCAAGATCGACGCCGAGATCGGCGGCCAGGCGGTGCGCCGGCTGGGGCTCTTCCGAACGACCGTCGGAGCGATCCTGGCGACCGCCGTCTTCTGCATGCTGAAGGCCCACCTCGTCCAGCAGATCGCGATCCCGACCGGGCCGAGCGCCATCTACTTCTTCATGGTTGTGGCGTTCCTGGCCGGCTTCAGCGAGCGGTGGGCGCAGATCGTGCTCGGGAGCGCCCAGACCGTGCTGGCGCCGGCGACCGCGCACGATGCCGCCGTCCAGGCCGGGGGCGGCAACGGCGCCGATCCGGCGTCCGACGACGCCTGACGGCGCCGGCACACCCTCCGGCGACACACGCCGGCCGGCGTCGGTACGGTGCATGCGGTGCGGATCGCCACCTGGAACGTCAACTCGCTGAAGCAGCGCATGCCGCGGCTTCTTCCGTGGCTCGACCAGCGCCGCCCGGACGTCGTCTGCCTCCAGGAGACCAAGCTCGCCGACGATGCGCTGGCCGCGCTCCTGGGCGACGAGCTCGCCGGTCGGGGCTACGAGGTGGCGGCGCACGGCGAGGCGCAGTGGAACGGCGTCGCCATCCTCTCGCGGGTGGGGCTCGAGGACGTCGAGACCGGCATCGCGAACGGGCCGGGGTTTCCGCATCCCGAGGCGCGCGCCGTCGCGGCGACGTGCGGCGGGATCCGTGTGCACTCGGTGTACGTGCCCAACGGCCGGGTGCCGGACTCCGACCACTACGCCTACAAGCTCGCGTGGCTCGCCGCGCTCCGCGACGTGCTCGCGGCCGGGCCCGACACCGCCGTCGTCTGCGGCGACGTGAACATCGCCCCCACGGACGCCGACGTGTTCGATCCGGACGCCTACATCGGCCAGACGCACGTGACGCCACGCGAGCGCCAGGCGCTGGCCGAGATCCAGGCGCTCGGCCTGCACGACGTCGTCCGCGAGCGGTGGCCGAACGAGCGCGTCTTCAGCTACTGGGACTACCGGGCAGGGATGTTCCACCAGGACCTGGGCATGCGCATCGACCTGATCCTGGCCGGCGACCCGGTCGCGGCGCGCGTCAAGGCCGCGTGGATCGACCGCCACGCGCGCAAGGGCACGGGCCCGAGCGACCACGCGCCGGTGATCGTCGATCTCGACGAGGCTCCGGACGGCGACATCGGGCCCGTCGTCCCGCCGCCGTCCAACCCGGTGACCAGGCGCGGCGCCAAGAAGCTGCCGCAGGCCGGATGACGGCCGCCGACCCACCGCCGTTTGCGGCGATGGAGGAGCGCGTCTACGCCGCCGACCTCGACGACTTCGTCAAGGAGCGGGCCGCCGCCGCAAAGGAGCTTCGCGCGC
The DNA here is from genome assembly GCA_036258075.1 of Gaiellales bacterium. Classification (GTDB taxonomy): domain Bacteria; phylum Actinomycetota; class Thermoleophilia; order Gaiellales; family JAICJC01; genus JAICJC01. The sequence goes on from DATAEI010000231.1 coordinate 2,576, forward strand.
AGGGCGAGCGCGGGGAGGCGGCGGCGGTCGCCAAGCTGCCCAAGCCGAGCGTCGCGGCGTGGATCGTGAACCGGCTCGCGCGCGCCGAGCCCGGCTCGATGGGTGAGCTGCTCGAGGCCGGCGCCCGGCTGCGCGAGGTGCAGCTCGGCGCGGGCTCCGCCGCCGACCTGCGCGACGCGTCGCAGGCGCAGGACGACGCCATGCGCCTGCTCATGCGCGCGGCGGAGCGGGCGGGCGGCCGGGCGACCTCGGCCACCCTCGAGCGCGTTCGCGAGACCCTGCACGCCGCGGCCCTCGACGCCGATCTCGCCGAGCAGGTTCGTCGCGGCGTCCTCCGGCGTGAGCAGCGGGCGGTCGGCTTCCCGATGGGGCTTGCGATCCCCGAGGCGCGGCGCCGGCCGGCGCCGGCGGCCGCGGCGAAGCCGAAGCCGAAGCCGTCGCGGAAGGCCGCGGAAACGACCCGGGCGGCGCCGCGCGACGAGGTCGGCGCGAAGCGGCGCGAGCGGGCGGCGGCGGGAGCCGAGAAGGCCCAGGCCGAGCTCGCGGAGGCGGAGTCCGGCCTCGCGTGCGCGCAGGACAGCCTCGACGCGGCCGAGGCCGAGCTCGACGACGCCCGTGAGGCGATGGCCGCCGCCGAGCGCCGGGAGAAGGATGCGCGCCGCGCCGTCGAGCGCGCCGAGAAGGTGCACACGCGGGCGATGGGCGACGCCGAGCGGGCGCTCGCGCGGCTGCGCGAGCTCGACGAGCGCGCCTAGCCGACCGGCGAGGCCTCGGCCTGCTTCAGGTACTGGTGCACGAATGCGATCGCCATGCTGCCCTCGCCGACCGCCGCCGCGACGCGCTTCACCGGGCTCGCGCGGACGTCGCCGCAGGCGAAGATCCCCGGCACGGTTGTCTCGAGCAGGAACGGGTCGCGGTCGCCCGGCCAGCCCGCGGCGGACGCCGCCTCGGGCCCCGTGAGCACGTAGCCATGGTCGTTCAGCGCGATCTCGGGGGGGAGCCAGCCGGTCTCGGCGTCGGCGCCGATCAGGATGAAGAGCCCTCCCGACTCGAGCCGGGTCGTCTCGCCGGTCTCCGAGCTTCGAACGTCGATCGCCTCGAGCGAGGCGCCGCCGTGGGCGGCTGCGATCTCGGTCCGGCGCAGCACCTGGATGTTCGGGCGGGCCGCGATCTGGTCGACGAGGTAGCGCGACATGCTCTTCTCGACGCCGTCGCCGCGGCACAGGATCGTCACGCTGCGGGCGTGGTTCGAGAAGAACATCGCCGCCTGGCCCGCGGAGTTCCCGGCGCCGATGATGTGGACGTCGAGGCCGTGCGTCGCCGGCGCCTCGGTTCGCACCGCGCCGTAGGAGATCCCCTTCCCGACCAGGCGCTCGAAGCCGTCCATCCGGAGCTGCCGCCACACGACGCCGCACGCCAGGATGATCGTGCGCGCCCGCAGGACGTCGCCGCCGTCGAGGTGCACCTGGCGCGTGCCGGCGTCGATGCGCGTGATCGTGCGCGTGACCAGGATCTCGGCGCCGAGCCGGCGCGCCTGCTGGAGCGCCCGGCTGGCGAGCTCCTCGCCCGAGACCCCCGAGGGGAAGCCGAGGTAGTTCTCGATCCGCGACGACGTGCCGGCCTGCCCGCCCGGAGCCTCGCGCTCCACGACGATCGTCCGCAGCCCCTCCGACGCGCCGTACACAGCAGCCGCGAGCCCGGCCGGCCCGGCGCCGACGACGACGACGTCGTACTCGGCCGCGAGCGGCTCGGTGGAGAGGCCGAGAAGCTCGGCCACGCGGCGAAGCTGCGGCTTCACCACCGTCTTGCCGTCCACGACGCGAAGCACGGGGCAGTCCTCGACGGCCGGCAGCGGGCCGTCCCAGTGCTCGGCCGCATCCGGCATGTCGGGCTGGATCCACCGGAACGACACCTGGTTTCGGTCGAGGAAGTGCCTGAGTGCAGCGCACGCCGCGTCCCAGCGCGGCCCGACGACGATCGCCCGCGGAGCCCACGGCTCGGCGACGATGCCCTGCAGCCCGCGCGAGCCCGCGATCCGATGGCTCGCCAGGCGGCCGACCTCGCGGCCGACGTCCGGGGCGATGTCGGCGATCGCGTGGAAGTCGTGCGGCTCGATCCGGATCACGCGGGACGCCTCGGCAGCGCGGAAGCCCGCGGGGAACACGCTCCCGAGCGTGACCGGCACCTCGCCGAAGATGTCGCCGGGCTTCCGCTCGCCGACGACCTTGTCGGCGCCGTCCACCCGTTTCACCGCCTCGATCCGCCCCTCCAGGAGCCCGAACAGCGCGCGCTCGCCGCCCTCGTAGGCCGCGTACTCGCCGGGCACCAGCATGATGTCGGCCGCCACCTGCGAGAGCCGGCCCAGGTCTCGTTCGGAGAGGGCGGCGAACACCGTGATCCGGGCGATCTCCTCGGGCGTCACCATCGCTTCTGCAACGGTACTGCCTGCGGCTGCGGATCGCTATCTCGAGCGGCGGGTCAGGCGTTGAACGTCTGGCGGGCGGCCTCGAGCATGCCCACGTACCCGGCCCGCCTGCGGGCCTCGGCGTCGGGCTCGCGCTCGACGCTCATCAGCCCCCGGAGCTCCTCGAGCGACGAGAACTCCTTGGCCTGCATCCACTCGATCAGGCCGTTCAGGAGCGTCCCCGCGTGGTCGCGGCCGTGGCGCAGGAGCGACGACGCCGTCATCACGACGTCCGATCCGGCGAGCAGGTATCGGGCCAGGTCGGCCCCGGTCTCGACGCCTCCGGAGGCCGCGAGGGAGGCTCCCACCCGGCCGCGGAGGATCGCGATCCACGTCATCGGCAGCCGCTGGTCGGACGGCCCCGAGAGCTCGATCTGGGCCGAGACCGAGAGCGAGTCCGGGTCGATGTGCGGCTGGAGGAAGCGGTTGAAGAGGACGAGCCCGTCGACGCCCGCGGCCGCCAGCCGGGAGGCCATCGATCCGAGCGAGCTGTAGTACGGGCTCAGCTTGACCGCGACCGGGATCTGGACGGTGTCGAGGACGCGCTGGACGACGTCGAGGTGGCGGGCCTCGACGTCGGCGCCGGTCGTCCGCGGATCGTCGGGGATGTCATAGACGTTCAGCTCGATCGCGTTCGCCCCCGCCTCCTCGATGGCCCGGGCGTAGCGCGTCCAGCCGGTCGGGGTGACCCCGTTCAGGCTGCCGATGACCGGGATGCCGACCGCCTCGCGGGCGCGCTCGATGAGGCTCAGGTAGCGGCGCGCGGACTCGGCGCTCTCCCCCGCCTCGGGCATGTAGGTGAGCGCCTCCGCGAAGCTCTCGGTCCCGGCGGTGCCGAGCACCGCGAAGCGCTCCGCCTCCCGGCGGAGCTCCTCCTCGAAGAGGGAGTAGAGGACGACGGCGCCGACGCCCGCCTCGTCGAGGCGGCGGATCCCGTCCACCGTCTGCGACAGCGGCGACGCCGACGCGACGAGCGGGTTTCGCAGCTCGAGGCCCATGTACGCCGTCGCCAGGTTCATGCGCTCGTCCTCCTCGTGTCTGGCTGGAACCGCTCGGGCCCGCGCGTGGCCATCTCCTCGTACAGCTGCCAGCGCTGCTCGACCGCGAGCTGCGCGGCGGCGGCCAGCCGCTCGGCCTCGGCCGGGTTCGTCCGCGCGAGCGACCGGAACCGCAGCTCGCTCTTCGTGTACTCGGAGAGCGGCATCCGCGGCCGGGCCGAGTCGAGCAGGAACGGGTTCCCCCCGCGGTCGCGGATCACGGGGTCGTAGCGCATGAGCGGCCAGTAGCCGCTCGCCACGGCGCGGTGCTGCTGGTCGAGGCCCTTCTGCATGTCGATCCCGTGGGCGATGCAGTGGCTGTAGGCGATGACGAGCGACGGTCCCTCGTAGGCCTCGGCCTCACGCAGAGCACGCAGCGTCTGGTGCTGGTCGGCTCCCATCGCGATGCGGGCGACGTAGACGCTCCCGTAGGCGATGGCCTGGAGGGCCAGATCCTTCTTGGGCACGTGCTTCCCGGCCGTCGCGAACTTGGCCACCGCACCGAGCGGCGTCGCCTTCGATGCCTGGCCGCCGGTGTTCGAGTAGACCTCGGTGTCGAGCACGAGCACGTTGATGTCGAGCCCGCTCGCGATCACGTGGTCGAGCCCGCCGCTTCCGATGTCGTACGCCCAGCCGTCGCCGCCGACGATCCAGACGCTCCGGCGGACGAGGTGGTCGACGACGCTTCGCAGGTCGTCCGCCGCACGGCCGGGGATGCCGTCCAGCCGCCGCTTCAGCTCCTCCACCCGGGCCCGCTGAACCTGGAGCTCGGTGTCGCTCACCTGCGGCGCCGCGAGCACATCGTCCACCAGCCCGTCGCCGTCCAGCTCGGCCCGCAGCCCGCCCAGCCGCTCGCGGGCCAGGCGCGCGTGGGCGTCGGCGGTCAGGCGGAAGCCGAGCCCGAACTCGGCATTGTCCTCGAACAGGGAGTTCGACCAGGCCGGGCCGCGGCCGTCGCCGTTCTGCGTCCACGGCGTCGTGGGCAGGTTGCCGCCGTAGATCGACGAGCAGCCGGTCGCGTTGGCGACCATCAGCCGCTCGCCGAAAAGCTGCGAGAGCAGCTTGACGTAGGGCGTCTCGCCGCAGCCCGCGCAGGCGCCCGAGAACTCGAAGAGCGGCTGCAGGAACTGCGCCCCGCGCACGCTCGCGTAGTCCAGCCGGGCGCGATCGTTCACCGGCAGCGTCTCGAAGAACGCGATCCGCTCGCGCTCGGCGGCGACGATCGGCTCACGCGGCTCGAGGTTGATCGCCTTCCGGGACGGCGCCGTCGGGTTCGGCACCGGGCACGCCTCGACGCAGAGCGCGCAGCCGGTGCAGTCCTCGACGTAGACCTGGAGCGTGAAGCGCGCGTCGGGCAGCCCGCGGGCGTCGAGCGGCGCCGACGGGAACCCGTCCGGCGCACCCTCGAGCTGGCCGGGCTCGTAGAACCGCGACCGGATCACGCTGTGCGGGCACACGAAGCTGCAGCTCCCGCACTGGATGCAGGTGTCGGGATCCCACACGGCGACGAAGTCGGCGATGTTGCGCTTCTCATAGGCGGCGGTGCCGCTCGGATACGTGCCGTCGACCGGGAGCGCGCTCACCGGCAGCTCGTCGCCGCGCCCCGCCAGCATCGCCCCCGTCACCTCGCGGACGAACTCGGGGGCCGAGTCGGGGACGGGCGGGCGGATGTCGTGGGCGGACGTGGCCTCGCCGGGCACCGCCACCTCGTGCAGCGCCGCGAGGGCGCTGTCGACCGCGGCGTTGTTGCGCTCGACCACCTCCGCGCCGCGGCGGGCGTACGTGTGCTCGATCGCGTCCTTGATCCTGGCGATCGCGTCGTCGCGGGGCAGCACGCCCGAGAGGGCGAAGAAGCAGGTCTGGAGCACGGTGTTCGTGCGGCCCGGCAGCCCGGCCTCGCGCGCGACGCGGCTGGCGTCGATCGCATAGACCCGGATGCCCTTCGCCAGCACCTGCTTCTGAACGGTGAGCGGCAGGGCGTCCCACACCTCGTCCGGAGGCTCGGGGCAGTCGAGGAGGAGCGTCGCCCCCCGGGCGGCGCGTCCGAGCACGTCGATCGTGCCGAGGAGCCCGAACTGGTGGCAGCCGACGAAGCTCGCGCCGCTCACGAGGTACGGGGCCTCGATGGCGGACTCGCCGAAGCGCAGGTGCGAGACGGTCTGGGAGCCCGACTTCTTGGAGTCGTAGACGAAGTAGCCCTGCGCGCAGAGGCCGGCGTCGCCCAGGATCTTGATCGTGTTCTTGTTGGCGCCGACCGTGCCGTCCGAGCCGAGCCCGAAGAACACGGCCCGCACCGTCCCCGGCGGCTCGATGTCGAGCTCCGTCCCGTACGCGACGCTCGTCGCCCCGACGTCGTCGTGAATGCCCACGGTGAAGCGCCGCCGCGGCCGCTCCCCGCGCAGCTCCTCGAGCACGCCCGCGACCATCGCCGGCGTGAACTCCTTCGACGAGAGGCCGTAGCGGCCGCCGGTCACGAGCGGCAGCTCGCGCCGGCCGCTCGAGTGCGCCTCGCCGAGCGCCGAGACGACGTCGAGGAAGAGCGGCTCGCCCTCCGATCCGGGCTCCTTGGTGCGGTCGAGCACGGCGACGCGGCGCACCGACGGCGGGAGCGCCGCGAGCAGCTCGGCCGCCGGGAACGGCCGCACGAGCCGGATCTGCAGGACGCCCACCCGATCGCCGTCACCCACGAGGCGCTCGACGGTCCGGCGCGCGGTGACCGCGCCCGAGCCGGCGAGGACGAGCACGCGCTCGGCCTCCGGGTGACCGTGGTAGGAGACCAGGCGATAGCTCCGGCCCACCCGGCCGGCCAGCGCGTCCATCGCGTCCTGCACGATCGCCGGAGCGGCGGCGTAGAACGGGTTCACCGTCTCGCGGCTCTGGAAGTAGGTGTCGGGGTTCTGGGCCGTCCCGCGGATGAAGGGCCGGTCGGGCGAGAGCGCGCGGCCGCGATGGGCGTGGACGAGCTCCTCGGGGACGAGCGCCCGCAGGTCGTCGTCCGACAGCGACTCGATGGTGTTCAGCTCGTGCGACGTGCGGAAGCCGTCGAAGAAATGGATGAACGGGATGCGCGACCGCAGCGTCGCCGCCTGTGCGACGAGCGCCAGGTCGTGGGCCTCCTGAACCGAGTCCGAGGCCAGGAGCGCGAAGCCCGTGCCGCGGGCGGCCATGACGTCGGAGTGGTCGCCGAAGATCGAGAGCCCCTGAGCGGCGAGCGACCGGGCGGCCACATGGAACACGGTCGGGGTCAGCTCGCCCGCGATCTTGTACATGTTCGGGAGCATCAACAAGAGCCCCTGCGACGCCGTGAACGTCGTCGCCAGCGCGCCGGCCTGGAGCGAGCCGTGGAGCGCCCCCGCCGCGCCGCCCTCGCTCTGCATCTCGACCACGGTCGGCACCGTCCCCCACACGTTCGGCCTCCCCTCGCTCGACCACTGGTCGGCCAGCTCGGCCATCGGCGAGGACGGCGTGATCGGGTAGATGCAGCAGATCTCGTTCAGGCGGTAGGCAACCGAGGCGGCGGCCTCGTTGCCGTCCACGACCACCCTCACGGCGCGTCCCTGACCATGTCGATCGCGTGGACGGGGCACTGGTCGAAGCAGGCCCGGCAGCCGGTGCAGCGGTCGTAGTCGAAGCGGTAGCGGTTGCCCTTGCCGAGCTTGATGACGGCGTCCTCCGGGCATGCGCCGAGGCAGCCGTCGCACTCGAAGCAGTTCCCGCACGAGAGGCAGCGCTTGGCCTCGAAGACCGCGGCCGCCTGGTCGAGGCCGCCGACCACCTCGCCGAACCCCGCCGTGCGCTCGCCCGCGGGCTGCTCCGGCTGCGCCTGCTTCGGCGCGTCGGCGAAGTACCACACGTGCAGCTTCTCGAACGTCGCCGTCTCGTGCTTGGCCGGAGCGTCGTAGGCCGAGGCCCGCAGGTAGGCATCGATGTGGCGGGCCGCCGCCTTGCCGTGGCCGGCGGCCACCGTGACGCTGCGGACGCCCGGCACCATGTCGCCGCCTGCGAAGAGCCCCGCCCGGTCGGTCATGAGCGCCGGGGACACGCTGACGACCCCGTCGCGGGCCACCTCGACGCCCGGCACGCGGCGCAGAAACTCGGTGTCGGACTCCTGCCCGAGCGCCAGCACGACCGCATCGGCGGCCAGCGTCTCGAACCGCCCGGTCGGCTGCGGGCGGCCGTCCTCGTCGAGCTCCATCACCTCGACCTTGAGCTCGGGGCCGTCGAACGCGGCGATCGTGCGAAGCCAGTTGATGCGTACGCCCTCGCGCTCGGCGTCGACGGCCTCGTCCTCGTGGGCCGGCATCTGCGCCCGGGTGCGGCGGTAGACGATCATCGCCTCCTCGGCGCCGAGGCGCTTGGCGACGCGGGCGGCGTCCATGGCGGTGTTGCCGCCGCCGTACACCGCCACCCGGCGGCCGATCTGGGGCCGCTCACCCTCGGCCACGCTGCGCAGCAGCTGGACGGCGTCGATGATCGGGCCGGCGTCCTGGGCCGGGATGTCGACCCGCTTTGCCAGGTGGGCGCCGACCGCGGCGAAGACGGCGTCGAAGCCGCCCTCCTCCTGCTCGGCGACGACATCCTCCACGCGGTGGTCGAGGACGACCGTGACGCCGAGCGCCTCGATCCTCCCCACCTCCGCGGCCAGGATCTCGGGCGGCAGCCGGTACGCCGGGATGCCGAAGCGCAGCATCCCGCCGGGCTCCGACCCGAGGTCGCGGATCTCGACCTCATGGCCGCGGCGGGCGAGATGGTAGGCGGCGCACAGCCCGCTCGGGCCGGCGCCGACGATCAGGACGCGCTTCCCCGTCGGCGGGGCAGGAGGGTCGAACGCCCATCCCTGCTCGATCGCCATGTCGCCGAGGAACCGCTCGATCGAGTGGATCGAGACGGTGCTGTCGAGGTGGGCGCGGTTGCAGGAGTCCTCGCACGGGTGGTAGCAGACGCGGCCGTGGACGGACGGGAGCGGGTTGTCGGCCACGAGGGCGCGCCAGGCGTCCTCGAACCGGCCGGCCTCGACATGCGCGAGCCAGGCCTGGATGTTCTCGCCGGCCGGGCAGGCGACGTTGCACGGCGGCAGCAGGTCCACGTACACCGGTAGCTCCTCGCGCAGCGGCCCCGCGGTGGATGCCGCCGCCGCGAGGTCCGGAACCCGAGTCAGGTCTTGACGCTCCGCGGCCATCGCACGCATCAATGCCACGAGTGGACGCCCCGGACATCGGGGAGAGACCGCCTCGCCGCTTCGGACTTCTACGCACGGGGTCAGACCCCGAACGCCCTGCGTGACACCGGTGCGTCACCTTCGTGACACCCGCCGGGCCTGCGCGCCCCGCGATCGTCACGCCGCCGTCACGGGCGTGTCACGCGAGAAGTTCAGGGTCTGACCCCACCGGTTTCGCCTACCCGAGCGGCGCACCGACCTCCGTGAACGCCGGCGCCTCGTAGGCCGCGCCGGGGGTGCCGCCGATCGCGAGCAGCTGCACCGGCTCGTCGCCGGTCGTCACCTTGCGCCGCTCGCCGGCACCGACCCGGGCGAAGACGCCGGGCTCGAGCCGGTACTCGTCCCCGCCCACGTGGAGGGTCGCCGAGCCGGCCAGCACGGTGTAGACCTCCTCCTGGCCGTCGTCGGAGTGATCGTGCTCGGGATGGTGCTCGAAGTGGGGCGGGAAGTTCTCGACCTGCATGCCGAACGCGCTCACGCCGAGCGTGGCGCGGGCGCGGCAGAAGCCGCCGCCGTTCGGGGTGTCGAAGTCCTCGATCCGCTTGATGGTGAGGTCGGGCATGTGTCCTCCTGGTCGGGTTGCCGTCACCAGGAGGACGAAGGGCGCCGGCCGGAATCGACACGTGCTCTACGATCGCCCGATGGATGACCTCGAACGCTCGCTGCACCGCGCCGCCGACATGATCGCCGCCTACCGGCGCGACGCTCCCAGAACGCGGGTCGGCGCCGAGCTGTCGCGCGAGGCCGTGGCCGCCGCGCTCGATCCGGTCATGCCGGCCGGCCCGGCTCCGCTCGACGCGGTGATCGACGACCTCGTGGCCGGAGCGGCGCCCGGGCTCGTGTGCACGCCGGGGCCGCGCTACTTCGGCTTCGTGGTGGGCGGCTCGATCGACGCCGCCGTGATCGCCGACCTGCTCACGACGGGGTGGGACCAGAACGCCTTCAACGCCGCGCTCGCTCCTGCTGCGGTGGCGTTCGAGGACGTGGCCGGCACGTGGCTGAAGGAGCTCCTGCACCTGCCCGCTTCCGCGTCGGCGGGCTTCGTCACGGGCGCCGGCGCGGCCAACACGGTCGGCATCGCGGCGGGCCGCACGCACGTCCTGGCCGCGCACGGCTGGGACGTGGGCCGCGACGGCCTCACCGGCGCGCCGCGCGTCCGCATACTGGCGGGCGTCGAGCGGCACGCGACCATCGACCGGGCGCTCAGGCTGCTCGGGCTCGGCGACGGCTCCATCGATGCCGTCCCGGCGCTCGCAAACGGGGAGATGAACCCGCACGCCGTCGAGGCTGCCCTGGCGGACGCGCCCGGCGTGCCCACGATCGTCTGCGCCCAGGCCGGCAACGTGAACACCGGCGCCTGCGACGACCTGCGGGCGATCGGCACTGCGACGCGCGAGCACGGCGCGTGGCTCCACGTCGACGGCGCGTTCGGGCTGTGGGCAGCCGCGTGCCCGCGGAAGGCCGGCCTCGTCGACGGCGTCGAGCTGGCCGACTCCTGGGGCTGCGACGGGCACAAGTGGCTGAACGTGCCGTACGACTCGGGCTACGCGTTCTGCGCCCACCCCGAGACGCACGTCGAGGCGATGACCTACACCGCCGCCTACCTCTCGGGCCAGGTCGCGGGCCGGGCCTTCGGGGGCGGCGACTTCACGATCGAGTCGTCGCGCCGGGCCCGCGGGTTCGCCACCTGGGCCGCGCTGCGCGCGCTGGGACGGTCGGGCGTCGCCGACCTGGTCGACCGCTGCTGCCGGATGGCGGAGCGCTTCGCCGAGCGGCTCGAGGCGCTCGACGGCATCGAGGTGGCGAACGACGTGGTGCTGAACCAGGTGCTCGTGCGCGTCGGAGACGAGGCGCTGACCGAGCGCATCGAGCGCGCCGTCCAGGACGACGGCACCTGCTGGCTCGGCGCCACGACCTGGCGCGGCGAGCGCCTGCTTCGCATCTCGGTCTCGAACTGGTCGACCGGCGAGGACGACGTCGACGCGAGCGTCCAGGCGATCCGGCGCGCCCGAGCCGCCGTCATGGCCGCGGCGGTCTAGCGCTCGCGCGGGTCGACGGCCCGAAGGCGGTCGACGAGCGCGCCGATCTCGGCCTCGGAGTAGCCGAGCGACCGCCGCCGGGTCCCCGGCGCGTCGTGCGCGAGGCCGGTGCCGGGGCGCCACTCGCCGCGCGGGCGGATCGGCCGCGGGACGAAGCCGCCGCCGCAGTTGGGGCAGACGTTCGCGAGCGCACCCTCTGCGCACTCCGGGCAGAACGTGCACTCGTAGGTACAGATGCGCGCGTCCGCATCCGGCGGGAGGTCGCGGTCGCAGCGCTCGCAGTTCGGACGGAGCTCGAGCATCGCGGCGACCCTACCGCGCCGGCGGCGGGCCGATGAGCTTCGCGATGCCGCGCCGCGCCCGCTCGAGCACCTCGGGGTCGGGATCCATCACGTACGCACCGTTCGCCATCATCAGCATCGCGTTGATCTCGAACGTGAGCTGCTCGACGTCCTCGTCTCCCTCCACCTCGCCGGCTGCCTGCGCCGCAGTCACGGCCTCGCGCAGGTCCCCGACCCAGCTGCCGATGAACTCCACGATCCGGTCGCGAACGCGACCCGGGCGGGTGTCGAGCTCGGCCGCCACCGACGCGATGAAGCATCCCCCCGGGAAGACGCCGCGCTCGAGGTGGGCGAGGAACTCGTTCGCGAGCGCCCACACCCTGGCGCGTCCGACCGGAGCTGCGGCGGCGGGCACCATGACCTCGGCGTCGAAGATCTCGGCGGCCGTCTCGATGGTTGCGAGCTGGAGCTCCTCCTTCGACTTGAAGTGTGCGTAGAGGCCGCTCTTCGACATCCCGATGTGGTCGGCCAGCCCGCCGATCGAGAGGCCGTTCAGCCCCTCGACGGTGGCGAGCCGGGCGGCCGCGTCGAGGATGGTCCGGCGGCTGCGCTCGCCGTCCGAGCGGGTGCGGCGGGTGGGGGCGGTCACGTTCATGCTTGACAAGATAGCACGACCGTTCGTATAGTTCGATCTAGTTAGCACGATCGTTCGTCTTTCATCTCCAAGGAGCCCCACAAATGCACACTCTCGACACGCCCGCCCCCGACACCGCCGAGCTGACGACGCGCCAGCGCCAGGTGTGGTCGTCGGGCGACTACGCCGTCATCGCCTCGTCCGTCCACCCCGTGTCCGAATCGCTGGTCGACGCGGCCGACCTGCACGCCGGATGGCGCGTGCTCGACGTCGCAACCGGCTCGGGGAACGCCGCCATCGCCGCCGCCCGTCTGGGCGCCGAGGCCGTGGGCATCGACTACGTGCCCGCCCTGCTCGACCGGGCCCGCGAGCGGGCCGCCGCCGAGCGGTTGCCGGTCGCCCTGGCCGAGGCCGACGCCCAGTCGCTGCCGTTCGGCGACGGCGAGTTCGACGCCGTGACGTCGGTGTTCGGGGTCATGTTCGCGGCCGACCCGGTCCGCGCGGCGGACGAGCTCGTCCGCGTCGTCCGCCCGCACGGCACCATCGCGCTCGCGAGCTGGACGCCGACGGGCTTCGTCGGCGACATGTTCCGGGTGATGAGCACGCACGTCCCGTCGCTCGTCCGCGTCCCGTCGCCGTTCGTGTGGGGCACCGAGCCCGGCCTGCGCGCTCTGATGGGCTCGAAGCTCGACTACCTCCAGGTGCGGCAGCGGACGTTCACGTTCCGGTACCGCTCGCCCGAGCACTTCGTCGACGTCTTCGGCGGATCGTATGGACCGGCCGTCCGCGCCCTCGACGCGGCCGGCTCGAACCGCGACGCGCTCGTCGCCGACCTGCTCGACCTCGTCCGCACGCGCAACCGGCTGGGCGCCGGCGCCGTGTCGATCCCCGGCACCTACCTCGAGGCGATCGGCACCCGCCGCTAGGCCATGCCACCGAGGCCAGGCCCCATCGCTGCCCTGCGATGGGGCCTGGCCCCATGGCGACCTGGACTGAAGAAACCGCCCAGGGCGTAGCGTCTGTCTCCTGGTGAGTGTGCTGACCGAGCGCCACGCGGCGAAGCCGCCGTCAGAAGGAGCGTCGCTTGCGGACATCGAAGCCGTCTACCGGACGCAGTACGCCCGGTTCGTCGCGGTCGCGGCGATGCTCTGCCGGGACGCGGAGCTGGGGCGCGACGCGGTGCAGGACGGCTTCGCCGGCGCGATCAGGGCGCGCGCCTCGTACCGGGGCGGCGGATCCCTGGAGAGCTGGCTCTGGCGCATCGTGGTCAACGCGGCACACAGCGCGGCGCGCCGGCCACGCCGCCTCGCCGACGTGCACGACGTCGAGCAGGCGCCGGCCGTGAGCCCCGAGCCCGACACCGGCCTGGCCCTCCTGAGCGAGCTTCCGGAGCGGCAGCGGGCGGTCCTCTTCCTGCGCTACTACGCCGAGCTCGACTACCGGACGATCGCCGCGGTGCTCGACATGCAGGTGGGCACGGTCGGCTCGACGGCCAACGCGGCCCTGGCAACGCTGCGGCGGCGGATGACCGGGAGCGACTCGTGACCGAGATCGACGCCCACATCGCCGAGCTGCTCGAGAGCGCCCGCCTGACCCCCCGCGACGCGGAGGGCGACTGGGCTGACGTGATCGAGCGCTCGCAGCGGCGACAGTCCGGACTTCGCATCCCGGTGCGTGGCGCCCTCCTGGCGGCGGCGCTCCTGATCGGCCTCGGCGCGGCCGCACAGGCCAAGACCGGCGTCTTCAGCTTCAGCACGGATCACCCGCCGCTCCACGATTCGACCAGGCGCCCCTCCACGCACCTCACGGTGCGCATGCGCCGCACGATCCGAGTGACCGGCGCGGCCTACAGCGGCATCATCGGCACGCTTCCCCGGAACCAGGTGTCGGGCATCTCGACGGTCAACATGACGACGGCAGCCAGGATGGCGCAGGTCTTCGGCGGCGAGGCCAGCCGCTACCCGGACCGGGCGGGCGTCGTCCTGGTCGAGGGGCCGTTCTCGATCTCGCTCTACCTCCAGGGCTGCAAGCGCATCCCGACCGCCTGTCCCGCGCCGATCGGGCGGTGGGCCTGGTTCGCCTACGCGGTGCTGCCGTCGCCCCGGACGGGGCCGCGGGCCGGTCTGCCGACCGTCCGCACGCTGCGCGCCGGGCCGGCCGGACAGCCGCTCCCCGACCTGAGCCTGCTCGGCCGCGTGACGGCTCAGACGTACATCCCCCGCGGCGACCCGCGGAGCGTCGCCCGCCAGCACCAGGGCCAGATCACGATCGTCTCGCAGCGCCGGTCGGGTCTCACGATCTCGCGCGTGAAGTGCAAGTGGGGGCAGGGCGGCTACACCGAGCGCGCCTGCCAGGCCATCGCCGAGTACGCCGCCTTCCTCCGCGAGCCGCGGCCGGACGAGCCGCACCCGTCGCGCGGCTCATGGACGCGGGTGAGCGGCGTCATCGGCGGATGGCGCGGGAACCTCATCGTCACGCCGGCCCGGCTCGCCGATGCGCCGCCCGCCCTTCGCGGCCGCATCTCCGGCGCGCTCGCCGCGCTTCCCGCGAGGCCCATCACCCGGATCCCGCCGCCGCTCAAGTGCGTCGCCCGCCCCGACCTGTGCGTGCCCCACACCGCCGTGGTTGACATCAGGCAGGTGATCGCCGTCCTGAACCACCACGGCCTCGATGCGCACACCATTCCCGTCAGCGAGATCCCGGCCCAATACAGAGCCGCGATTCCAAAGGGCCTCACGCTCACGGGCGCCGCGACGAACGCCGGGCTCCCGGCAGTCGCCAGGCGCGGGTACGTGTTCTCGCTGACGTTCGACCACGCACCGGAGTTCATGCCGACCTACGTGGCCTTCCGCAACCTGCTCGGCCCGGACTGGGGGATCTTTCCCGACGCCAACGTGCTCACCGTCTTTCACCCCTTCACGCCCGAAGCCGGCAAGCACCGGGGCCACAACAACACCGGCTTCGCCATCCTGCGGGACCTCGACCGTCTGACCGGCGAACGGTAGGCCGCCGGCAGCCCGGCTCATGGAGCGGGCAGCTCCTCCATGGGCCGGGCGGGCGCCACGCTTACGCCGACACCACGGCCTCGTCGACCTGCGTGAGGCGGAAGCTGTTGCCGGAGGGATCGCGGAAGGCGGAGTCGATCCCGTACGGGCGCTCCTCGGGCTCCTCGGTGAACTCGACGCCGCGGCCCTTCAGCTCCTCGACCGAGGCGCGGCAGTCGTCGGTCGTGAGGAACACCGTTCCGGCGAAGCCCTTGGACATGAGGGTCCGCACCTGCTCGGCGGTCTCGGCGTCCATCACCGGAGGGCCGGGGATCGCCATGAGCACGATCGCGATGTCAGGCTGGCTCGGCGGGCCGACCGTCAGCCAGCGGAAGTCGCCGAGCTCGGGAAGGGTGACGTCGGAGCGCACCTCCATGCCGAGCTTCGTCGTGTAGAACTCGAGCGCCTCGTCCTGGTCGTTGACCCAGAGCTGGGCGGTGCTGAGCTTGTACATTCGTCCCCTCCTCGGGTGGATCGGATCTGGCGAGATCCACGCTATCCGTGGGCTGCGGGCCTGTCTTCTCCAAACGTGCGCCGTTGCGGGCGGCCGTAGAAGCGAAGCACGCAGGCCGGCACGATCGCGCGGCTGGCGGCGGGAGGATGCGCCGCCCGGTAGGCCGTCGGCGAGACGCCGTACGTGCGGGTGAAGCTCGACGTGAACGAGCCGACGCTGCGAAGCCCGACGGCGAAGCAGATGTCGGCGACCGAATGCTCGGTGCCGCGCAGGAGCGCCGCCGCCCGCTCCAGCCTGCGGGTCAGGAGGTAGGCGTGGGGCGACTCGCCGAACGCCCGCCGGAACTCCCGGCTGAAGTGCGCCCGCGAGAGGCCGGCCGCTCGGGCGAGGTCGTCGACGTCGAGCGGCTCGAAGTACCTCGCGTCGGCGAGATCCCTGGCGCGCAGCAGGTGGCGGGCGGGCGGGGCGAACACCACCACAGCTCAGCCCTCCTCGGCGTTCGCGGCGAGCCAGGCCTTGGCGATCCGCTTCTGCGCCCGCGTCAGCCAGGCGTCGACGACGACATCCCGCAGCTCCTCGCGGTCGAGCCGGGCCAGGTCGGGGATGCGCACCAGCACCGCCGGATAGCCGCGGAAGTGCGGCGTCGTGAAGTAGATCCCGCGGTCGTCGGAGAGGATGAGCTCCTTCTCCTCGAGCCCCGGAACGCGGAACATGAGCACGTCGTCCATCCGCTCGCCGGTGGCGGGGTCGACCGCGTCGGGCCGGCGGCTGCGGTGGAAGCAGAACATCTTGCCGTGGACGAGGTACGAGGGCCGGCCGTCGGCGGCAACCTCCTTCGTCGCCTGCGGCATCGCGAGCGCGAGCTCGTCCAGGTCGGCCATCGTCGCCATCCCGAAAGTGTGCCACCGACGCAGGCCGTGCCGTTTCCGGCGCGGCGGGGACGGGTAGTCACGAGAGAATGTCGACCCCCAGATCGCGGCAATCGGACCTCACGGCGCGACGTGCCAAGCAACAGGTCCAAGGGGCGATCGACCGGTCGAAGCGGCGCCTGGGCGAGGAATACCCGCAGCTCCGTACAGGCCGCCGCCGGCAACCGCGGCACCCCTAGCCGCGTCCGCTCGTCGCGACGGGCATCAGTCCGGAAGCAGCGGCACGGTGAGGCCGGGGTCGCGTCCGAGCAGCACGGCCCTGTTCACGGCCTTCGAGCCGAACCGGCGCCGCACCTCGTCGAGCGCGTCGTCCAGGGCCTCGCTGCGGTCGGGCTGAAACGGCAGCTCGAGCTGGCGCTCGCCGGCATCGTGCAGGTTTGTCACCGCAACGCCGATGAGCGTCAGGCCGCGGCGCTCGATCATCGGCGCGGCGGCGGCGACCAGCTCCCGCATCGCCGCGAGCACGGCCCCGGTTTGGGCCGTGGGCCGGGACATCGTGTGCGAGCGTGTCGCGCGCGAGAAATCGCTGAAGCGCAGGCGCAGCACCACCGTTCGCCCGACCCGCCCCGCCGCCCGCATCCGCCGCGTCACCCGCTCGACGAGCGCGATCAGGCTGGCGTCGATCTCGGCCGCCGTGTGCGGGCCGCGGCCGATGGCGCGCTGGGAGCCGATCGAGCCCCGGCGCCGGCGCGTCCGCACCACCCGCGGATCGCGGTTGTGCGAAAGGGCGTGCAGCTGGCCGCCCGCGGCGCGGCCGAGCAGCGAGACGAGCGCGCCCTCCCCCATGCGTTCGACCTGCCCGACCGTGGCGACGCCGCGGGCGCGGAGCTTCGCGGCCGTCACCGGCCCGACGCCCCACAGCCGCTCGACCGGCAGCGGCAGGAGGAATGCCCGCTCGCGGTCCGGCGCGACGACGAGGAGGCCGTTCGGCTTCGCCACGCCGCTTGCGACCTTGGCGAGGAACTTCGTCCGCGCGACGCCGACGGTGATCGGCAGGCCCACGCGCTCGCGCACGTCCGCCCGAAGGCGAGCGCCGATCCGGGCCGGGCTTCCGGCCAGCCGCTCGAGGCCGCGGACGTCGAGGAAGGCCTCGTCGATCGAGAGCCCCTCGACGAGCGGCGTCGTGTCCTCGAACACCTCGTAGACAGCCTTGCTTGCCTCGGAGTAGGCGGACATCCGCGGAGGCACGACGACCGCCTCGGGGCAGAGGCGGCGGGCCTGGCGGCCGCCCATCGCCGTGCGGATCCCATAGACCTTGGCCTCGTAGCTTGCGGCCAGCACGACCCCGCCGCCGACGATCACCGGCCGTCCGCGCAGGCTCGGGTCGTCGCGCTGCTCGACCGACGCGTAGAACGCGTCGAGGTCGGCGTGGAGGATCGTCGCCTCGGCCCGCATCGAACGTATGTTCGCATACTTATGACGTCTGCAGATCCCGGCGGGTGAACACCGCCAGGCCGGCCGCCGCCGAGCCCACCCCGAGGGCCAGCATGATCGCCGCCCCCGTCGTGTCGAACCGCGCCACCGGTACGGCCGCCACGTGGTGGAAGGGCGAGAGCGCGAGCGCCCACGACGGAGCGCCCACCACCGCGCCGACCAGCTCCCATAGGAAGCTCGCGCCGACGAGCGCCATGGCCGCGCCCGCGCTCTGCCTCGGCGCCACCGCGAAGAGCAGCGTGCCCAGCCCGAGGAAGAGGAGCGCGGCCGGGATGCAGTTCGCGCCCGCGGCGGCAAGCGATCCCAGCCCGACGCCGGCATCCTGC
This sequence comes from Gaiellales bacterium, assembly GCA_036258075.1. Lineage (GTDB taxonomy): Bacteria > Actinomycetota > Thermoleophilia > Gaiellales > JAICJC01 > JAICJC01. Next base: position 20,436 of record DATAEI010000231.1, read on the forward strand.
GTCGCCGCCCCGGCCCAGGCCAGGATCCCCGTCAGCAGGGCGAGTACGACGCTCGCGACAGCGGCGATGCCGACACGCCCGGCGAGCCAGCGGGTGCGGCCGACCGGGAGGGAGAGCAGCGTCTCGAGCCGACCCGAGCCCTCCTCGTCGCGGATGCCGTTCAGGTGGCTCGCGGCGAAGAGCGCGACCACGAGCGCGAAGAAGACGAACGTCAGCGCGAGGTAGCCGCCCGGCGTCGTGTAGTCGGTGCCGAGGGTCGAGTGGAGGTTCGCCTTGCGGGCCTCCTCGGCGATGTTCTTCGAGAACCCGCCGATCAGCCCGGCGAAGAGGCCGCCGCCGGCGATCCAGGTGAGGAGGGTCGGAGCCTCGCCCCGGATCGCCGCCTGGAGCGGGGAGCGGAGCAGGCGGCCGTGCGAGCGCGGAGCCCGGCCGCCGCCCACCAGGCCCGTGGCGACGTCGCGGTGGCGCGCCACGGCGATCGTGGCCCAGGCCGCGGCGGCCGCAGCGACGGCGAAGAGGAGCAGCACCTCGGGCCGGCTGCCGGTCACGGGCCGCACCTCGCCCGCCCAGCCGAGCGGCGTCACCCATCGCAGGTCGCGCGCGCCGTCGACGAGGTCGGCGACGATCCGCAGGAGCAGGAACAGGGCGACCAGCGCGCCCCCGAGCGCCTGCGCCGAGCGGTGCGTCGGGGCGATCTGGCACACCAGCGCGCCGACCGCCGCGAACAGCACCGCCGGGGCTGCGATCGCCATGCCGATGAGGAGCGACTGTCCGAGCGAGATGTCGCCGAACGCGGTGCCCGTGGCCACGAGCGCGAAGGCGGCCGCAGCCCAGAGGACGACGCATTCGACCGCGAGCGCCGCGAGCACGGCCGCCGTCGCCTCGCCCCGCTGAAGCGGCCCGGCGAGCACCAGCTCGAAGCGGCCGGCGTCCTCCTCGCCGCGCAGCGCGCGCACCGCCGCGAAGACGGCCCAGGCCGCGAGGACCACCGAGAGGATGCCGACGACCCGGAACTCGACGTACCCGGCGACCGTCGACAGGTCGTGCGGCAGGCCGTAGAAGAGCCGCAGCGCCACGTTCTCGCCGAAGGCCGCAGCGAACCGGTCGCGCTGCGCCTGCGTCGGGTAGGTGTCGCGGTACCCGACGACGTTCGCGGCGGTGTAGAGGGCGACGATCGCGGCGAAGACGCCGAGGCGGACGCGCTCCTGCCGGAGCGCGTGCCGGACGAGCGCGATTCGGGCGCCGCTACGCGCCCCGGGCCGCGGCATCGTCGGGCGTGCGGTCGTACTGGGCCAGGAAGAGCTCCTCGAGCGACGGCTCCCTGCTGGTGAGGCCGGCCACGCCCGTCCCGGAAAGCGCGTCCACGAGCGGCCCGATCGCGCCGCTGACCGCGAAGCGCAGGGTCGTCCCGCCCGCGGGCGTCGCCGACACGCCCGGCGGCAGCCGCAGCTCCGGCGGTGGGCCGGCGAAGGTCGCCTCGACGACGTGGCGCGAGAGATGGCGGAGCTCGGCGAGCGTCCCCTCCTCGACCAGCCGGCCCTCGCGCAGGATCCCCACCCGGTCGCACAGCGCCTCGACCTCGCTCAGGATGTGCGACGAGAGGAAGACCGTCTGGCCGCGCTCGCGCGCCTCGCCGACGGTGTCGCGGAAGGCGACCTCCATGAGCGGGTCAAGGCCGCTCGTCGGCTCGTCGAGCACCAGGAGGTCGGGGCGGGAGCCGAACGCGGCGATGAGCTGGATCTTCTGGCGGTTCCCCTTCGAGTAGTCACGCACGCGCTTGCCGAGGTCGAACTGGAAGCGGTCGACGAGCTCGCTTCGGTAGGCGCGGTCGACCGAGCCGTGCAGGTTGGCCATGAACTCGAGGCACTCCTCGCCCGTGAGCGCGGGCCACAGGAGCGGCTCGCCGGCCACGTACGCCAGCCGGCGGTGCGAGCTCACCGGGTCTGTCCAGGGATCGAGCCCGAAGACCCGCGCGCTCCCCGCCGTGGCCCGGTGCAGGCCGAGCAGCAGCCTGATCGTGGTGGTCTTGCCGGCGCCGTTCGGCCCGAGGTAGCCGTAGACCTCACCGGCCGGGATCGAGAGGTCGAGCCCGTCGAGGGCCAGCGTCGGCCCGTAGCGCTTGGTGAGCCC
>DATAEI010000232.1:0-8052 GCA_036258075.1 Gaiellales bacterium
ATCGTGGCCAGCCTGAAGCCGGGTGGGCAGTTCGTCGCCACCGACCTCTTCGATGCCGGCGGCGTCGGCCTGGTCGCCCGCGAGCTTCGCAAGCGCGAGCTCGTCCACGCCGGCGCCCGCAACGTCGACGGCCGCACGCTCGGCCAGGTCGCCGACGATGTCGTCGAGACGCCGGGCCAGCCCGTCGTCGTCCCGATCGAGCAGCCGATCAAGGAGACCGGCGGGCTCGCGATCCTGCGCGGCAACCTTTCGCCGGACGGCTGCGTCGTGAAGCTCGCCGGCCACGAGCGCGTCCGCCACCGCGGCCCGGCCCGCGTGTTCGATCGCGAGGAGGACTGCTTCGCCGCGGTCAAGGCCGGTGCGATCCAGGCCGGCGACGTCGTCGTGATCCGCTACGAGGGCCCCGCCGGCGGCCCCGGCATGCGCGAGATGCTGCACGTGACCGCCGCCATCGTCGGCGAGGGCCTCGGAGAGGACGTCGCGCTCGTCACCGACGGCCGCTTCTCCGGCGCGACCCACGGTCTCATGGCGGGCCACGTGACGCCCGAGGCCGCCCACGGCGGCCCGATCGCGATCCTCGAGGACGGCGACGTCGTCGAGTTCGACGTCGACGCCCGCGAGCTCAGGGTCGAGCTCTCCGACGACGAGATCGCAGCCCGCCTGCGCGACTGGACGCCCCCGCAGCCGCGCTACACGACGGGCGTCTTCGCCAAGTACGCCGCGCAGGTCTCGAGCGCCAGCGAGGGCGCCGTCACCCGCCCGCGCGCGTAGTGGCCGTCGCGTACGAGTGGCGCGGCGCGTTCACGAGCGATGAGCTCAACGTCCTTCATGCAGAGGGGTTCGAGCACGATCTCCTCGACTGGGACTGGCGTGACCAGGTGGAGCGGCTCAGCCTGGGCTGGGTCACCGCCCGCGACGACGAGGGCCTGGCCGGCTTCGTCAACGTCGTCTGGGACGGAGGCAGCCACGCGTTCGTGATCGACACCCTGGTCGCCGCGCGCGCCCGCCGGCGCGGCATCGGCGTCGATCTCGTCAGGGTCGCAGAGATCGCCGTCAGCAGGAGTCGCCGCGGCGTCGGCGCCAAGGGCTCCAGCTCGGGCACATCCGCCGCGAGTGGCCCGAGCGACCCCGCGATGGGCGCGACCCGCTCCTTCACGAAACGAGTCTTCGCCGCCTACGCCGTCAACCAGCCCTTGGAAACCCGTGTCAGGCGCCCGGCGTCCACCAGCTTCTGGATGGAGCCGCGCGGCACCGGCCATGAGAACCACTGCCCCGCCTCGTCCTCGGGCGCCAGCACGGCCGCCCGAACACCAGCCACGAGGAGATCGGCCAGGGCGGCCTCGGGTGAAACATTGGTACCTGGTACAGGTGTTTCAGCGTGTGTCCACAGTCGCAGCTCGGACGTGTGGCGGTGGCCGCCTGTCCGCGCCGGGACGGTGACCGACCGAGAGACGATCGCGCCTGTGCGCTCGAGCGGCGTGCGCAGCCGGCGGAGCTCGCCGGCGGACAGGCCGAGCTCGACCTGGAGGTCCTCGACGAGCGACGGCCCGGCGGCGCGCAGGTGCGCGACGAGCGGCGAGGCGACCGCCGCCTCAAGCGCCGCCCGGCACAGCGGGTCGAGGATGGCGGCGACGCCGTCGGAGACGAGCACGCGCTTGCCGCGGTGGATCTTGAGCCCATGATTGCCCGCGTGGCCGGTCAGCTCAACGGCCCACGGGTACTTCGTTCGCGGCCAGAGCCCGAACCCCCGCGACCCGGGTTTGTAGGGCGGCTCATGGCAGGCGAGAAAGAGGCTCGGAAGCGAACAGTCCGGCACGATCGTGACGATCCCGCGCTCGCGCACCCAGGCCGCCGCCGCCTGGACGTCGCGCAGCGCCCGGTCGGGCGTGAGCCGGCAGGCGCGCGAGCGCTCCGCCTCGAGGATCTCGAGGTCAGGGCTCGGCGTCATTTGCGCCGACGGCCGCCAGCGCGGCCACCCGCTCGGTGATCCCGGCCCGGTGCCACTCGCTCACCCCGACCGCCGCGTGCAGGTTGGTCGTCCAGGCGATGATGCGCGTGCCGAACTCGGTCTCGCCGGTCATGAAGTGCGTCTGGGTCTGGGCGTCGGCGATCGGCGGGTCGTCATCGTGGAGGTGGCAGCCGACCGTGTCGGTGAACGCCGTGATCACGCCGCGGCCGTTCAGGAGGACGAGCTCGATCCGCTCCGACTCGATCCGCTCGCGCAGGAAGGGGGCGTCCTGGAGCAGGAGCTGTACGCGCGACGACTCCGGCAGGAGGCCCCAGGTCGGGTTCGTCGCCCACTGCACCAGCGTGAGGTGGCAGGCCGTTCCGCGGTAGTAGCTCACCCCGATGCCGTTCAGCACCCGCTCGAGGACGTCGAACCAGCGCCGGTACGGATTGCGCTCGAAGTACCAGCTGCAGCCCTCGAAGACCCGGGCGAGCACGTGGCTCTCGACCTCCTCGAGCGAGTTCGCGCCGACCGAGAGCAGCGTCTCGAGCCGCTGCGTGTCCTCGCGCAGAAGCGAACCGTCGGAGTCGAGAAACTCGAGCCGGTTTGGGTTGAGGCCGATCGTGGCGACCTTGGCGTTCCTCGGGTCGCCGAAGCCCACGACCGGCGTCGAGCCGGGGATGACGTTGCAGCCTTCGGGCGGCGGCCGTCGCAGCCGCTCCTCGACGTAGTCGGGAACCGGGCCGCTCACCGCCCGACGGCGGCGCCCGCGTCCGACGCGAGCGTCTCGAGCAGCCGCCGCTTCCAGCGCGTCATGTCGAGGCCGGGCAGGTCGCGCGTCGGATCGGCGGGGTCGATCTGCCGCGGCAGGTTCGAGACGCCGACCGCTGCCATCCGCACGTCATCGCCGAACCGCGCCGCCGCGACGCCGACCAGCGCGAAGCTCCAGGCGGCCCGTTCGCCCGCGATGACGTAGGCGCTCGCGTCCGGGGCGCGCGGCACCTCGACGGCCGTCAGGAACTCGCCCGGCTCGAGCGTCAGGGTGGAGCGGCGGTCATCGGTCGCCTTGCGGTAGAGGTCGGCGAGCGGCATCTGCCGCGCGGTCGTCTCGACCCGGGCATCGAGCGCGAGCAGCGCCGCGGACAGGTCAGACGGGGCGACCGAGATGCAGTCGCCCGGCTCGAGCCCGTGCTTTCGGTGGTCGCCGATCTGGGCGTAGCAGGTCTCGCCGCCGCGGAGCCAGCACTGGAGGTCGGGATGGCGGAAGTACCAGCACCGCACCTGCTGGCAGAGGTTGCCGCCGACCGTCCCCATCTCGCGCAGCTGGGGCGAGCCGACGGCCGCGGCCGCCTGGCGCAGCCCCGCGAAGCGCTCGCCGATCCCCGGGTCACGCTCGACCTCGGCGACCGGTGTGGTGGCGCCGATCCGCACGCCGCCGTTCGAGTGCTCGATCCCTGAAAGGCCGAGCGTCCGCAGGTCGACCACCTCGTCGGAGGGCAGGATGCCGCGGTCGAGCTGGGGGATGAGGTCGGTGCCGCCGCCCATCGCCCGCGCGCCGTCGCGGAGCCGCGCCGAGGCTTCGCCCGCATCCGCGGGCCTGACGTAGCCGAACGTCCTCATGCGCCGAGCGCCTCCAGCACGCGGCGCGGCGTGTAGGGCGCCTCGCGCAGCCGCACGCCGAGCGCATGCGCCACCGCGTTCCCGATCGCTCCCGGCGTCGGGATGACGGGCGGCTCGCCGAGCCCCTTCACGCCCAGCTTCAGGTGCGGGTCGGGATCGCCCACGAACTCGCAGACCACCTCGGGCAGGTCGGCGATCGTCGGCACCTTGTAGTCCTCGAGGCCGGCGTTCACGACCGTGCCGGTCGTCGGGTCGACGACGCGCTCCTCCATGAGCGTGAACCCGATTCCCTGGAGGATCCCGCCCATCACCTGGCTGCGGGCGCCCATCGGGTTCACCACCCGGCCGATGTCGTGGACGGCGACGATCCGCTCGACGGTGATCCGGCCGGTTCCGGTGTCGACCGCGACCTGGGCGATCTGGCAGCCGAACGTGTTCACGTTCATGCCCTCGGGGTTCGGGCCGCGCGACCCGGAGCCCGAGATCCACGCGTTCCCCAGCTTGCCGGTGACCTCGGTGATCGGCTGACGCAGCGTCCCGTCGACCGAGCGGATCTCGCCGTCCTCGAGCGTGAGGTCGGACGCCGCGATCTCGAACATCTCGGCCGCGAGGCCCAGGATCTCGGTGCGAACGTGGTGGGCCGCCGACCGCACCGCCGGGGCGATCGACGCCAGCGTCATCGAGCCGCCCGAGAACGGCCCGTGCCCGATCCGGGACGTGTCGCCCGCGTAGACCGTGATCGCGTCGACGGGGATGCCCAGCCGCTCGGAGGCGATGACGGCGCAGGCGGTCATCGTGCCCGTGCCGAGGTCCTGGAGGCCGACGGTGATCGCCGGCCGGGCGGCCTTCCCGACCCGCACCTCGGCGTAGGCGGGCGGGCCGCCGCCGCCCCACCAGTACTGGCTGGCGGCGCCCATCCCGCGCCGGATGCGGCCGTCGCCGCGCAGCGCATCGCGCTCGGCCCAGCCGGCCAGCTCTGCGGCCCTGTCGTAGCACTCGAGCAGGTGCTTGGAGGAGTACGGCTTGCCGCTCTCGGGGTCGGCCTCGGAGTGGTTCAGGCGGCGCAGGTCGAGCGGGTCGATGCCGACCTTCTCGGCCAGCTCGTCGAGCGCCTGCTCGAAGCCGAACGTCCCCTCCATGACGCCGGGCGCCCGGAAGGCCACCGACGGGCCGAGGTTCTGGCGCACCGGCGCGACCATGAGGCGCACGTTCGGGCAGGCGTAGATCGACTTCACCGGCTCGAGCACCGGGAAGGCCCAGCCGCCGCTTCCCATGCCCATGACCGCGGATGCCTCGACGGCCTGGAGCCGGCCGTCCGCCGACGCGCCGATCGTGTAGTCCATCTTGGCCGGCGTCCGGAACCCCGCGGTGATGTTCTCCTCGCGGCGGCTGTTCACGAGCCGGACCGGCCGCCGGGTGCGGCGCGAGAGCTCGGCGGCGAGGATCCCCTGCGGGCCGACGCCGAACTTCGAGCCGAACCCGCCGCCCATGAACTCGCAGATGACGCGCACGCGCTCGGGATCGAGCCCGAACGCCTCGGCGACCGTTGCACGGGCGTCGTAGATGGCCTGGGTCGAGCTCCAGATCACGAGCCCCTCATCGCGCCAGTCGGCCACCGCAGCGTGCGGCTCGAGCGAGTTGTGAAGCTGCGCAGGCGCGATGTAGGACGCCTCGAGCGTGATGTCGGCCGCGGCCAGGGCGGCGTCCGGATCGCCGCGCTCGTGCTCGGTTGGGTCGACCAGGAAGTCGTGCTTCTCGAACGCCTCGTCGATGCCCGTCACGAAGCCGAGCACCTCGTACTCCGGCGCGAGCGCTGCGAGGGCGGCCTCGGCGGCGTCGGCGCTGTCCGCGGCCACGGCCGCAATCGCCGCCCCCGCGAACCCGGGCGTGTCGCTGAGCGGGGAGTCGCCGTTCTCGGGCCCCTCGCCGGGGCCGATGACCGCGCGCACGCCCGGGACGGCACGGGCGGCGTCCAGGTCGAGCGAGGTCACCCGCGCGTTGGCGTGCGGGCTGCGCAGCACCGCCGCCTCGAGGAGGCCGGGGAGCGCGATATCGACGGTGAACCGGGCGGATCCGGTCGTCCGTGCGCGCGCGGTGATGCGCGGAGTCGGCTCGCCGATCGGCCGGGTGGCCGCGCCGTCCTCGAACTCCGGGGTGTCGTCCTCCTCGACGAGCGTCCAGCGCACCTCGGTGCGGCCCTCGACGACGGCCTCGGTCTTGACGAGCTTCGCGGTCATCCGCCCTCGGCGGCGGCCGCAACCGCCTGCTCGATCCCCTCGTATGCCCCGCAGCGGCACAAGTTGCCCGCCATGGCGACGCGGATCTCCTCGCGGCTCGGGCTCGGCGTGCGCTCGAGCAGGGCCGCGGCCGACATCAGCTGGCCGGGCGTGCAGAAGCCGCACTGGAAGCCGTCGTGCGCCGTGAACGCCGCCCGGAGCCGCTCGAGCAGCGGGGTCGAGCCTTCGACGGTCTGCAGCTCCGAGCCGTCGCACGCGCCCGCGAGCGTGAGGCACGACAGCACGGGCCGGCCGTCGAGGAGCACCGTGCACGTCCCGCACGTGCCCTCCCCGCAGGCGACCTTGGTGCCCGTGAGCGCCAGGTCGTCGCGAAGCACGTCCGCCAGCGCACGGTGCGGCGCCACGTCGAGCTCGTGCGGCTGCCCGTTGATGGTCAATCGCACCTGCATCCAGAGCTAGGTTACAAGTTTGTCCCTCCCCTCGACCTCAATGGCCCGGCGGGCGCCGCTCGAGCTCGCGTTCGTCCCCCGGGGGGTCGAAGAGCCCCTGCTCGGCTACTACTCGATGACGCCGCTCACGCCCGGCGGCTGGGCCGACCTCCTCGGCGAGGTCGGGCTGCCCGACACGCTGCGGCGCCTGTCGCAGACGGTGGCGGTGGGCGAGAGCCACCGCACGGTCGAGATGCGCTGCCTGGAGATGCTCCCGGCGATCGCCCACCTCCTGACCGAGCGCGACGGCCCGTCGAGCGCATCGGTGCGTGCATGGAGGCTGGCGGCGCGGGTCGTCGAGCAGTCGATCGTGGGCGGGGGCGACATCCCCGACCTCACGCGATTCTCGGCGGCCTTTCCCGCGGCGGGCCACGCGGTCGTGGTCCGTGACGAGGAGGGCGAGGCGAGCCCGCCGGCCGCGGTCGACGCCGTCTCCGGGTTCGTCGACGCCGCCATGCGGGCGCTCTCGGCCGCGGTGCGCGACCCGCGCATCCTGCGCTCGCCCGAGGCGCACGGCGACATCGTCGACCTCGGCATGCTCCAGCCGCTCCTGCGCGCCGTCGCGCCCGACCTCGGGCTGGCGCCGCCGCTCGTGCGCCTGCACGACACGCTGGAGCCGCTGGTCCTGCGCCTCGAGGCGCCGCCCGACGCCGAGGCGGGCTGGCCGCTGCACCTCGATCCGCCGGATCCGGCCATCCTGCGCAAGGCCGCGCGGATCTTCGCCCCGCTCGGGCACGCCGCCGACGGCCGCGTCACGCTCGGCCATCAGGGGGTCGTGGAGCTGCGGCTCGCGGCGTCGGCGCTCGAGTTCGCCGGGGCCAAGGTCGAGCTTCCGCCCGAGCTGGTGGAGGAGCAGGACCTGGAGTACGACGGGGCCCAGCTGGAGTTCTCGCCGGGGGCGCTCTCCCTCGGCGGCGTCGTGCGCTACGACCTGCGCGCGTCGCTCGGCGGGCGCGAGATCAGCCACGAGGAGTTCCAGGCCCTGGCCGCGGCGACCCAGCCGCTGGTGCGCGTCGGCGGTGAGTGGCGGGCCTTGAAGGGCCGGGCGCTGGCGCGGGCCAAGGCGCTCGCAGCCATCGCGCTGCACGGCTCGTCGATGCCGGCGATGACGGCGCTCGGGGCCGCGCTCGCCGGGCGCTACGAGGTGCGCGGGCTGGCCGTCGACGTCGGCGAGCCGACCGGCGAGCTGGAGCGCCTGGTGGCCCAGCTGCGCGGCCCCGAGCTGCTCGAGCCGGCGGAGCCGCCCGCCGCCTTCGAGGGCGAGCTGCGGCCGTACCAGAAGGTGGGGCTGGGGTGGCTCACGCGCACCCGCCGGCTGGGCCTGGGCGCGCTCCTGGCCGACGACATGGGCCTCGGCAAGACCGTCCAGGTGATCGCCTACCTGCTCGACCACGACGATGAGCTCCGCCGGCCGGCGCTGATCGTCTGCCCGACGTCCGTGCTCGGGAACTGGCAGCGGGAGCTACACCGGTTCGCGCCCGGCCTGCGCACGCTCATCCACCACGGCCCCGACCGCACCGCGAGGACGGCCGACCTCGACGGCTTCGACGTCGTGCTCACCTCCTACGCGCTGCTTCCCCGCGACCGCGAGCTGCTGCGCCGGGCCGGCTGGCGGGCGCTGGTGCTGGACGAGGCGCAGGCGGTCAAGAACCCGCTGGCCCGAGCCGCCCAGACCGCCCGCGCGCTGGAGGCGGGTCACCGGGTGGCGCTCACGGGCACCCCGGTGGAGAACCGGCTGGACGACCTGTGGTCGATCATG
>DATAEI010000233.1:0-5343 GCA_036258075.1 Gaiellales bacterium
GGTCAGGATCTGGACGGTCAGCTTGAGATCCGAGATGTCGGGTGTCTGTTCGTCGTTCATCGCATACGCTCCATAGCTCCCATGCTATATCGGGCACGAGTGGGATGCAAGGCCTCTCTCTGAAAGGTACGAGCGGCGGGCCGGCACGGCATCGGGGGAATCCCTATTCGGCAGCAGAAAGGCCCTAGAGTGCGGGTCATGAGCACGACACCGTCAAACTCGCCGCGGCCCCAGGGCACGATGGTGCCCGCGGCGCGGAGCTCGCGCCCGATCGACCCGGGCGTCACCGTCGGCCACGTGCATCTGCGGACGGCCGACATCGATCGGGTCCGCGGCTTCTACGTCGACGTGCTGGGCTTCGACGTGATCCTCGAGGCCCGCGACGTCCCCGGCTGGGGGACGACCGGCGACATGCTCTTCGTGTCGGCCGGCGGCTACCACCACCATCTGGGCTTCAACACCTGGAAGTCGGCCGGCGGCGGGCCGCAGCCCGACGGCGTGGCGGGCCTCCACCACGTGGCACTCCGCTACCCGACGCGGCCCGCGCTCGCGGACGCGCTCCGCAGGCTGCGGGAGGTCGACTGGCCGATCCGGCAGGCGACCGACCACGGCACGCACGAGGCCATCTACCTGAGCGACCCCGACGGCAACGACCTCGAGCTCATGTGGGACCGCTCGCCTGAGCAGTGGCCGCGCGACGCCGACGGGCACATCGCGTTCGCAGACAGCGAGCTCGACCTCGACGGCCTGCTGCGCGAGGCGCCGGAACGCTGAGAGGTGACCGGCGCCGCGGAGGCTTCTCAGCGGCGCCTCACCTGGCTCTCACGAGCCGTGTCTAGCGTTGGGCGATCGAACCGACCGGTTCCCTCGAGCCCGCGGCCGGACGCGGCCGCCGTCGTCCTCCCCGGCGCCGTCGGCGCACCCGACTGCTCGCCGCGGCGGCGGCGATGCTGGTGCTGCTCTCGCCGGCGGCGTACTCCTACGCGACAACGATGATGCAGCCGTCGAGCCTGCCGCTCTGGCCGCGGAGCGTCGAGTGGCTGCGGGCGCACCACGGCAACTGGATCGTCGACGAGGTCGAGCACTACTACTACAGCTGGAAGGCGCCGAGCCCGGGCGGCCCGCAGCTGAAGCACCTGCCGGCCGTCGGGGTGATCGGCGCGACTCAGCCGGCGAAGTCCGGCCGCCGCCGCCACTCCGACCCGCTCCCGCCGAGGATCACGCCGGTGTTCGCTCATCCGCTGGCGGGCGAGGGTGTCTGGAAGGGCACGGGCCCGGTGGTGCAGGGCCGCCCGCCCGTCATGGTCACGACGTTTCGGACGGAGGTGAACTACCCGCGGATCGTCGCCTACGTCGCCTGGTTCGACCACACGCGCACGTCGATGGCCTGGTATCCAGGCAGATACGAGCCGCCGAATGCCCCGGCGCGCGGGCCGATGTCGGTGCCGTTCGACCAGCGCTGGCGGCTCCTCGCGACGTTCAACGGGGGCTTCATCTACAAGGACGGCGACAACGGGTCGTCGATCGGCGGGCATCGGTACGAGCCGCTGAAGCGCGGCCTCGCGACGCTCGTCGGCTACCGCGACGGCCGCGTCGACGTGAAGCGCTGGACGGGCGGCCCGGTCGCAGGCGGCGACATCGCCTTCGCGCGCCAGAGCCTGCCGCTCATCATCGACCACGGCCGCCTGAACCCGGCGCTGAACGACAGCTCACAGTGGGGCTACACCCTCGGAAACGCCGTCCGGGTGTGGCGCACCGGAGCGGGGATCGACCGGCACGGCAACCTGATCTACGTGGCGGCCGACTACCAGACGGTGACGACGCTGGCGCGCATCCTCCAGCGCGCCGGTGCCGTGCGCGCCATGCAGCTCGACATCAACCCGGAGTGGCCGACGCTCAACACCTACTCGCACCGCGGCGGGCTGCATCCGGTCAGAGTCGTGCCGAATTACCAGCAGTCGCCGATGCGCTACCTGGTTCCCGACGACCGCGACTTCTTCGCCGTCTACCGGCGGCTGCCGGGGCCCGTGACCGTGCCGTTCCAGTGATGGAGGCGCGCGGAACGCCGCGCGATACCGGCTTCGTCGGCGGCGTTCATGGGGCGGCCGCAGCGGCCCAGGGACGCCGCCCACGGGGTCCGATCTCGGCGAACCCGTGACGCCGAGCAACAGGCCGGGTGCCTAACCTGGTTTCCGACCCTGCGGCGGGAGGCGATACTTTGGCTGTGCGACTGCCCTTGCTCGGCCTCGCTGTGGTGCTCTCTTTGGCGGCGGCGTGCGGGTCAAGTGGCGCGGGAGTGCCGCGCGGCTCCGCGTCGTACAGCGACACGCCGCCGTCGTCGACCACCCACACGCGCCACCGGCATCGGCACGCCGGCGGGAAGCCGACGCGCGTGCACCGTCCCCGGCGGCGCGGCGTGCCCGCGGCCGACTTGCCCGACCCGCGCCTCACGCCCGGCGTCGTCCGCACCGGGAGCGCTGCGGTCGTGTGCCGGCCGGGCTACGCCTCCGGGGCTCGCGACGTCCCGTCGTCCGAGAACGAGGCGGTCTACGCCCGCTACGGCGTCGCCCACGTCCCGTACGCACACGAGGTCGACCACCTGGTCTCGCTGGAGCTGGGCGGCTCGAACGCGATCCGGAACCTGTGGCCCGAGCCGTACGCCGGTCGCTGGGGCGCGCGGACCAAGGACGCCCTCGAGAACCGGCTCCACGACCTCGTCTGCTCCGGCGCGATCCGGCTCCGCGACGCCCAGCGGATCGAGGCGCGAAACTGGGTCGCGGCATACCGGCGCTACGTGGGCTCCCCGCCGGCCGCGACCGGGGGAAACGGCGCGGCGGGCGGGAGCTCCGGCGGGAGCGGCGCGCCGGGGCCGGGGTGCGAGCCCGGCTACTCGCCCTGCCTCCCTGTCGTCGGCGACCTGAACTGCGCCGACATCCCTGCCGCGAAGAAGCCCGTCCGCGTGAGCGGCTCCGACCCCTACCGGCTGGACGGCGACGGCGACGGGCTAGCGTGCGAGTAGGCCGATGAGCTGCTGCACGCCCGCCGGATACCGCACCATCTTCGGAGCCAGGACGGTCGAGCGAGACGCGCGCCGGTACCGTCGCAAAGGCCTCACCGGGTCGGCTGCGTGGCTGCGTGACGCGCTCGTCGCCGGCGGCGTCGACGGCCGGGCGGTCTCGGAGATCGGCGGCGGGATCGGCGCCCTGCAGATCGAGCTCGTCGAGGCCGGAGCCGCGCGTGCCGCGAACGTCGAGATCGTCGAGACGTACGAGCCGGCCGCCCGCGAGCTGATCGCCGAGCACGGGGTGGAGGGTCGCGTCGAGCGCCGGATCGGCGACGTCGTGGGCGACCCCGAGCTCGCCCCGGCCGCGGACATCGTGGTCATGCACCGCGTCATCTGCTGCTATCCCGACGCCGACCGGCTCATGTCCGAGGGCTGCGTCCACGCCCGCGAGCGGGTGGCGATCACCATCCCCACCGAGCGCTGGTGGGTCCGGCTCGGGGTCGGAGCCATGAACGCGTGGCTTCGGCTCCGGCGCGTGCCGTTCCAGGCCTACGTCCACCCGTACGAGCAGGTCGCAGCCGCGGCGGAGCGGCACGGGTTCCGCGTCGCGCGGCAGAGCGCCGGGCGGCTGTGGCAGAGCTCGATCTTCGAGCGGGCCCGCTAGGCCGCGGCGGTCGGCCACCACTTCCCGCACCTCGCCGACCCCGCGCGGTTCGCAGATCGCGTGCTGGCGTTCTCGGCGGCGGTTCGAGAGGCGGCGCCGGCCGGGTAGTGTCGGATGCATGGCGTCGCCGCTCGCCCTCACGCGCCCGCAGATCCTCGCCTTCCGCCGCAGGGCCGGTGCGCTCGACGAGCGCCTGCCCGCGGGGCCGGAGTCACTGCGGCTGGCGGCATGGCCAGGGCTCCAGGACAGCATGCCGCGGGCTGCGCTCCTCTCGCTCCACGCGCGGGTCGAGGGCGTGGAGTCGGCGCACTGGGAGGACCCGTCGCTCGTCCAGATCTGGGGCCCGCGCTACTCGGCGTACGTGGTCGCCGAGCGGGACCTGGCCGTGTTCACGGTCGGACGGCTGCCCGACGACGAGAAGGGCCGGCGCAGGGCGGAGGACGCGGCGGCCCGCCTGCATGCCCACCTCGGCGGCGCCCGGATGCGCTACGGAGACGCCGGGGCGGGGCTCGGCGTGAACGCCAACTCGCTGCGATACGGCGCGACGACGGGGACGATCCTGATCCGTTGGGACGGCGCGCGCCAGCCGGTGGTCTGGACGGTGCCGCCGCCGGACGTCGACCCGCTGGACGCCCGGCTCGAGCTGGCTCGCCGGTACCTGCATGTCTTCGGGCCGGTGACCGCGGCGGCGTTCGGCAAGTGGGCGGGGATCTCGGGCCGGTCGGCGGCGGCCGCATTCGCCGCGCTCGGCGAGGAGCTCACGGCGGTGCGGTCGCCGGTCGGTGAGGTGTGGATCCTGGCGAGCGACGAGGAGGGCTTCCGCGCCGCTCCGGGGCCGGCCGCCGCCGCGCGCCTGCTCCCGAGCGGCGACGCGTTCTTCCTGCTCCACGGCGCCGACCGCGAGCTGCTCGTTCCGGACGCCGCCCGGCGCGACGAGCTCTGGACGCCGCGGGTCTGGCCCGGCGCGATCCTCCTGGGAGGCGAGGTGCGCGGCGTCTGGCGGCGCGCCGACGAGGTCGTGACCGCCGAGATCTGGGGCCGCGCGTCGCGGGCCGAGCGCGACGCGATCGCGGCCGAGGCGGCGGGGCTGCCGCTCCCCGGCGTGGACGGCGGCGTCACCGTGCGCTACGCCGGCTGAGCCGGCCTGCCCGCCGCCGGAGGTGTATCGTCGTGAGCCCGCCGTCCACGAAGGAGCCGTCATGGCGTACGCAGTCGTTCACCACTTTGCCGGAGGCACGAAGGAGCAGTACGACGCGTCGGTCGCCGCCGTGCATCCCGCCGACGGCAGCCTCCCCGAGGGCCAGATCTTCCACGCCGCCGGCCCGTCGGACGGGGGCTGGACGATCACCGCGGTGCACGACTCCCAGGAGAGCTGGGAGCGGTTCCGCGACGGCACGCTGATGCCCACCATGCAGGCGGGGATCGCCGGAGGCTTCGAGGCGCCGCCGCAGGAGACGGCGTTCCCGGTCGACACCCTCCAGCAGGGCTGAACGGCGGCTGACATCCGTGCTTCTCAGGCTTCGCCGTGCTAGCGCATGGACGGTTGGCCCTCCCTCTGCCGGGGTACACCGGCCGCGATGACCGTCCGGCGCATCAAGCCGAACATCCTCTCCGACCGGTTCGGCGAGAGCCGCACCTTCTACACCGAGGTGATCGGCCTCGAGGAGGGTGCGGG
>DATAEI010000234.1:0-12163 GCA_036258075.1 Gaiellales bacterium
CCCGCGCGACGCTCCGCTCGCCAAGGAGGCGATCGATTCCAGCCTCGACCACCTGCGGGCATGGATGCCGTGGGCGCACCATGAGCCGCAGACGCTCGCCGAGAAGATCGAGCTCCTGCGCGAGTTCCGGGGCCAGTTCGATCTCGGCTCCGACGCCGTGTACGGCATCTTCGACCGGGCGGAGGAGCGGGCGCTCGGCGGCACCGGCCTGCACCCGCGGATCGGAGAGGGCGGGCTCGAGATCGGCTACTGGATCCGGGCCGACTCGGCCGGACAGGGCCTCGTGACCGAGTCCACGTCGGCGCTCACCCGGGTCGCCTTCGAGGTCGCCGGCGTCGAGCGTGTCGAGATCCACTGCGCGCGGGAGAACCACGCCAGCGCGGCCATCCCGCGCAAGCTCGGCTACGAGCTCGCCGCCGAGGAGGACGACGACCTGGTGTTCAGGCTGGCGGCCGCGGACTTCCCGGCGAGCCCGGCCGCCGCGGCCCGCGTCGCTGCCTACGACGTCGTCGGCGAGCTTCTCATCGACGACCTCCGCTAGGGAACCATCTCCCGACTCGGGCCGTCTCAGATGCATGAGACGAGCGGCCCTGATGCTCCTGATCGTGGCGATTGCGGGCGCGACCGGCTGCAACGGCGGCGGGTCGGCCGGCTCTGGGCCGGGCGTGACGGCGACGCCGGCCCAGATGGCGATCACGTACTACGGGACGCTCAGGCGCTGTGCCGCCGGCACGAGGTGCGACGCGCCGCCGCTCCCCGCGACCCGCTGCCCGGCCGCGTCGCGCTGCGTCTCGCCGGCCAAGGGCGCCGTGCTGGTTCGCTGCCCCGGCCCGGCGCGGTTCGGGGTCCACTGCTACGCCCTGCCGCCGTCGCACACGCGAAGCGCCCGACACGGTCCGTGGGTGATCCTTCAGCAGCGCGACCTGTCGTGCTTCCCGGCTCGCGGTGGGTATGCGGACCCGGCCGCCGCATGCCGCGCGCTCGGCGACTACCTGCGTCGCTCACACGACCGCGGCGCCCGCATGTGCATGTGCCCGCTCGAGCTCTGGCAGTCGCTCGCAACCGGGACGTTCCGCGGCCGCCGGGTGGCCCTCGACATGGCGCCGTGCGCGACGTGCGGGATGGGCCACGCGGCGGTTGCCGACCGGGTGCTGCTCACCCCGGCGCTCTCGAGCTGACGCCCCGCCGCTCATGCCACCGTCACGACGCCGTCACAGATCCGCAACGGCCGAACATGCCAAACCTGGTAACGCATCCGACCGCCGGCCGGCGATCCGCCTGCGCAAGCGGTTCTCCGCGTGACGAGAAGGCGTGGATACCAGGTTAGGCATCGGCAGCCGGCACACATTCGTGACCGGGGTGTGAGCCGGTGAGCGCCGCTAGTAGGTGACCGAGGTCAGGGTCAGGCCGTGCGGCGGGGCGGTGCGGCCGGCGTCGGAGCGGGGCCGGCCGGCGAGCAGGGCCGCGAGGCCGTCGGGGTCCGGGCGCTCGAGCATCGTCCCGACCAGGACGCGCACCATGTGGCGCAGGAAGGCGTCGGCGGTGATCCGAAACTCGAGCCGGTCGCCGCTCACGACCCACTCGGCGGCGAGCACCGTGCGGTCGAAGTGGACGTGGTCGGTCTCGGTCGGGGTGAAGGCCGTGAAGTCGTGGGTGCCCTGGATCGCCGCGGCGCAGGCGGCCAGCGCGTCGACGTCCAGCGCGCGGTGATGGTGGAGCTCGTAGCGGGCCCGCATCGGATCCGGGGCAGGCGCGGTTCGCAGCCGGTAGGCGTAGCTCCGGGCGCGCGCATCGCGGCGGGCGTCGAAGCCGTCGGGCGCCTCGCCCCCCTCGACGACCGCGAGGTCGGCCGGGAGCCGGCGGTTGAGCGCCCGCAGCGGGAGAAGCCGCTCGGCTGAGAGCGAGACGACGTTCGCCTCGGCGTGGACGCCGGTATCGGTGCGGCCGGCGACGGTCAGCTCGCGCGGATCGAGCTCGAGCGCGCGGGCCAGCTCGCCCGCGACCGTCCTCTGGCCCGGCTGGGCTGCCCAGCCGTGGAAGTCGGTGCCGTCGTAGGCGACCGTCAGGCGGTACCGCGGCACGGCCGCACGCCCGGCGCTACGGCTGGTGGTCGACCAGCTCGAGGTACGCCATCGGCGCGGCGTCGCCGGCGCGCGGGCCGAGCTTCACGATGCGCGTGTAGCCGCCCGGCCGCTCGGTGAACCGGGGCCCGACCTGGTGGAACAGGTCGTGGACGGCGTCCTTCGAGCGCAGGAACGCGACCGCGTGGCGTTGCGCCGCCACGTCGGTCGGATCCTTGCGCGCGAGGGTGATCAGCTTCTCGGCGATCGGGCGCAGCTCCTTCGCCTTGGCCTCGGTCGTCTGGATGCGGCCGTGGGCGAAGAGGGCGCCGCACATGTTGGAGTGCAGCGCCTTGCGGTGAGCCGGATCCCGGCCCAGCTTGCGGCCCTTTCGCCGGTGCCTCACTCAGAGCCCCGCAGGTTGAGCCCGTGGGCCTGGAGCGTCTCCTTGACCTCTTCGATCGACTTCTTGCCGAAGTTCGGGATCGCGGCCAGCTCGGCCTCGGTCTTCGAGATCAGGTCGCCGATCGTCTCGATGCCGACCCGCTTCAGGCAGTTGTACGAGCGCACGCCGAGCTCCAGCTCCTCGATCAGGATGTTCTCCATCCCGTGCGCCGACGGAGCGGCGGCCTCGGCGGCGGCGCCGTCGGGCCGGATGGCAAGGTCGGCGGCGTCGATGTCGGTGAAGATGCTGAGGTAGCGGATGAGGATCTCGGCGGCGTCCTTGACCGCATCCTTCGGCGTCATCGAGCCGTTGGTGGTCACCTCGAGCTTCAGCTTGTCGAAGTCGGTGCGCTGGCCGACGCGGGCGGCGTCGACGTCGTAGGAGACCCGCCGCACGGGCGAGAAGATCGAGTCGACCGGGATGACCCCGATCGTGGTCTCCGGCCCCTTGTTGCCCTCGGCGGGGACGTAGCCGCGGCCCCGGGCGATGGTCAGCGTCATCTCGAACCGGGCCTTCTCGGCCAGGTGGCAGATGACGAGGTCGGGGTTCAGGATCTCGAGGTCGGAGGGCGCCTCGATGTCGGCCGCGGTCACCTTGCCGGGGCCGTCCTTCTGCACCTGCACCTCGACCTCGCCGGACTCGCCGTGGAGGCGGCAGATGAGGTTCTTGAGGTTCAGGATGACGTCGGTCACGTCCTCGCGGACGCCGGGCACCGACGTGAACTCGTGGGCGACGCCCTCGATCTTGACCGAGGTGACGGCGGCTCCCTCGAGGGAGGACAGCAGCACGCGGCGGAGGCTGTTGCCGAACGTGTAGCCGAACCCGCGGTCGAGCGGCTCGACGACGAACGTGCCCAGCGTCTCGCCGACGTCTTCTGACGTGATCTTCGGAATGTTTTCGAGCATGTGGTCCTTACTTCGAATAGAACTCGACGATCAGCTGCTCCTGGACCGGCGTGTCGATGTCCGCGCGGTCGGGGAGACGGAGCACCGTCCCCTGGAGGTTGTCGTGGTCGGCCTGCAGCCAGGGCGCGACCGACGCGGTCAGATCGGTGGCGTCGGCCACGACCGCCTTGGCATCGGATCCTTCACGGATCGTGATGACATCGTCCGCGGACACCTGGAAGGACGGGATGTTGACCTTCCTGCCGTTGACGGTGAAATGATTGTGGCGGACGAGCTGGCGGGCCTGTGACCGCGAGGCGGCAAAGCCGAGCCGGTAGACGACGTTGTCGAGGCGCAGCTCGAGCATCCGGAGGAAGTTCTCGCCGGTGATGCCCGACTTGCGGCTGGCCTTGTCGTAGTAGGTGCGGAACTGCGACTCGAGGACGCCGTAGTAGCGGCGCATCTTCTGCTTCTCGCGCAGCTGCAGCAGGTACTCGGACTGCTTGATGCGTCCGCGGCCGTGCTCGCCCGGCGGGTAGGCCCGGCGCTCGATCGCGCACTTCTCGGTGAGGCAGCGCTCGCCCTTCAGGAAGAGCTTCATGTTCTCGCGCCGGCACTGCTTGCACTTGGGGCCGATCATGCGGGCCATTAGACGCGCCTCCGCTTCCGCGGCCGGACGCCGTTGTGAGCCTGGGGGCTCACGTCCTTCACGCCGAGGATCTCGAGGCCGGCCGCCTGCAGCGAGCGGATGGCCGTCTCGCGGCCCGAGCCGGGGCCCTTCACGAAGACCTCGACTTTCTGGAGGCCGTGCTCCATGCCCTCGCGCGCGGCAGCGTCGGCCGTCACCTGCGCGGCGAACGGCGTCGACTTGCGCGATCCCTTGAAGCCGACGGCGCCCGCGCTCTTCCACACGATCACGGCGCCGTCCTTGTCGGTCAGCGCGACGAGCGTGTTGTTGAACGAGGTCTTGATGTGCGCCTGGCCGATGGCGATGTTCTTGCGAGCCCGGCGGCGCACACGGCCGCGCGTCCCGCCTCTACGGGGTGCTGGGGGCAATTACTTCTTCCTCTGCTTGCCGACGGTCTTCTTCGGGCCCTTGCGGGTGCGAGCGTTGGTGCGCGTGCGCTGGCCGTCCACCGGCAGGCCGCGCCGGTGGCGCAGGCCGCGGTAGCAGCCGATCTCCATGAGCCGCTTCACGTTCTGGGAGCGCTCGCGGCGCAGGTCGCCCTCGACCGTGAGGCTCTGGTCGATGTGCGCGCGCAGGCGGGCGACCTCCTCCTCGGTGAGGTCGCGCACCTTCGTATCGGGGCTCAGGCCGAGCTCGGCGAGCACCTTGAGCGACGTCGAGCGGCCGATGCCGTAGATGTAGGTGAGCCCCACCTCGACCCGCTTCTCGCGAGGGATGTTGACTCCGGCGATACGTGCCATTCCGGTCGGCCCTCCTAACCTTGCCGCTGCTTGTGGCGGGGATTCGAGCAGATGACCAGCACATGGCCGTGCCGGCGGATGACGCGGCACTTCTCGCACATCGGGCGGACGCTGGGTCTGACCTTCACAGGGAATCCTCCAGGGGGACGGGGGCCCGCTCGCCGGGCAGGCGCGGCCACTCCGCACGAGCGACCAAGAAGTCTATCACCGGCGCTCCTCCTGGCCCTTCGGTTCGCGAAATGTGAGTATCCGCGGGCCGTTCGCCGTCACCGCGACGGTGTGCTCGCAGTGGGCGGCGAGGCTGCCGTCACGGGTGAAGACCGCCCAGCCGTCGGGCCCGCCCTCGACGTCGTAGCTCCCCGCCGTGATCATCGGCTCGATCGCGAACACCATCCCCGACGCGAGCTTCGGGCCGCGGCCGGGCGGCCCGTAGTTCGGGATCTGCGGGTCCTCGTGCATGCTGCGGCCGACGCCGTGGCCGACGAGGCTCCTGACGACGCCGAAGCCGCGAGCCTCGACGACCTCCTGGACGGCGTGGCTCACGTCGCCCAGCCGGTTTCCCTCCCGGCACTGCTCGATCGCGGCCTTCAGGCCGAGGTTGCACGTCTCGATCAGGTCGGCGGCCTCCTGGGATGGCTCGCCGATGGTGACCGTGATCGCCGAGTCGGCGACGAAGCCGTCCAGCGTCACGCCGACGTCGATCGAGAGCAGGTCGCCCTCCGCGAGCGTGTAGTTCCCGGGGATGCCGTGCACCACCATCGCATTCGGCGAGGCGCAGATCGAGCCCGGGAACCCGCGGTAGCCCTTGAACGTCGGCCAGCCGCCGCGCGAGACGATGTAGTCCTCGGCGATCTTGTCGAGGTCGGCGGTCGTGACGCCGGGCCGAGCCTCGCGCTCCAGGAGGTCGAGCGTGTCGGCCACGATCCGGCCCGCGCGCGCCATCGTCTCGAGCTCGGCGTCGGTCTTGCGGACGATCATCCGCCGCCGTCCAGGTCGTCGATCAGCCGGTCGACATCGCCGGCGACTTCGTCCTTCGGGCCGGACGCGTCGATCCGCTGCACCAGCCCGCGGCCCGTGTAGTAGTCGAGCACCGGCGCCGCGGCGGAGACCCACTGCTTCTCATAGCGGGCCCGGACGACGTCCTCGCGGTCGTCCTCGCGCTGGTAGAGCTCCGAGCCGTCGAGGTCGCAGACGCCCTCGACCTTCGGCGGATGGAAGTCGAGGTGGTAGACGTGCTCTGCCGCGCGGCACACGCGCCGCCCCGACAGGCGCCGGACCAGCTTCTCGAGGTCGATGTCGAAGACCACGACCGCGGCGATGCGCCTACGGAGGCCGTCGAGCATGCCGTCGAGGGCCTCGGCCTGCGCGCTCGTGCGCGGGAAGCCGTCGAGCAGGACGCCCGGCGCGGTGTCGTCCGCGCCCAGCCGCTCGCGGAACATCGAGATGATGAGGTCGTCCGGCACGAGATCGCCGCGGGCCATGATCGCCTTGGCCTCCAGGCCGAGCGGCGTGCCGTCGCGCACGGCGGCGCGCAGCATGTCGCCGGTGGCGATGTGGGCCAGGCCGCGCTCGGAGGCGATCCGTGCGGCCTGCGTGCCCTTGCCGGCGCCGGGCGGGCCCATCAGGATCAGGTCCAGAGGCACAGCTACTTCAGGAAGCCCTTGTAGGAGCGCATCGACAGCTGCGACTCGATCTGGCGCATGGTGTCGATCGCGACCCCGACGACGATCAGGACGGACGTGCCGCCCAGCGCGCGCGCCGTGGCGGTCGAGAACCCGCCGTACTTGATGAAGAGCGACGGCAGGACGGCGACCGCGGCCAGGAAGAGCCCGCCGGCGACCGTGAGCCGCACGAGCACCTTCTCGAGGTACTGCGCCGTCGGCCGGCCCGGGCGGACGCCCGGCACGAAGCCGCCGTACTTCTTCAGGTTCTCGGCCTGCTCGATCGAGTTGAACACCACCGCGACGTAGAAGAACGTGAAGCCGAAGATCAGCACCGCCTCGCCGATCAGGAACGGCCAGCCGCCCGGCGTGAAGAACCGCGCCAAGTCGTGGGCGATCTGCCACGGCACGATCTGGCCGACGGTCGGCGGGAACGCCATGATGGCGGCCGCGAAGATGACGGGGATGACGCCGGCCATGTTGACGCGGAGCGGCAGGTAGGTCGACCCGCCGGACGTCATCCGCCGCCCGACCATGCGCTTGGCGTACTGGATCGGGATCTTGCGGATGCCCTCCTGAACGAACACGACGGCCACGATCACCAGGAAGACGACGACCGGGAGCGACAGCTTCTCGAAGGTCGAGCCCTGCCACCAGGCGGAGATCCCGGCCGGGGCCGATGTCAGGATCGACGCGAAGATCAGGAGCGACATGCCGTTTCCGATGCCGCGCTGGGTGATCAGCTCGCCCAGCCACATCAGCAGGGTCGCACCCGCAGTCAGCGTGATCACGACCAGGATCACGTTGCCGAGGTTGAACTTGACGAGGTTCCCCGTCGAGCTCGACCCGATCGCGTTCGAGTGGAACGCGTAGGTGTAGCCCAGCGCCTGGACGGCGGCCAGGAACACGGTCAGGTAGCGGGTGTACTGGGTGATCCGGCGCTGCCCGAGCTCGCCCTCCTTCTGCAGCGCCTGGAGCGACGGGAACACCGGCGTCATGACCTGGAGGATGATCGAGGCCGTGATGTACGGCATGATCCCGAGCGCGAACACGCCCAGCCGCGACAGTCCTCCGCCCGAGAAGACCGACAGCAGGCCGAAGATGCCGCCCTGGTTCTTGAGCGCCTCGGCGAGCGCGTCGGAGTTGACGCCCGGCGCCGGGACGTACGACCCGAACCGGTAGATCGCGAGGATCGCCGCGGTGAAGAGGAGCTTCTTACGAAGCTCGGGCGACTTCCACGCGTTCAGGAGGTTCTGGAGCACGCCTTACTCCTCGGCGTCGGCCTCGGGCTCCGGCTCGGCCTCCGGCTGCTCGGGGGAGGGCTCGGCGGCCTCCGGCTCCGGCTCGGCCGCAGCCTTGGGAGCACGCGTGGACTTCGACTTGGCCGGCTCGGGCTCCGGGATCGCCGGGGTGCCGTCGACGCGGACGGCCTTGCCGCCGGCCGCCTCGATCGCCTCGACCGCGCGCTTCGAGAACGCGTGGGCGGTGACCGTGAGCTTGGTCGAGAGCTCGCCCTTGCCGAGGATCTTGATCGGGTGCTTGAGCGTGCGGACGACACCCGCAGAGCGCAGGAGCTCGGGGGTCACCTCGACGCCCTCGTCGAACCGCTCGAGCGACGCGACGTTGACCGGAGTCGTGTGCGTCCGGAACGGCCCCATGGGCATCGACTTCTTGTGGTTGGGGCCGCGCAGCTTGCCCAGCCGCATGTAGAGCGGCATCTGGCCGCCCTCGAAGCCGGCGCGCATGCTGTGGCTGCCCGACCGCGACTTCTGGCCCTTCTGGCCGCGCCCGGAGGTCTTGCCGCTCCCCGAGCCGTGGCCGCGGCCGACGCGCTTACGCTCGCGGTGGCTCCCCGGCGTGGGCTTCAGCTCGTGCAGGGTGAGCCCGGTTGTCTCGTCAGCCATCGATCTCCTCCACGCGTACCAGGTGGTCGACCTTGCGCAGCATCCCGCGCAGCACCGGCGAGTCGTCGCACTCGGTGGTCGCGTTGATCTTGCGCAGGCCCAGGGCCCGCATGGTGCCGCGGTGCTCGGGCTTCGTGCGGATGATGCTTCGCACCTGGGTGATCCGGAGCTTCGCCATCAGGACTCCTTCGGCTCCTCGGCCTCGGGCTCTGCTTCAGCGGCGGGCTCCTCGGCGGCCGGCGCTTCGGCCTCGGGCTCCGCGGCCGGCTCGGGCTCGGGCTCGGGAGCCGGCTCCGGCTCCGGAGCGGCGGCCGCCTCGGCAGCCTCGGCCGCGGCTGCCTCGGCCTTGGCGCGCGCCTTCTTGGACGGCCGCTTCGGCTTCGCCGGCGGCGCCTTGGCGGCGGGAGCGGGAGCGACCTCGGCGGCCTCGATCTCGACGGCTGCCGCAGCGGCGGCGGCATCGAGCTCGGCGCGCGTCTCGGAGTACGGCTTCACGACCTCGCGGATCTCCTTGCCGCGCAGCTTGGCCACGTCCTCGGGCCGCTTCAGGCTCTTCAGGCCGTCGACGGTCGCCATGAGCAGGTTGATCGGGTTGGCCGTGCCGAGCGACTTCGCCAGGATGTCGCGGACGCCGCCCAGCTCCAGCACGGCCCGGACGCCGGCGCCTGCGATGACGCCCGTGCCCTCGGAGGCCGGCTTCAGGAGCACCTGACCGGCGCCGTAGCGGCCGACGATCTGATGCGTGATCGTGGTCTTGTACTTCGGCACCTGGAAGAGGTTCTTCTTGGCATCCTCGACGGCCTTGGCGATCGCCGACGGCACCTCGTTGGCCTTGCCGTAGCCGACGCCGACGTGGTCCACCTCGTCGCCCACGACCACGAGGGCCGTGAACGAGAACCGGCGGCCGCCCTTCACGACCTTGGCGACGCGGTTGATCTTGACCACACGCTCCTGGAGCTCGCGGCCGGGCACCTCGGAGCCGCGGGCTGCGGGATTACGGGACTGACGCGGTGCGAAGGACATAGGCGGGGTCTAGAACTCCAATCCGTGTTCGCGGGCAGCGTCGGCGAGTGCCTTGACGCGGCCGTGGTAGAGGTAGCCGCCGCGGTCGAACACGACGGATGCGACGCCGGCCTCGCGGGCCCGCTCGGCGACGAGCTTGCCGACCGCGGCAGGCGCCTCGGCCCGGCTCGTCTTCGCCAGCGACTTGTCCTGGAATGAGGCGGCGGCGAGCGTGCGCCCGGCGACGTCGTCGATCACCTGCGCGGCGATGCCCCGGTTCGACCGGTACACGGCCAGCCGCGGGCGCTCGCCCGTGCCGGTGACGCGGCGGCGGACGCGGCGGTGGCGCCGGTGCCGGGCTGCGACCTTGGCCTTGCTCGTGCTCATGCGCGCTTCCCGACCTTCCGGATGACCTGCTCGCCCTGATAGCGGATGCCCTTGCCCTTGTAGGGCTCCGGCGGCCGCCACTTGCGGATCTGCGCGGCGATCTCGCCGACGCGCTGCTTCGAGATGCCCGAGACGACGATCTGGGTGGGCTGCGGCACCTCGAACGTGATGCCGTCGGGAGCCTTCACCGTGACGGGATGGCTGAACCCGAGCTGCATCTCGAGGTCGGAGCCGCGCAGCGCGGCGCGGTAGCCGACACCCTGGATCTCGAGCCGCTTCTCGTAGCCCTGCGTCACACCGGTGACCATGTTCGCGACGAGCGTGCGGGTGAGGCCGTGGAGAGCGCGGTGCTCGCCGCGATCGGTGGGGCGGGTGACGACCACCTGGCCGTCCTCCTGCTTCACCGTCATGTCAGGCGAGACGCGTTCGGAGAGCTCGCCCTTGGGACCACGCACAGCCACCGACCCGGGACGGATCTCGACGGTCACGCCGTCGGGGACGGCGATCGGCTTCTTCCCGATCCTGCTCACCGCTCACCACACATAGCAGACGACCTCTCCACCGACGCCTTGCTCCTGGGCCTGGCGACCGGTGATCACGCCGCGCGGCGTGCTCAGGATGGCGATGCCCATCCCACCGAGCACGCGGTGCGGCCGGTCCTTCTTGGCGTAGACGCGCCGGCCCGGGCGCGAGACCCGCTTGAGCCCGGAGATGACCCGCTCGCGGCTCGGACCGTAGCGGAGCGTCACGACCAGCGTGTCGTGGGTCTCGCCCTTCGCGACCGCATACGCGTCGATGTATCCCTCCTGCTGAAGGATGCGCGCGATCTCGCGCTTCATCCCCGAGGTGGGCATCTCGACCGTCTCGTGCAGCGCCTGGTTGGCGTTGCGGATACGCGTCAGCATGTCTCCGACAGGGTCCGTGATCATCGCTTCATCACCAGCTCGACTTCGTCATCCCGGGGATGACGCCCTGATGCGCGAGCTCGCGCAGGCAGATGCGGCACACCCCGAACTTGCGGAAGTAGGCCCGCGAGCGGCCGCACCGGCTGCACCGGTGGTAGCTGCGGGTCGGGTACTTCGCGCCCCTCGATTGCTTGACTCTGAGTGCTTCCTTGGCCATTTCCCGTCCTATTCCGCCGCGAACGGCATCCCGAGCGAGCGGAGCAGCTCGCGCGCTCCCTCGTCGTCCGTCGCCGTGGTCGTAATCGTGATGTTCAGGCCGCGCACCTGGGACACGTCGTCGTAGTTGATCTCGGGGAAGATGATCTGCTCGCGGATCCCGAGCGAGAAGTTGCCGCGGCCGTCGAACGAGCGCGGGTTGATGCCGCGGAAGTCGCGGATGCGCGGCAGGGCGATCGTCGTCAGGCGATCCAGGAACTCGTACATGCGGGCACCGCGCAGCGTCACCTTGCAGCCGATGGGCATGCCCTCGCGGATCTTGAATCCGGCGATCGAGTTCTTGGCGCGGGTGATCACCGGCCGCTGGCCGGAGATCGTCGCCAGCTCCTCGACCGCGTCGTCGAGCGCCTTCGAGTTGAGCTTGGCCTCGCCGACCCCCATGTTCAGGGTGATCTTCTCGAGCCGCGGGACCGCCATCACGGTCGCGAGGGCGAACCGGTCCTTGAGCTGGTCGCGGACGTTGTCGTCGTAGCGCTCCTTGAGCCGCGGCGTGGGGATCTCGGTGGCGCTCACCTGTCGACGTCCTTTCCGCACTTGCGGCACACGCGCACCTTGTGATCCTCGGTCATGCGGTAGCCGATCCGGGTCGGCTGGCCGCAGGCCGGGCAGACCAGCGCGACGTTCGAGATCTGAAGCGGCGCCTCGCGCTCGAGCACCCCGCCGGGGATGATCTGCTGGCTGCCGGACTTGCGCGGCGCCGGGCGCGGCTTGGTGTGCCGCTTCACCATGTTCAGCTTCTCGACGACGATCCGGCGCTGGTCGGGGACCACGCGCAGCACGGTGCCGCGCTTGCCGGCGTCCTTGCCGGTCAAGACCTGCACCGAGTCACCCTTCTTGATCTTGAGTCTGGTTGCCATACCTAGAGGACCTCTGGGGCCAGCGAGACGATCTTCATGAAGTTGCGCTCGCGCAGCTCACGGGCCACCGGGCCGAAGATGCGCGTGCCGCGCGGGTTCCTGTCCTTGTCGATGATGACGGCGGCGTTCTCGTCGAACGCGATGTACGTGCCGTCGTCGCGGTGGTGCTGCTTGCGCGTGCGGACCACCACAGCCGTCACGACCTCGCCCTTACGCACCGTTCCGTTGGGCGTGGCCTGCTTGACGGTGCCGACGATGATATCGCCGACCCCCGCATACCTGCGGCGGCTGCCGCCCTTGATGCGGATGCACAGGAGCTCGCGCGCGCCGGTGTTGTCGGCGACACGAAGGCGC
>DATAEI010000235.1:0-8389 GCA_036258075.1 Gaiellales bacterium
CGGCGAGGCCGTCGTCTTGTACGGCAGCTTGTGCCGCCAGAGAAGCTGCCCGGTGCGGGCCGAGAGGGCAGCGAACGTGCCGTCGTAGGACGTTGCGTACACCCGCCCGTTCCAGACGCCCGGCGACCCGTACGCCCAGTAGGGCATCGTGTACGTCCACGCGATCTGGCCGTCGCCCTCCTCGAAGGCGTACACCTTGCCGTCGGTGTTGCCGATGTAGACGCGCCCGTAGGCGACGGCGGGCGTCGAGTAGAAGTTCCCGGAGCTGAAGCCGGACGCGAGGCCGTGGGTCGCGTGCCGCCACACCAGCTTGCCGGTGGCGGCGTCCACCGAGTACATGACGCCCCCGTAGTCGCCGAAGAAGAGCTTCCCGTCGGCGAGCGCGGGCCCGTGCTTCACCGGGCCCGAGGCCGTGAACGTCCACTCGATCCGGCCCGTGGCCATGTCGAACGCGCGCATGTGGCCGCCGATGTCGCTCAGGTACACCTCGCCGTGGCCGAACGCCGGCGACGACTCGATCTCATCCCCCACCTTGTGCCGCCAGACCACGTGGCCGGTGCGGGCGCCGAGCGCGTAGACGACGTGGTCGCGCCCGCCGAAGAAGAGCCGGTTGCCGGCGATCGCGGGCTCGCCGGTGATCCCCGCCGGCACGCGGAACGACCACAGCACCTGGCCGGTGTTCACGGTGCGGGCGCTCACGAAGCCGTTGTTCGAGGCGAGGTAGAGGACGCCGTCGCGATAGGAGGGCGGGTACTCGAGAAAGCCGGTGCGGTCCTTCCATTCGCCGCGGAACGGCGGGGCGACGCCGGAGATGTCGGAGGCGTCGCGGGTGCGGGCGGGGGTGCGCCCGTACACCGGCCACGGCGGCCCGGCGTCGGTGCTGTGCTTGCCGTCCGTACCCGAGGTTCCGGTGCTCGGGGACGTCGTCGTCGTGAGCGTGAACGGCAGCTCGCCGCCGCGGTGGATGTCGCCGGTGCGCTGATGCACCACGTACCACGCGGCGCCCGCGCCGCCGGCGACGAGCACGGTGGCCGCGAGCGCGCTCAGGGCCCACGTCTTGCGCCGCATCCACGCACGCTAGCAACGGGGTACCGTGGCGAGCGGTGGTTCAGCCGCTCTTCGTCCTGGGAGTCCGGCGGTCGGGAACGACCCTGCTTCGGGTCATGCTCGACCGGCATCCGGCGCTCGCCGTCCCCGACGAGTCGTACTTCATCCCGACGCTCGCCGCCCGCCACCGCGGGCGCGTCGACCCTGCCAGGTTCTGTGACGACGTGGCCCGGATCTCGACCCTGCGCGACTGGGGCGTGAGGCCGGCCGCGGTGCGAGAGCGGCTGCGCCCCGGAGCGACGGCCGCCGACGCGATCGGGGCGATCTTCGAGGTCTACGCCGCGGCCCGAGGGAAGGCTCGCTGGGGCGACAAGACGCCGATGTACATGTCGCGGCTCGGCCTGCTCGAGCGGCTCTTCCCGGGCGCCCGCTACGTCCACGTCGTGCGCGACGGCCGCGACGCCGCCCGGTCGTTCCTCGAGATGCCGGCGGGGCTCGTGACCGAGTCGTGGGCGCATCCGCACGACGTCGCCGGCTTCGCCTGCCAGTGGCGGACAGAGGTGCGGGCGGCCCGGGCGCTCGGGCGGCGGCTGGGGCCGGGCCGCTACCACGAGCTGCGCTACGAGGAGCTCGCCCGCGACGCCGAGACGGCGGTCCGCGCCGTGGCGGCCTTCGCCGGACTCGAGTTCGACCCCGCGATGCTGGCCTATCCGGGGACGCTCGACCTGACCGCGAAGCCGCACCAGGCCCGCCTCGCAGAGCCGCCCACCGCGGGCGTGCGCGATTGGCGCTCCGAGATGCGGCCGGCGGACGTCGCGGCGTTCGAGGCGGTCGCCGGCGACACGCTGGCCGCCTGCGGCTACGAGGCGGCCGATCCGGCTCCGCCGGACGCGGCCGCCCGCGCCCGGCTCGCCCTGTACGCCGCCCGCACCGCCGCCTGGAACGCGGCCGGCACGGCGGTGGCCCGCTCGCCGCTCTGGGCCCGCCGCCACCCCCGCCTCCAGTGACGCAACATTGGGGTCTGACCCCGTTGTTGCGCGGCTACATGGTGCGGTCCTGGGGGGCGACCACGTTTCGGCCCGTCAGATCGGCGTAGAGCGCGCGGGTGAAGAGCGCCGAGAACGGCCACACGATCGGCGCGGCCATGGCGAGGCCGGCCAGAAACGCCGTGCCGCCCGCGGCGAACGCGTACACGATGAGCGCCATCGAGACCACGATCGGCGCCCCGAACAGGATCGTGATCAGCCACACCAGCCACGTGCGGCTGAAGTTGCGGATGGCCAGCCCGGCTGAGCGGGCGATCGCGCCTCCGGGCTGCACGTCGCCGGCCGCGATGGCCGGGACGGCGAAGAGGAAGAGCGGCATCGGGACGACCGCGTAGGGCCCGAAGAATGCGAACACGAACGCCGCGACGACCCCGATCATCACCGCGGTGGCATACGTCCAGGCGACGCGCCGGCGCGGTGCCGGCTCGGGCAGCCCGCGCAGCATGACGAACCCGACGACCGCGAAGTAGGCGATGCCGTAGGCGAACCGGCCGATGAGCGCGGTCTCGTTGTCGCTCCCGCCCCCCTCGTGGACCGCCACCACCGGAACGGTGGCGAGGCCGAGCGCGACCGCCGCCGCCACGACCAGGTCGGCCCAGACCGCCCCGAAGCGGTGGACGGCCGAGGCGAAGAGGTCGCGCACCGGCGCGTGCACGACGGCGGGCGTGGACGCGGGCGGCGCCCCCTCGGGCGCCGCCCGCGTCTCCTCGGTCATGTGGCCACCGGCGCGGGCGCCTCGGTCTCCAGCACGAGCTCCCCGGCGGCGGCGTCGGCGCGCACCACGGAGCCGTCCCCGAGCTCGCCCGAGAGCACCTTCACGGCGAGCGGGTTCTCGAGCTCGCGCTGGATCGTGCGCTTGAGCGGCCGCGCGCCGTAGGCGGGGTCGTACCCGTGCTCGATCAGGAGCTCGATCGCGGCCTCCGAGAGCTCGAGGCCGATCCCGCGCTCTGCCAGCCGCGCCCGCAGGCCGGCGGCCTGGAGCCGGACGATCTCGGAGAGCTGGTCGCGGTCGAGCCGCTGGAAGTGGACGATCTCGTCGATCCGGTTCAGGAACTCGGGCCGGAACGTGGCCTCGAGGTCGGTCGCGTTCGACGTCATGATGACGATCGTGTTTCGGAAGTCCACCGTGCGGCCCTGGCCGTCGGTCAGGCGGCCGTCGTCGAGCAGCTGGAGCAGGACGTTGAAGACGTCGGAATGGGCCTTCTCGATCTCGTCGAGCAGGACGACCGAGTACGGCCGCCGGCGCACGGCCTCGGTCAGCTGGCCGCCCTCGTCGTAGCCGACATAGCCCGGCGGGGCGCCGATCAGCCGCGAGACGGTGTGCTTCTCCATGTACTCCGACATGTCGATCCGCACCATCGCCTTCTCGGTGTCGAACAGGAACTCGGCGAGCGCCTTGGCGAGCTCGGTCTTTCCGACGCCCGTGGGGCCGAGGAAGATGAACGAGCCGATCGGCTTGTCCGGGTCGGACAGGCCGGCCCGCGAGCGCCGGATCGCGTTTGCGACGGCGGCGACAGCCTCGTCCTGGCCGACGACCCGCTCGTGCAGGCGCGACTCCATCCGGACGAGCTTCTCCATCTCGCCCTCGAGAAGGCGCGAGACGGGGATGCCGGTCCAGGCCCCCACCACCTCGGCGACGTCCTCGGAGCCGACCTCCTCCTTCAGCATGGGCGAGCCCGCC
Organism: Gaiellales bacterium; assembly: GCA_036258075.1. Lineage (GTDB taxonomy): Bacteria > Actinomycetota > Thermoleophilia > Gaiellales > JAICJC01 > JAICJC01. The sequence goes on from DATAEI010000235.1 coordinate 3,775, forward strand.
TGGAGCTCCTCCAGGCGCGCCATCGCCGCCTGGAGCTCGGCTTCGAGCTTCGGCAGGTCGCCGTAGGTGAGCTCGGCGGCGCGCTGGAGGTCCTGGTCGCGCTGGGCGCGCTCGGCCTCCGCCCGGGTCTCCTCGATCGCGGCCTTCAGCGACTGGACGCGCTGGATCGCGCCCTTCTCGGCCTCCCACTCGGCCTTCATGCCGTCGAGCTGCTCCTGCAGGTTCGCGAGCTCGCCGGCGATCGCCTCGCGCCGGTCGACGGCCGTCTGGGCGGTCTCCTTCTCGAGCGCGGCCTGCTCGATCTCGAGCTGGATGATGCGGCGCTGCACCTCGTCGATCTCGATCGGCATCGAGTCGATCTCGATCTTGAGCCGCGAGGCCGCCTCGTCGATCAGGTCGATCGCCTTGTCGGGCAGGAAGCGGTCGGAGATGTAGCGGTCCGACAGCATCGCCGCCGCGACGATCGCGTCGTCGGAGACGCGCACGCCGTGGTGGACCTCGTAGCGCTCCTTCAGGCCGCGCAGGATCGCGATCGTGTCGGGCACGCTCGGCTCGCCGACCAGCACCGGCTGGAAGCGCCGCTCGAGCGCGGCGTCCTTTTCGATGTAGGTGCGGTACTCGTCGAGCGTCGTCGCACCGACCGCCCGCAGCTCGCCGCGGGCGAGCATCGGCTTCAGGAGGTTGGCGGCGTCGACGGCGCCCTCCGCCTTGCCTGCCCCGACGATGGTGTGGAGCTCGTCGATGAAGACGACGATCTGGCCGTCGGAGGCGCGGATCTCGGCGAGGACGGCCTTCAGCCGCTCCTCGAACTCGCCGCGGTACTTGGTGCCGGCGACGAGCGCGCCCACGTCGAGCGCCCACACGCGCTTTCCGAGCAGGCCCGCGGGAACGTCTCCCGAGGTGATGCGCTGGGCGAGGCCCTCGACGATGGCGGTCTTGCCGACGCCCGGCTCGCCGATCAGCACCGGGTTGTTCTTGGTGCGCCGCGAGAGCACCTGGATCACCCGGCGCACCTCCTGGTCGCGGCCGATGACCGGGTCGAGCTTGCCGCGCTCGGCGGCGTCGGTCAGGTCGCGGCCGAACTTGGCGAGCGCCTCGTAGGTGCCCTCGGCGTCGGGCGACGTGACCCGCTGGCCGCCCCGCACCTCGGCGACGGCCTTCAGGATCGCGGCCCGGTCGAGGCCGGCGCCGGCGGCGAGCGCGAGCAGCAGGTGCTCGACCGCGACGTACTCGTCCTTCAGCGCCTCGGCCTCGGAGAAGGCGTCCTCGAGCGCCTGCCGCGCCGCGCGGCTGGCCGCGGGCTGCACGTTGGCGCCCTCCATCCGCGGCAGGGCGGCGAGCCGGGCCTCGACAGCGTCGCGGATCGTCGCGGGGTGCTCCCCCGCCTTCTCGAGGATGCGCGCCGCCACGCTCGCCTCCTGGGTGAGCAGGGCGAGCAGCAGGTGGTCGGGGGTGAGCTCGGGGTTGCCGCGGGTGGTCGCGTCGCCCTGAGCCGATGCGAAGGCCTCCTGGGCCTTTACGGTGAGTTTCGTGAAGTCCATATCGTTGGGGGGGTCGGAGGTTGATAGGGGACGAGGTCGCGGCGGTAGCTGCGGTGCACCCGGGCGACCTCAGAGCGCATCTGGCGGGCCGCCGCGGCGAGCTCCTTCCGGAGCTGCGAGACCTGGGCGTCGAGCCGGTCGACCATGTCCTCGAGCTCGAGCACACGCGTGGCGCCGGCCAGGTTCAGGCCCAGCTCGCCCGTGAGGACGCTGATCTTGCGAAGCCGGGCGAGGTCGGCCTCGGAGTAGCGGCGGGTGCCGCCGGGCGTCCGCCGCGGCCGCACGAGCCCGCGGGCCTCGTAGACCCTGAGCGTCTGCTGGTGAAGGCCGGTCAGCTCGGCCGCCACCGAGATCGAGTACCGGGGGCGGGTGTCGGGGCCGAGGGTCGTCATCCGGCACGCTCCTCGAAGAGCTTCTCGCGCGGGTCGCCGTGGTCGGAACGCTCGATCTCCTGGAGCCGCTCGAGCGCCTCGCGCTCCTGCTTGGACAGCCGGTCGGGCACGGCGATCCGCACCCGGGCGAGCAGGTCGCCGGTGCCGCCGCCGTTCAGCTTCGGCGCACCGCGGCCCTTCACGCGCAGCGTCTTGCCGTCGGTCGACCCCGCGGGCACCTTGACCCGCACGGTGCCCCCGTCGGGCGTGGGCAGCTCGACCTGGCCGCCGAGGGCGGCCTCCGAGAAGGTCACCGGCACGTCGAGCACGAGGTCGTCGCCGCGGCGCTGGAAGAGCGGGCTCGCCGCGACGCGCGTGACCACGTAGAGGTCGCCGGGCTCGCCGCCGCGCGGCCCGGCCTCGCCCTTGCCGCGAACCTTGATCCGCGTGCCGTCGCGGACGCCCGCGGGGATCCGCACCTGGTACGTCTTGGTCGAGCGCAGCCGGCCCGAGCCGTGGCAGGTCGGGCACGGGCTCTCGATGACGGTGCCCGCGCCTCCGCAGCGGCTGCACGGCTGGGAGAGGGCGAAGAAGCCCTGGCTCTCGGACGTGATCCCGCGCCCCTTGCAGAGCGGGCAGATGGTCGGGGCGGTGCCGGGAGCCGCACCCGAGCCGCGGCAGGTCGTGCACGCGTTCGCCTTCTCGACGGGCACCTTCACCGTCGCGCCGCGCAGCGCGTCGGGGAACGAGATCCCCACCTGCACCTCGACGTCGGCGCCGCGCTGGGCCTCGCGCCCGGCCGCGCGGCCGCCGCCGCGGTTGAAGAGGCCGCCGAAGAGGTCGCCCAGGTCGAAGTTCGTGCCCGCGCCGGAGAAGTCGAAGCCCTGGAAGCCACCGGGGCCCGGCCCCTGGCCGGGACGGAACGTCTCGCCGAACGTGTCGTACTGCTTTCGCTTCTCCGGGTCGGAGAGCACCTCGTAGGCCTGGCCGATCTGCTTGAAGCGCTCCTCGGCCCCGGTGTCGCCGGGGTTTCGGTCGGGGTGGTACTGCCGGGCCAGCTTGCGGTAGGCCTTCTTGATCTCGTCGGCGCTCGCGCCCTTGGGCACGCCCAGGGTCTCGTAATGGCTCGGCATCAGATGGCCGATTCCCGGTTGCCGTGATGTCCTGGGCGGCGAGAACGGAGCAGCGCAAGGACGCAGGGAGGGTCAATATCGGCGCGAGATATTGACCCGACCGAGGACGCCGCGATGCGACGGTTCGCAGCCGCAGCGCTATCTCCACGGGTTAGCGGTCTGTGGACGTGCGTCCAGGCGCGCGGGAACCGGGGATCGTCCATCTAGTCGTCCTCGTCCGCTGCGGGCGGGCCGCTGGAGACGACCACCCGCGCGGCCCTCACGACCCGGTCGCCGAGCCGGTAGCCGCGCTGCCAGACGGCGGCCACCGTCCCCTCGGGATGCTCGGACGGCTGGTGGGAGAGCGCCTCCTGGACGTGCGGGTCGAACTCGTCGCCCGGCTCGCACGGGATCTCCTCGAGGCCGCGGCGGGCGAGCGCGCCGGCGAGCTGCTGCTTCACGAGCTGCACGCCCTCTGCGACCTTCGCCTCCTCGTGATGCTCGGAGGCGTCGAGCGCCCGCTCGAGGTTGTCGAGCACGGGCAGGAGCTCGCCGACCAGCGACTCGGTTGCCCGCGAGGCCTGCGCCTCGGACTCCCGCGCAACCCGCTTTCGGTAGTTGTCGAAGTCCGCGGCCACGCGGCGGAGGTCGTTCAGGTACTCCTCCGCGCGCCGCCGCGCGTCGACGAGCTCGGCCTCGAGCTCGCCGGCCTCGAACTCGGCCGAGCGATCCCCCTCGGCTGCGCCTTCCGGCGCAACCGAGGGATCGTGCTGCTTCGGGTTGCTCACGAGCGGTCGCTCGCCTCGTCCACGACCTCGGCGTCGACGATCTCCTCGTCAGCCGACTCGGATTCGCCGTCCGCCGCGCCGTTCGGAGCGCCGGAGGCCGCGGTCTGCTGGGCCTGCTGGTAGACCAGCTCGCCCAGCTTGAACGACGCCTCGCGCAGCGCCTCGAGGCGGGAGCGGATCTCGCCCACGTCGTCGCTGTCGATGGCCTGCTTGACCGCGTCGATCTTCGAGCGGATGTCGGTCTTGGTCGCGTCGTCGAGCTTGGACTCGTGCTCGGCCAGCGACTTCTCGGTCGAGTACGCCACCTGCTCCGCGCTGTTTCGCGCCTCGGCCAGCTCGCGCGCCTTGCGGTCGTCCTCTGCGTGCGACTCGGCGTCGCGGACCATCTGGTCGACCTCGGTGTCGGACAGGCCCGAGCCGCCCTGGATCTGGATCTTCTGCTCGTTGCCGGTGCCCATGTCCTTGGCGGAGACGTGCATGATCCCGTTCGCGTCGATGTCGAAGGTGACCTCGACCTGGGGCACGCCGCGGGGCGCCGGCGCGATGCCGACGAGCTGGAACTTGCCCAGCGTCTTGTTGTAGGCGGCCATCTCGCGCTCGCCCTGGAGGACGTGGATCTCGACGGACGGCTGGCCGTCCTCGGCGGTCGAGAAGATCTCGGACTTCCGCGTCGGGATCGTGGTGTTGCGCTCGATGAGCTTCGTGAAGACGCCGCCCTTGGTCTCGATGCCCAGCGACAGCGGGGTCACGTCGAGCAGCAGGACGTCCTTCACCTCGCCCTTCAGCACGCCGGCCTGGATGGC
>DATAEI010000236.1:0-10001 GCA_036258075.1 Gaiellales bacterium
CCTCCGCGTCACGCGCTCAGGATCTCGAGCACGACCGGCTCCGGCTCGACCGGCCCGTCGGAGACGGCGAAGCTCGCCCGGACGGCGTCGACGTCGGCCGGGCCGCGCGAGTGCACGGTGGCGAGCACGTCGCCCGCCGACACCCGCGCGCCGCGCTTTTGGTGGACGACGATGCCCACGGCGTGGTCGACGGCGTCCTCCTTGCGGGCCCGGCCGGCGCCGAGGCGCATCGCGGCGTCGGCGATCCCGCGCGAGTGGCAGCGCTCGACGACGCCCGAGCGGTCGGCGCGCACCTCGGTGACGACGGGCGCCCTCGGCAGCTCTGAGTCGGGGTCCCCGCCCTGGGCCGTGATCCACTCGCGGTAGGCGGTGAGCGCCCGCCCCGATCGGAGCGCGTCCTCGGCCGGCGCCCGGTCGCCCAGCATCAGCCCGGCCGCGACCAGGCAGAGCTCCGTGAAGTCGGCCGGGCCGCGGCCCTGGAGCGTCTCCACGGCCTCGGCCACCTCGAGCGCGTTCCCCACGGCGCAGCCCAGCGGCTCCTCCATCGACGAGAGCATGCAGGTGGTCGGAAGGCCGGCGGCCTCGCCGAGCCGCATCATCGCCTGCGACAGCTCGCGCGCCGACTCGACGTCCCCCATGAACGCCCCCTCGCCGACCTTCACGTCGAGCACGAGCCGCGAGGCGCCCGCGGCGATCTTCTTGGCCATGATGCTGGTGGCGATCAGGGGGATCGATTGCACGGTGGCCGTCACGTCGCGCAGCGCGTAGAGGCGCTTGTCGGCCGGGACGATGTCGGCGGACTGGGCGGCGACCGCGATTCCGTGCTCGGCCACCTGGGCCACCAGCTCGGGAATCGAGAGGTCGACCCGGAAGCCGGGGATGGACTCGAGCTTGTCGAGCGTGCCGCCCGTGTGTCCGAGGCCCCGCCCCGAGAGCTTCGCCACGGGAGTGCCGGCGGCCGCCACGAGCGGCGCCACGACGAGGGTCGTCTTGTCGCCCACGCCGCCGGTCGAGTGCTTGTCGGCGACGGGGCGGCCGACCGGCGAGAGGTCGATCCGCTCGCCGGAGTCGACCATCGCCGCGAGCAGGTCGGCGGTCTCGCGGTCGGTGAGCCCGCGCAGCACGACCGCCATCAGGAACGCGGCGAGCTGGTAGTCGGGGACATCCGGGTCGATCACGGCCCGGATCTCGCCGGCAGTGAGCTCGCGGCCGTCGCGCTTGCGCGCGATCAGGTCGACGATGCGCGCGGCCACGGGCGGCTGCTCAACCCTTTTCGTAGGGCAGCCCGTCGGCGGCGGGCGGGCGGGAGCGGCCGACGAGGCCGACGAGCGCGATCAGCGTGAGCACGTACGGCAGCGTCGACAGCAGGTTCACGGAGACGCCTGCGACCGACTGGAGCCGGTCGGCCAGCGCGCTCGCGAATCCGAAGAGCAGGCACGCGCCGAACGCCCCGTACGGCCGCCACTTGCCGAAGATCATGGCCGCGAGCGCGATGAAGCCGCGGCCAGCGGTCATGTTCTGGCCGAACGAGCCCACGAAGCCGACCGAGAGGTAGGCGCCCCCCAGCGCCGCCAGGACGCCGGACAGGATCACGCAGGCGTAGCGCACGCGGTAGACCGGGATCCCGACGGTGTCGGCCGCGCGCGGGTGCTCGCCCACCGAGCGGATCCTGAGGCCGATCGGCGTTCGAAAGAGGATGACCTCCGTCAGGATGAGCAGCGCGAACACGAGCCAGATCATGAGGTTGAGCGACCCGAAGACGCCGCCGATGCCGGGGATCGAGCGGATCCCGGGCAGGTGCACCGTGGGCACGGAGTCGATCGAGGCCGGGGTCCCGTTCGATCCGTAGATGTCGATGAACGCGTAGCCGGTGATCCCCAGGGCGAGGAAGTTGATGGCCGTGCCGGTCACGATCTGGTCGGACCGCAGATGGATCGAGAAGACGGCGTGCACGGCGGCCACGACGGCGCCGGCGATCATCGCGACGACCAGCCCGACCACCCAGTAGCCGCTCCAGGCGGTGCCCCAGATGCCGAAGAACGCGCCGGTCAGCATCATGCCCTCGAGCCCGATGTTCACGACCCCGGAGCGCTCCGAGAAGATCCCGCCGAGCGCGCCGTAGACGAGCGGGGTGGCGTAGACGAGCGTGGCCGCGAACAGCCCGGCGTTCACGACCTGGGCGGTGGACGTGTCGCTCTTCCCCTGCACCCACACGGCGAAGGCCGTTGCGACGACGGCGACGAACGCCGTCCACAGGCCGAGCTTGCGCTCGTTGCGCGAGAGCACCCAGACGGCGCAGGCCAGCGCGGCCAGGCCGAGCACGACCGGGACGGCGGCGGCCTCGACCTGGAGCGGAGGCAGCGCCAGCGCCAGGCCGACCAGGCCCACCACCATGCCGAGGATCGCGACGCCGCGGGTGCCGCGCGGGAGGCGGTCGAGGGCCGTCATGCGCCCGTCGGCTCCACGACCGTCACAGGCGGCGGCTCGGCGCCGCGCCGGCGGCGGGCGCGCCATGCGTAGACGAGCAGGAGCTGGGCCCCGACGAAGAGGATGATGAGGCCCTGGATGATGATGGCCAGGTTGCCGGCGAGCTGGGGCGGGAAGATCGTCGGATCGAGCGCGCGCGGCGACGTGCCCACCTGAAGCCCGGCGAAGAGCAGCGCCGCGAATGCGATCCCGACCGCGTTGTTCCGTCCGAGCAGCGCCACCGCGATCCCGATGAACCCGATCTGGCTCACCTGGATGTCGTTCGTGACGATGTGAAACTCCCAGCCGAGCACGTCGCAGGCGCCGGCCAGGCCGCCGAACGCGCCGCCGATCGCGAGCGTGGCGACGTAGCTTCGCGCGACGGGGATCCCGCCGTAGCGCGCGGCTTCCGGGTTGTGGCCGACCGCTCGCACCTCGTAGCCGAACACCGTCCGGTTGATGAGGATGTGGTAGACGACGAGCGCCGCGAGGGCCAGGAAGATGCCGGCGTGGAGCGGCTGGAGGACGCCCCAGATGGCCGGCAGCTTCGCCGAGTCCGTCACCTCACCCGACTGCGGCACGTCGCGGAGCGGCCCCTGAAGCGGCCCGTTCAGCTCGAACAGGTACTGCGCGCCATAGATCGCGATCCAGTTCAGCATGATGGTCGAGATGACCTCGTGCGCGCCCACCGTGGCCTTCATGACTCCGGCGATCCCGCCCCAGACCGCCCCCGCGAGCGCCGCGGCCGCGATGGCGAGCGTGAGGTGCACGGGCTTCGCGAGGCCCGCGAAGTGCGTGCCGACGATGATCGAGGCGACGATCCCGACCACGTACTGGCCCTGGCCGCCGATGTTGAACATCCCGCACTTGAAGGGCAGCGCCACCGCGAGCGCCGTCAGCATGAGCGGCGTCATCAGGATCAGGGTCTGCTGCAGGTTGAGCGCCGCGAAGTCTCTCTCGTCCGCCGGCGTCCACGGCAGGAGGTAATTCAGGCCGGTACCGTCGAAGATCGCCTTGTAGGCGTCGACCGGGTTGTGCCCGGTGAGCGCGACCACCAGGCCGCCGATCGCGAATGCGAGGACCGTGGTGCCGACCGGCAGCAGGACGGCCGGTGCTTTGGCGCGGAGCCAGGCCTTGAGGCGGTCGCTCATACCGTGCTGGCGCTCCGGCCGCCCATCATCTCGACGCCGAGGACCGATTCGCTCACGTCCGGCGTGTGCTCGGCCACGATCCTGCCCTCGTACATGACCAGGATGCGGTCGGAGAGCGAGAGGATCTCCTCGAGCTCCAGGCTCACGAGCAGAATTGCGACTCCGAGCTCGCGCACGGCCACGAGCCGCTGGTGGACGAATTCGATCGCGCCGACGTCAAGGCCGCGGGTCGGCTGGGCCGCGATGAGCACCCGCCGCGTCCCCGACATCTCGCGGGCCACGACAACCTTCTGCTGGTTCCCGCCCGAGAGCGATCCCGCCCGCGTGCCGGGACCGCCGCCGCGCACGTCGTACTCGGCGATCAGCCGCCGGGCCCGCTCGGCGATGGCGCGTGGACGCAGGAACCCCCAGCGCGAGGCCGGCGCGTGGCGGACGTCGCGCAGGCCCAGGTTCTCGGCGAGCGTGAAGTCGAGCACGAGCCCACGCAGATGGCGGTCCTCGGGGATGTGGCCGACGCCCGCCTCGAAGCTGGCATGCACGCCGCGCCCGGCGAGCTCGTGGCCCTCTGCGACGATGCTGCCGGACGTCGGCTTCACGAGGCCGGTGATCGCCTCCACGAGCTCGCTCTGGCCGTTTCCGTCGACGCCGGCGATGCCGACGATCTCGCCGGCGCGGACGTCGAAGGTCACACCGCGGACCGCCTCGAGCCCGCGGCTGTCGTGAACCACCAGGTCGCGGACGGAGAGCAGCGTCTCACCCGGCTGGGCGGCGCCCTTCTCGACCCGCAGCAGCACCGGCCGGCCGACCATCAGCTCGGCGAGCTCCCGCTCGGAGCTGCCCGCGGTGGTGACGGTGGACACGGCCTTCCCGCGCCGGAGCACCGTGATCCGGTCGGACACCTCGAGCACCTCGCCCAGCTTGTGGGTGATGAAGATGATGGAGGTTCCCTGCTCCTTGAGCGACCGGATGACCTCGAAGAGCTCGTGCGTCTCCTGCGGCGTCAGGACGGCAGTCGGCTCGTCGAGGATGAGGAGCCGGGCGCTTCGGTAGAGGGCCTTCAGGATCTCGACGCGCTGTTGCTGGGCGACGCCGATCGACTCGACCCGCGCCTCCGGCCGCACGGCCAGCCCGTAGCGCTCCGACAGCTCGCGCACGTTCTCCTGTGCCTTCTTGTAGTCGAGCAGCGGCCCCTGGTGCGGCTCGGCGGCGAGCACGATGTTCTCGGTCACCGTCATCACCGGGATCAGCATGAAGTGCTGGTGCACCATCCCGATGCCGGCGTCGATGGCGTCGCGCGGCGAGCGCAGGCGAAGCGGGGTGCCGTCGAACCGGATCTCGCCGGCGTCGGGCGACGTCAGCCCGTAGAGGACGTTCATCAGCGTCGACTTGCCGGCGCCGTTCTCGCCCAGGAGGGCGTGGACCTCGCCGTGCCCGACGTCCAGGTCGATGCTGTCGTTCGCCACCAGGTCGCCGAAGCGCTTGGTGATGCCGCGGAGCTCGAGCAGGGGTGCGTCGGGCATGGATGAATCACGGTGCCGGAGGGGCGGGACGGCCCCGCCCCTCCGGCGATGCGATCACGGAACGGTGTCCGGCGGGGTGATCGAGCCCGACTTCAGCTGCGCCAGCTGAGCGTCGACCTTCTGGACGTCGCTCTGCGGGACGGACGAGTTGATCGCGCCGAGCCCGGTCGCGCCCTTGGTGGCGTCGAACGTCGTGATGCCGCCGCCCTGGAACGTGCCGTCGACGACCTGCTTGATCGTGTCGAACACCGCCACGTCGACCTTCTTGATGGCGCTGGTCAGGATGTAGTCGCCGAGGTACGCCTGGTCGGCGTCCACGCCGATACCCCAGACGCCCTTCTCCTTGGCGGCGCTGAGCGCGCCAAGGCCGCAGCCGCCTGCGACCTGGAAGACCACGTCTGACCCCTGCGAGATCTGGTTCAGCGCGAGCTGCTTGCACTTCGCCGTGTCGGTGAAGGAGTTCGAGTAGTCGTTCAGGGTCTTCACGTTCGGGTTCGCGGCCTTGGCCCCGGCCTGGAAGCCTGCGATGTAGTGGTCGACCGGCGGGATCTTCTGGCCGCCGACGGTCGAGACGGTGCCGGTCTTCGACTCGAGCGCCGCCAGGTACCCGGCCAGGTAGCCCGACTCCTGCTCCTTGAAGAGCAGGCCCTGCACGTTCGGCAGGGCGGGGTCGGGAGCGTCGTCGATGATGGCGAAGTTCACGTCTGGGAAGGCCTTTGCGACCTTCTTGATCGCGCCGTCCATCAGGAACCCGACGGCGATGACGAGGTCGTAGTGCTGCGCGGCGAGCGTCTGCAGGTTGGGGACGTACTCCGACTCCTGGTGGGACTCGAGCACCTTGAAGTCGATGCCGAGCTGCGACTTCGCGCGCTGGATCCCGACGAAGGCAAGGTGGTTGAAGCTCTTGTCGTCGAGGCCGCCGATGTCGGTGACGAGCCCGATCTTGAACACCTTGCCGCTGCCGCCGGAGCCGGCCGCAGGTGTCGACGACCCCGAGCTACCGCCGCCGCAGGCCCCTGCGAGCAGCGCGACGACCGCGACCGTGGCGAGCGCACCGAGCCCGAGGATACGTGGGCGCTTCACATTGCCTCCCGATGATGGGGTGGTCAGAAAACGGAGCGGATCCTACAACCACCGCCGCAGCAGCGCCGGGCTTCCGGTCGCTTTGGCACGTCGCCGCCGCGCCCACCGGCATTTACACTTGTCCCGGAGGTTCGGCGTGAACGTGGTCAGATCGGCGCGAGGGCGACACCTCGGCGAATGTGGCTGGTTCTGGGTATGGGCGGTCGTCGGCGGCTGCCTGGCGATGAGCTTTGTCAGCTTCATCGGGCCGTTCTTCCTGCCCGTCGCCGCCGTCGGGGCGCTCGCCGCCCTTCGGTTCGGCCGCGCGGCCGCACCACGCGCGAGCCTGGGCGCCGTGTGCGGCGCCGGCGTTCCGTTCCTGGTCGTCGCCTACCTCCAGCGGAAGGGGCCGGGAACCGTGTGCTGGCGCACGGCCACCGCGAGCGGATGTGACGAGTACCTGGATCCGCGGCCGTGGCTTGCCATCGGGATCGTGCTCATCCTGGGCGGGATCGCCGCCTTCCTGCACGCGCGGGCCAGACGAGGCGCTCCCGGGCGGTAGCGGGGTCGACCATCTACCATCCGGGCCATGGAGCAGGCAACGACGCCGGCCCGGCGGGTGGAGCCGTTCGAGCCGTTCGAGCCGCGCCTCACCCGGATCGGCGCGGTGGATGCGGTGGCGCTGGAGGCGCGCGCGGCCGACCTCGCGAAGCGCTCGATCAAGAAGGGATCGAAGCTCGAGGCGCTCGACCTGGTCGTGCGCATGATCGACCTCACGACCCTCGAGGGCGCCGACACGCCCGGCAAGGTCGCGGCCCTCTGCGCCAAGGCCGTGCGGCCCGACCCGGTCGACACGAGCGTCCCGCCGGTCGCCGCGGTGTGCGTCTACCCGACGCTGGCCGGCGAGGCGCGGCGGCGGCTGGACGGCTCGGGCGTGCACGTGGCCTCCGTCGCGACCGCCTTTCCGTCGGGCCAGTCGCCGATCGCGCTCAAGGTCTCCGAGGCCCGCGCGGCCGTCGAGCTCGGCGCCGACGAGGTCGACATGGTGATCGACCGCGGGGCGTTCCTCTCGGGTCGGCACGCCGAGGTGTTCGACCAGATCGTGAAGGTGCGCGAGGCCTGCGGGCCGGCCCATCTCAAGGTGATCCTCGAGACGGGTGAGCTCGGCACCTACGACGCCGTGCGGCGGGCGTCGCTGCTGGCGATGGCGGCCGGGGCCGACTTCATCAAGACCTCGACCGGCAAGATCAGCCCGGCGGCGACGCTCCCGGTCACGCTCTGCATGCTCGAGGCGATCCGCGACGTGCACGTCGAGACGGGCCGGGTGGTCGGCATGAAGCCGGCCGGCGGCATCCGCCACTCGAAGCAGGCCATCCAGTACCTGTGCGTGCTCCACGAGACGCTGGGGCGCGACTGGCTCTCGCCGCAGCGGTTCCGGTTCGGCGCCTCGTCGCTCCTGAACGACGTCCTCATGCAGATCCGGACGCAGAAGACCGGCGTGTACGAGTCCCCCGACCGCTTCACCGTCGACTAGTGACCGACATCGAGCCACGCACCGGCGAGTCGGGCCTCGAGTGGACCTACGCGCCCGCGCCCGAGTCGCGCGCCATCGTGTCGTTCGAGGAGCGCTACGGCCTCTTCGTCGGCGGCGAGATGGTCGATCCCCGCGCCGGCGAGTGGTTCACGTCGATCTCGCCGGCGGACGAGGAGCCGCTGGCCGAGGTGGCGCAGGCCGGCGCCGAGGACGTCGACCTGGCGGTCGGCGCCGCCCGCGCCGGGTTCGAGACGTGGTCGGCGCTGCGACCGTCCGAGCGGGCCAAGTACCTCTTCCGCATCGCGCGCATCATCCAGGAGCGAAGCCGCGAGCTGGCCGTGGCCGAGTCGCTCGACGGCGGAAAGCCGATCAAGGAGTCGCGCGACGTCGACCTCCCCCTGGCCGCCGCGCACTTCTTCTATCACGCGGGCTGGGCCGACAAGCTGGAGTACGCCTTCCCGAACCGGCGCCCGCAGCCGCTCGGGGTCGCGGCGCAGATCATCCCGTGGAATTTTCCGCTCCTCATGCTGGCGTGGAAGGTCGCGCCCGCCCTGGCGTGTGGGAACTCGGTCGTCCTGAAGCCGGCCGAGACCACGCCGCTCACGGCTCTCCTCTTCGCCGACGTGTGCCGCCAGGCCGAGCTGCCGGCCGGGGCCGTCAACATCATCACCGGCGACGGTTCGACGGGCGCGGAGCTCGTGCGCCACACGGGCATCGACAAGGTCGCGTTCACCGGCTCGACCGAGGTGGGCAAGGCGATCCAGCGCGAGCTCGCCGGGCGCGGCGTGCCGCACACCCTGGAGCTGGGCGGGAAGGCCGCCAACATCGTGTTCGACGACTGTGCGCTCGACCAGGCGGTCGAGGGCATCGTGAACGGCATCTACTTCAACCAGGGACACGTGTGCTGCGCCGGTTCGCGCCTCCTCGTGCAGGAGTCGATCGCAGAGCCGCTGCTCGGCAAGCTGCGACGCCGGCTGGCGACGCTCCGGCTCGGCGACCCGCTCGACAAGAACACCGACATCGGCGCCATCAACTCGCGCGCGCAGCTCGACCGGATCACCGAGCTCGTGGCGAGCGGCGAGGCGGAGGGCGCGGAGCTCTACCAGCCGGCCTGCGACCTGCCCGAGCGCGGCTTCTGGTTCCCGCCGACGGTGTTCACGAACGTCGCCCAGAGCTTCCGGATCGCGCAGGAGGAGATCTTCGGCCCGGTGCTCTCGGTGATGACGTTCCGCACCCCTGCCGAGGCGCTCGAGAAGGCCAACAACACCGCCTACGGCCTCTCGGCCGGAGTGTGGACGGAGAAGGGCTCGCGGATCCTGTGGATGGCCGAGCGGCTGCGGGCCGGCGTCGTCTGGGCCAACACGTTCAACCGGTTCGACCCCGCCTCGCCGTTCGGCGGCTACAAGGAGTCGGGCTTCGGCCGCGAGGGCGGCCGCCACGGCCTCGAGGCCTATTTGAGGTTCGACGGGTGAGCCGGCTCCCGGTCAAGAAGACCTACAAGCTCTTCATCGGCGGCGCCTTCCCGCGCTCGGAGTCCGGGCGCACGTTCGTGGCCGACGGCCAGAACGTGGCCCTGGCGTCGCGCAAGGACGCTCGTGACGCGGTGCGCGCCGCCCGCGGAGCGTTCCCGCGCTGGGCGGGCATGACGGCCTACAACCGCGGGCAGGTGCTGTACCGGCTCGCCGAGATGATGGAGGCCCGGGCGGCCGACCTTGCGGCACTCGCCGGCGGCCGCGACGACGTCGACCGCTCGATCGACCGGGTCGTCTGGTACGCCGGCTGGGCCGACAAGCTGGCCCAGGCGCTGGGCGGCGCGAACGCCGTCGCCGGGCCGTACTTCAACTTCACCGTGCCGGAGCCGACGGGGGTCGTCGCGACGCTGGCGCCGGACGAGCCCCCGCTCGAGGGTCTCGTCTCGCGCATCCTCCCGGCGCTCGTGAGCGGGAACGCCGTGGTGGCGGTCGCCTCGGAGTCGAGCCCGCTGGCGGCCATCGAGCTGGCGGAGGCGGTCGCGACGTCGGACATGCCGGCCGGCGCGCTCAACATCCTCACGGGCCGGAAGGCCGAGCTGGCGCCGATCCTGGCCGGGCACGCCGACGTGAACGCGATCGACCTGACGGGCGCGACCGGCGACGTCGCCGAGCTGGAGCGGCTCGCCGCCGGCAACGTGAAGCGCATCGTGCGCGGGATGCCGGACGGCGAGAGCCTCTGGGAGATCGAGCCGCTGGTCGAGATGAAGACCGTCTGGCACCCGATCGGCGTCTAGCC
>DATAEI010000237.1:0-3018 GCA_036258075.1 Gaiellales bacterium
CGGGGCTCACGAGTCCGCCGACGATGCCCTCGCCGTGGCCGAAGACGGCCTCGACCAGCACCTCGTCGCGGCGGCCGGTGACCGGGTCGACGGAGAAGGCCACGCCCGAGCGGCCCGCCGCGACCTGGTGCTGGATCACCACCGCCATCGCCGCCCGCTCGCCGACGTAGGCCTCGGCCCGGGCCGACCCGGCCGACGCGAGGCACCGCGCGACCGCGTCGGCGAGGCCGTCGGGCCGCACGCCCGACACCGTCTCGAACTGGCCGGCCGCCGAGCGGCCCGAGGAGTCCTCGCCGACCGCCGAGCTCCGGACGGCGTACGGCGGGCGCAGCCCCGTGACGGCGGCCGCCAGCTCGTCGCCGTCGCCCGACCACCCGACCGGCAGCACGACCGCATCGGGCACGGGCAGCTCGAGCGCCACCAGCCGGGCCAGCCCCATCGCCTTGCCGCCGACGGCCGCCTCGCCGGCCTCCCCGGCCGCGGCGAGCGAGAGCGGCGCTATGCCGGCGGCTGCATCCACTCGATCAGATGCTTGTAGTCCTCGCGGCAGGGCGCGAACACGTCGAGGTTCTTGACCGGCGTCCCGCCCGTCGGCTCGATGTAGTGCTCGACGCCGGCCGGGATCAGGAGCACCGAGCCGGGGCCGACGCGGTTGTCGCGGTCGCCGACGTGGTAGATCGCCTCGCCCTCGACGATGACGGCGATCTGGTCGAACTCGTGGCTGTGCGGCGAGAGATCCATGTCGGGCGCCAGATCGTGCATCACGAGCAGCACCTTGTCGGTGCCGAACCCACGCCGGTGGACGCCGCCGCGGGCCGTCTCGCCGGGGATGTCGTCCCAGGTCACCGCGGGTGGCCAGGTGGTGGTCTGAGCGTCGCTCATCGATCGCTCCCTTCGGTCGGGGGGGTGGGGACGAACCCGAGCTCGGTGGAGAGGGCCGCGGCGGTGTCGCGCAGGTGGCGGCACATGGCGGCGCCCGGGTCGGTCTGGACGGATGCGGTGGTGCCGACGATGGCCATGGCGGCGACCAGCTCCTCGCCCTGGAAGACGGGGACGGCGATCGCGCAGATGCCCTCGACCACCATGGCGTTCGAGGCCATCCCGGCCCGGCGGATCGCGGCGCCCTCCTCGCCGCCGTCGCCGTCGCCGCCGCCGAACGCCGCGAAGATCTTGCCCTGGGCCGAGGTCTCGGCCGGAAGCCGCGAGCCGGTGCGGACGTTGATGCGCACCAGCCGGTCGGTGTTGTCGTCGACCCGCACGACGACCGGCGCCTCGCCGTCCCAGATCGAGAGGACGACCGTCTCGTTCACGTCGTCGACCAGCCGCTCCATGTAGGGGCCCGCCACCTTGATGATGCGAAGGCCCGCGAGCGCCGAGGTCGCGAGCTCCACGATGCGCGGGCCGAGCGTGTACACGGCCCGGCCGCGGTCGTAGCGCAGGAGCCCGACCCGGCGCAGCGCCATCGCGTAGCGGTGGGTCGTCGCCCGGCTGGTGCCGAGCCGCGAGGTGAGCTGCGCCAGCGTCAGCTCCGGCTCGTCGACCGTGAAGTACGAGAGCATGGCGGCCGCCCGCTCGACCGACTGGTTGATCGGCGGGGCGGGGTCGGCCGTCGTTCGCGCACTCACGCGGGCACCGTCGTCGCCGCGAGCTCCGAGACGATGATCTCGGCCAGGCGGTCGACCTGCTCGGGCTCGATCACGAGCGGCGGCGAGAGCACGAGCTTCTGGCCGGTCGCGCGGACGATCGCGCCCCGCGAGCGGATGCGGGCGGCGAGCTCGGCGCCGTCGGCCGGATCCTCGAGCTCGACCCCGGCCATGAGGCCGACGCCGCGCACCTCGGCCACGGCCGGGAGGCCCTCGGCCTCGCGGAGCGCGGCCAGCAGCCGGTCGCCCATCTCGACGGCCCGCGCCAGGAGGCCCTCGCGCTCGATGATCTCGAGGTTGCGGAGCGCCACCGCGGCGCAGGTCGGGTGGCCGTTGTACGTGAAGCCGTGCGAGAAGCGGGTGCCGTCGAGGAGCTCCATCACGCGGTCGCCGATCAGCACGGCGCCCATCGGCAGGTAGCCGCTCGTGAGCCCCTTGGCGGTGACGATCAGGTCGGCCGGGATCCCGCCCCAGCGCTGCGCCGCAAACCAGCTCCCGGTGCGGCCGTAGGCGGTGACGATCTCGTCGAGGATGAGGAGGATGCCGTGCCGGCCGAGCACCTCCGCGACCCGCGGCCAGTAGTCGTCGGGCGGCGGGATCATCCCCGCGACGCCGAGCACCGGCTCGCCGATCATCGCCGCGATGCGATCCGCTCCCAGCCGCTCGATCGTCTCCTCGAGCTCGGCGATGCACGTGTTCGTGCAGTCGGGAACGCGCAGCGGATAGGGCGCGGTCAGATGGACGAAGCCGTCGGCCAGCGGGCCGAAGCCCTCCTTGAGCGGCGGGATCCCGGTCGCCGAGAGCGAGCCGTAGCCGACGCCGTGGTAGGCCATCTTGCGCGAGAGGATCACGTTCCGGTCGGGCCTCCCGGCGCTCGACCACGCCAGCCGGGCGAGCTTGATCGCGGTCTCGGTGCCCTCCGATCCGCCGTTCGTGAAGAAGACGTGATCCAGCCCCGGCGGCGAGATCTGCGCCAGCCGCTCGGCGAGCTCGATGGCGGGCCGGTTGGAGTAGTCCCAGAACGAGGCGTAGAACTCGAGCGTGCGCATCTGCCCGGCCGCCACCTCGGCCAGCTCCTCGCGGCCGTGGCCGACCAGGCACTGCCACAGGCCGCAGGTGCCGTCGAGGTACTCGTTGCCGTCGACGTCGGTGATGACGGCGCCCTTCCCGGACGCGATCACAAGCGGCTCCGGCGCCTGCCCGACCACCTGGTGGGGATGGACGACGTGGGCCCGATCGAGCCGTGAGAGCCGCTCGTCGCTCACACGCCCACCGCCGTCTTGATCGTCTTCACCGCGGTGTACTCGCCGATCGACTCGGGGCCGAGCTCGTAGCCGCGGCCCGAGAGGCCCCGGCCCGAGAACGTCGAGTAGGG
>DATAEI010000238.1:0-14001 GCA_036258075.1 Gaiellales bacterium
CCGGCGGCCGCGGCGCGCAGCTCCGGCGTCGGTCGCTGCGCCAGGTAGACGACGCGGCGGTAGTTCCGGAAGTACTCGTCGCGCAGGTCGGGATGGCGGTCGAGCCCGAGCGAGCGCCACACGGTGTGGTCGAACGTGCGCGCCAGGAAGTCGGTCAGAAAGTACGTGCCCGGCTCCTCGTCCATCGTCCGGCGCACCTCGGCCTCGGCGAAGATGTCGTAGCAGTGGTCGCCGCGCAGGCGCGGGAGGCCGACCTCGTCGACTGCGCCGCGGCTCCCGCAGTCGGCGTAGGCGACGACGACCCGGTCGTACTCGCCGTCCAGCTCGTCGGCCAGCTGGGCCACCGCCGGGGCGATCCGCTCGGGCCGGTTGTGGAGCTCGGGCGGGAGCGGGTGGACGTCGACCGGCCAGCCGCGCCGGCGGGCGATCGCCTTCACGTGGAGGGCGAGCGCGCCGCAGGCGATGACGCCGACCCGCTTCATCCCGGGAACGCCAGCTGGTCGACGAACATGTCGTTGAAGTCGGCCCGGCCGGAGAGCTCGACGTACTCGACCTCGTCGAGGATCGCGTCGGCGGCGGCCCGCTCGCGCAGCGAGAGCGCGGCCATCTTGGCCCCCTCGCCGGCGACGTTCCCGGCCGAGACGATCCGCGGCAGCGGCAGCCGCGGCACGAGCCCGATCCGGACCGCGCTGGCCGGCGACAGGTAGGAGCCGAAGCTTCCCGCCAGGAGCACCTGCGTGATGTCGGACTCGGTCACGCCCAGCTCGGTCAGGAGAATGTGCCAGCCCGTCGCGATGGACGCCTTGGCGAACTGGAGCTCGCGCACGTCGCGCTGGGAGAGATAGACGGCGTTGGCCGGGTCGTCGCCGCGCCACGCGAGCACGAACACGCGCTCCTCGCCGACCTTGACCAGCCGCTTCGCCAGCACCGGATGCGCCTCCGCGGCCTGCTCGTCGGGGACGAAGCGGCCGGAGTGGTCGAGGAGGCCGGCCGAGACGAGCTGGGCCACGGCGTCGACCAGGCCCGAGCCGCACATCCCGACCGGGGCAGCGTCACCGATCACCTCGAGCGCGACGTCGTCTCCGGCGATCTTCACGCCCTCGATCGCGCCCTCGGCGGCCCGCATCCCGCAGCGGATCTGGGCCGCCTCGAATGCAGGGCCGGCGGGCGCCGCCGTCGACACCACACGCTCGTTCGAGCCGAGCGCGATCTCGGAGTTCGTGCCGACGTCGATGAAGAGGCGCAGGCGGCGGTCGCGGGTGAGGCCGGTCGCGAGCATGCCGGCGACGATGTCGCCGCCGACGTAGGCGCCGAGAGCGGGGAAGACGAACGCCGGGGCGCGGGGGTGAAGGTGGACGCCGAAGTCGGCCGCCGTCACGGGCGGGAGCCGGCGCGCGGCGACGATGAACGGTGCGACCGCCAGCGGCTCCGGGTCGATCCCGAGCGCGATCTGGGTCATGGTCATGTTGCCGCAGATCACCATCTCGTAGACGCCCGCCGGATCCACGCCGGCCTCCTCGCACACCTCGCCCGCGAGCAGGTTCAGGGTCTCGGCGGCGCGGGCCTGGAGCGTCTCCAGGGCGTCGGGATCGAGCATCGTGGCCGAGACGCGCGAGATGACGTCGGCGCCGAACGGCTGCTGGCGGTTCAGCACCGAGCGCACCGCCAGCGGCTGGCCGGTGTTCAGGTCGAGCAGGGTGGCGACAACCGTGGTCGTGCCGAGGTCGAACGCGATGGCGTAGCGGCGGTCGGTGGTGTCGCCCGGCTCGACGTCGATCACGAGCTCGTCGCAGACCACGACCGTCACGTCGAAGTCCGACTGCCGAAGCGTCCGGCCGAGGGTGCGGACGGCGGCCGGGTGGAACGTGAGCGCGATGTCGTCGACGGCCCGCTCGATCCGCTCGAGGTCCGAGGCCTGATCCTCGAGGCTCGGCTCATCCATCACGATGTGGCGCTTCTGCACCGACGGCCGCAGGATGACGTGGCGGCCGACGCCGACGAGCGCCGCCTTGGGCCGCGTCTGGAGCGGCGGGACGTCGATCTCGAGGTCCTCCGACGCCGCCGCCCGGCACGCCAGCCGCCAGCCGTCGCGGAGCTCGTCGGGGCTGAAGGCGCGCGGGTCGACGGTGTCGATCGGCACCGCTCCGGAGGCGACCCGCACCTTGCACTTGCGGCACGTGCCGTGCCCGCCGCAGGTCGAGTCGATCGCAATCCCGTTCCACGACGCTGCGTCGAACACCGTCGTCCCCGCGGGCACGCGCACCTCGCCGCCCTCCGGGCGGAAGCTCAGGCGGACGCGGCCCGTCCCCGATTCGACGGCGGCGTCGGTCACGCCTGTGCGGCCGCCTGCTTGGCGCGGTGCGACGCGATCCAGCGCGTGCCCCACTCGTCGCGGCCGAGGAGGAAGTCGGCTGCCCGCGCACCCTCGACGCAGACCTGCGAGCGGGCGTCCATGATCGCGCTCGTGAGCCCGTGACTCGACGCGATCGCAAGGAAGCCCGCGTTCAGCACGTGCCGCCCGGGCAGGCCGAAGGAGGTGTTCGAGGCGCCGCAGGTGGTGTTCACGCCCAGGTTCTCGCGCAGCAGGCGCACCGTCTCGATGAAGAGCGTCACCGCGCGGGGCTCGGCGCCGACCGGCATCGCGAGCGGGTCGATCACGACGTCCTCGGGCGGGATGCCGTGATCGCCCGCGACCGAGACGATCTTGCGCGCCACCTCGAGCCTCCGCTCCGGCTCCATCGGGATCTCATCGTCGTTCGCGAGGCCGATCACCGCCGCGCCGTGGCGGGCGACGATCGGCAGAATCGCCTCCAGCCGCTCGTCCTCGCCCGTGACCGAGTTGACGAGCGCCTTGCCCTCGTAGGCCTCGAGCCCGGCCTCGAGGGCCTCGATGACCGACGAGTCGATCACGAGCGGCAGGTCGGTCAGCTCCTGGACGCGCGTCACCGCGGCCCGCATGAGCGCGATCTCGTCGGCCAGCGGGTCGCCGACGTTCACGTCGAGCATGTCGGCGCCGCCGGCGACCTGCTCGGCGACGTCGTCGTCGAGCTGCACCAGGTCACCCGCCTGGAGCTGCGCCTGGAAGGCCTTGCGCCCGGTCGGGTTGATGCGCTCGCCGATCACGCAGAACGGCCTCCCCGCCCCGATGATGACCGTCCTAGACCGCGACTGGAGAACCGTATCCATGCTCAACCCTTTCGGCGTACGTCGGAATGCCAAGGCGACGGCACGTCTTGGCGATGCCGGCGTCCTTCCTGAAGCTGATGAAGTGGAGGCCCCGGACGCCCGCCAGCGACATGGCGTGGGCCGCCTGCTCGTGGGCCAGGTCGAGGCAGGCCGCCAGCGGGTCGCCCGCAGCCTCGATGCGTTCGATCACCGCCGCCGGCACGCGGATGCCCGGCACCTTCCTGTCGATGAACCGGAAGGCGGACGCCGAGCGCAGGATCGTGATCGACGGAATGATCGCGACCCGCTCCGTGAGCCCGGTCCGCACCGCCTCGGCCATGAACGCGTCGAGCCGCTCGGGCTCGAACGAGATCTGGAGCTGCACGAACCGCGCGCCGGCCGACGCCTTCTTGTGGGCCCGGGCGACGCGGTACTCGTACGGCGGCGCGCCCGGGTTCTCGACACAGCCGATGAAGAGGCGCGGAGCGGGCTCGATCGCCCGGCCGGACAGGTAGCGGCCCTCGCCGATCCCATGGGCGGTGGCGATGAGGGTCGGGCTGTCGAGGTCGAAGACCCGCCTCGCCTGCGGCTCGTCGCCGGCGGTCACGTCGTCGCCGGTGAGGCAGCAGAGGTTTTCGATCCCGTGCATCGCCGCGCCGACGATGTCGGCCTCGAGCGCGAGCCGGTTTCGGTCACGGCAGACGAGCTGCATCACCGGCTCGACGCCCTCATCGCGCAGGGCGATCGCAATGGCGAGCGGCGAGGCGTGCGCGTGGGCGGCCGTGTTGTCGGTCGCGTTCGCGGCGTCGAGGTAGTCGCGCATCGGGTCGAGCTGCCGGCGCACCTCGTCGAGCCCGCCGCCGTCGATGGTCGGCATCTCGGCGGTGACTACGAAGCGGCCCGCCTGCAGCGAGTCGGCGAGCCGGCTCACCGCTCGCCCGCCGCCCAGCCCGCCGGTCGCTCGCGGTCGCGCTTCGTCACCAGGTTCACCCACGAGGACGTCCCCTGGAGCCGGTTGTCCACCGGCGGGCGCAGGTGGTTGAACTCGTCGCGCCACGACTGCGGCAGGAGCGGCAGCCCCTGCGAGCGCTCGAAGCCCTTGAGCCATACGCAGCGCATGTCCGGCTTCACCTCGCAGCCGCCGTCCTCGCGCACGCCGCCGCAGGGGCCGTTGCGGAGCGTCTTCGGGCACGTCATCGGGCAGGTCATGCCCGTCGAGTGAAGGACGCACTGGCCGCACATCCGGCAGCCAAAGAGCGGTCGCTTGACGGCCGCCTCGACGCCAGCGACCACCCCCATCAGACGGCTGCCAGCTCCCGGCGGTGCTGGATGAGCTCCTTGGCGAGCCGCACGGCCGTCGAGGCGTCGGCCGCGTAGCCGTCGGCGCCGACCGCGTCGGCGTACTCCTTGGTGACGGGAGCGCCGCCCACCATCACGATGACCTTGTCGCGCAGGCCGGCCTTCTCGATGGCGTTGATGTTGGCCTTGAACATCGGCATGGTCGTCGTGAGGAAGGCCGAGAAGCCGACGATGTCCGGCTCGTGCTCCTGGATCTGCTCCACGAACTTCTCGGGCGCGACGTTCACGCCCAGGTCGAACACGGTGAAGCCGGCGCCCTCGAGCATGATGTTCACGAGGTTCTTGCCGATGTCGTGCACGTCGCCCTTGACGGTGCCCATGACGAAGGTGCCGATCGGCTTCGCGCCGGTCTCGGCGAGGAGCGGCCGCAGGATGTCGAGCGCGCCCTGCATCGCGCGGGCGGCGATCAGCATCTCGGGGACGAAGAAGTCGCCCCGCTCGAACCGCGCCCCGACCTCCTCGAGCGACGGGATGAGGGCGTCGTAGAGCATCTTCTCGGGCTCGAGGCCGTCCTCGAGGCCGCGCTCCGTGAGCTCGCGCACGGAGGGTGCGTTCCCGACCAGCGTGTCGTCGTACAGGCCCTGAAGGATCTCGTCGTGCGTCATGCTGCTCCTTGGGTCGTGGCTCGGTAGCCGAGCCGGGCCGAGAGGCCGTCGGCCCCGGCGACCAGCACCGGGGCGAGCTCTGCGATACGTGCGGTGGTGAGACGATGATCGGGGCCGGAGATCGAGAGCGCGGCGATGGTCTCGCCGCCCGCGCCGCGCACGGGGGCGGCCATCGCGGCGAGGCCGGGCTCGAGCTCGCCCACCGCGGCGGCGTACCCGCGCAGGCGCACCTGCTCGAGGACGTTCGCCGGGAACGCCGCTCCCAGCTCGGGCGGTGCGGCGCCGAACGCGGCGAAGACCTTGCCGACGGCCGTGGTCGAGTACTCGACCCGGCGTCCCAGCCAGTTGGTGCTCCCGATGAAGTGGCTGCTGTCGACCTGCGCGAGATGCTCGACGCCGAGTGGCGTCGGCACCGCCAGGTTGACGGTCTCGCCGCTGGCCTCGCCGAGCGCCTCGAGGATCGGGGCGGCCAGGTCGACGAGGTCCGCGTCGGGCACCCCGCGGCGGGCGAGCCTCAGCAGGACCGGGCCCGGCCGCACCTCGCGGCGGGCGCCGTCGCGCTGGAGGAGGCCACGGCGCTCGAGCGCCGAGACGGCACGGGAGACGGTGCTCTTGGGGAGGCCGCTACGCTGCGCGAGCTCGCCCACGCTGGTGGCGCCGTCGCCCTCCACCACGAGCACAAGGAGCTGCGCGGCACGGTCGATCGACTGCGCTCCGGTCATTGCGTTTCGCCCCGTATTATGAAACACTCGTTCCACATATAGGAATCTTAGGGAGCGCCGGGATGTTCGTCAACAAGATGCCGCGATACGAGATCCTCTCGGAGGAGGCGATGGCCACCCTCGACCGCGGCTGGCGCCGGATCGTCTCGGAGATCGGCGTCGAGTTCATTCTGCCCGAGGCGGTCGAGATCTTCGCTGCGGCCGGCCAGAAGACCGAGGGCGCGAAGGTCTGGCTCGATCCGGAGTTCGTGATGGAGCAGGTCGCGAAGGCGCCGAAGGAGTTCGAGCTCCAGGCCCGCAACCGCACCCGCAGCCTCCAGGTCGGCGGCGACACGATGGCGTTCGGGTCTGTCTACGGGCCGCCGTTCGTGCGCGAGGGGAATGTCCGCCGCGAGGCGACGATGGCCGACTTCCA
Organism: Gaiellales bacterium; assembly: GCA_036258075.1. Taxonomy (GTDB): domain Bacteria; phylum Actinomycetota; class Thermoleophilia; order Gaiellales; family JAICJC01; genus JAICJC01. The sequence goes on from DATAEI010000238.1 coordinate 6,267, forward strand.
GAACTTCTGCCGCCTCTCGCAGGCCTTCCCGCAGCTCGACTCGGCGGGCGGCACGATCTGCGAGCCGAACGACGTCCCGCTCGACTCCCGCCACCTCGACATGGTGCTCGCGCTCCAGACGCTGACCGACAAGCCGTACATGGGCTCTGTGACGTCGGGCCCGAACGCGGCCGACACGATCGCGATGACCGAGATCCTGTTCGGCGGGCGAGCGTCGATCGAGGCCACGCCGGCCGTCATCTCGCTCATCAACGTGAACTCGCCCCTTCGCTACGACGACCGCATGCTGGCGGCGATGTTCGAGTACGTGCGCGCCGGGCAGCCCGTCGTGATCACGCCGTTCCTGCTCATGGGGGCGATGTCGCCCGTCTCGGTGCCCGCGTCGCTCGTGCAGCAGATGGCGGAGGGCCTCGCCGGCATCGCGCTCGCGCAGCTCCTGCGGCCCGGCTGCCCGGTCGTGTTCGGCTCGTTCCTCTCGAACACCGACATGCAGTCGGGGTCGCCGAGCTTCGGCACGCCCGAGTCGGCGGTCGGCCTCTTCTGCACGGGCCAGATCGCGCGCCACTTCGGGCTGCCGTGGCGCTCCGGCGGCGGGCTCACCGCCAGCCAGACGGTCGACGCCCAGGCCGCCTACGAGGCCATGATGACGATGGTGCCGACCTTCCTGGCCGGCGCCAACTGGGTGATGCACTCGGCCGGGTGGCTCGAGTCGGGGCTCGTCTCCTGCTACGAGAAGTTCGTCGTCGACATCGAGATCCTGCGGATGCTCCAGGAGGAGTTCACGCCGCTCGAGGTCGACGAGGCGAGCCTGGCCTACGACGCCCACGTCGAGGTCGGCGCGGGCGGCCACTTCCTTGGCGCCGCGCACACGCTGGAGCGGTTCCGCGACTGCTTCTACCGCCCGCTTCTGTCCTCGACCGAGAACTTCGAGCGCTGGAACCGGCTCGGCGCCCGGGATGCGACCGAGCGCGCCGGGGAGCTGTGGCGAAAGACGCTCGAGGAGTACGAGCAGCCGAAGCTGGACGACGGCATCCGCGCCGAGCTCGAGGCCTACGTGACACGCCGCCGGGCGGAGCTCGGCGACTAGGACGGGAGGGGGAGCATGCGACTCGCCGGGCACTATGAGCGGCTGGGAACGGAGCGGGCCTTCGAGGTGCTCGCGCGGGCGCGCGCGCTCGAGGCGCAGGGCAAGAACGTCATCCACCTCGAGATCGGCGAGCCCGACTTCGACACCCCGCCGCACGTCGTCGAGGCCGGGGCGCGCGCGCTCCGCGAGGGGCACACGCACTACTGCCCGGCGCCGGGCCTGCCCGAGCTTCGCGAGGCGGCGGCCGAGCATCTCTCGAAGACGCGCGGCGTGGCGGTCGACCCGGCCCGCGTGCTGGTCGCACCGGGCGCCAAGTGGTTCCTCTTCTTCGGCGTGCTCGCGGTCGCCGGCGAGGGTGACGAGGTCATCTACCCCAACCCCGGCTACCCGATCTACGAGTCGGCGATCAACTGGTCGGGCGCAACGGCGGTGCCGCTTCCGATCACCGAGGAGACCGGGTTCGCGTTCACGGCCTCCGACCTGGCCGACCGGCTGACGCCGCGGACGCGGATGGTCATCCTGAACTCGCCCGCGAACCCGACGGGAGGCGCGCTCGACCGCGCGCTCAACTCCGAGATCGCCGAGATCCTCGCCGACCACGACTGCTGGATCCTGAGCGACGAGATCTACTCGGAGCTCCTGTACGAGGGCGTCCACGACTCGATCACCGCCCACGGCCTGCTCGACCGCACGATCCTGCTCGACGGTTTCTCGAAGACCTACGCGATGACCGGGTGGCGGCTCGGGTACGCCGCCGTGCCGTCGGGCCTGATCGAGCCGCTCTCGCGGTTTCTCATCAACTCGGTCGCGTGCACGGCGCCCGCGTTTCAGCTGGCCGGGGTCGCCGCGCTGACGGGGCCGCACGACGCGATCGACGCGATGGTGGCCGAGTTCGTCCGCCGGCGCGAGGTGCTGGTCGACGGGTTGAACCGGCTTCCCGGCGTGTCGTGCGTGATGCCGCGCGGGGCGTTCTACGCGTTCCCGAACGTCGCCGCGACCGGGATCGACGAGCGGACGCTCGCGGACCGGCTCCTCGATGAGGCCGGGGTCGCGGTGCTCGCCGGCACCGACTTCGGCGAGTACGGCGCGGGCCACATCCGGCTCTCCTACGCGAACTCGCTCGAGCACATCCAGGAGGCGCTCGAGCAGATGAGCGGCCTGCTCGAGTCCGTCGCGGTCTAGGCGTGGCGGCGCGGATCGTCGTCACGAGGCGGATTCCCGAGCCGGCGATCGAGCGTCTCCAAGGGGCCGGGGATGTGTGGGTCTCGCCGCACGACCGGCCGCTTGCGACCGAGGAGCTGCACGCGGCGGTGGCCGGGGCCGACGCGGTCGTCACGCTCCTGCACGACAGGGTGGACGACGCCTTTCTGGACGCCGCCGGGCCGGGGCTTCGGATCGTCGCCAACGTCGCGGTCGGCTACGACAACGTCGACGTGCCGGCGTGCGCACGGCGGGGGATCGTCGTCTCGAACACGCCGGGGGTTCTGACCGAGGCCACCGCCGACCTCGCGTTCGCCCTCATCCTCATGGCGACGCGGCGGCTGGGCGAGGGCGAGCGGCTGATCCGTTCGCGCACGCCCTGGTCGTGGAGCATGTTCTTCATGCTCGGGACGGGCCTGCAGGGTAAGACGCTCGGGATCGTCGGGCTGGGCAAGATCGGGCAGGCGACGGCCCGGCGCGCCCGGGCGTTCGGGATGGAGATCGCCTACGCGGGACGGCGGCGCGCGCCGGAGGATGCCGAGGCCGAGCTGGGCGCGCGGTTCCTGCCGCTCGACGAGCTGCTCGCGACGGCCGACGTGGTGTCGCTTCACTGCCCGCTGAGCGCCGAGACGCGCCACCTGATCGACGCGGATGCGCTGGGGCGGATGCGGCCGTCGGCGTTCCTCGTCAACACGACGCGGGGGCCCGTCGTGGACGAGGCGGCGCTGGCGGAGGCGCTCCGCGCGGGGACGATCGCCGGCGCCGGGCTCGACGTCTTCGAGCGCGAGCCCGACGTGCATCCTGCGCTGCTGGAGCTCGAGAACGTCGTCCTCATCCCGCACCTCGGCTCGGCGACCGTCGAGACGCGCACGGCGATGGGTGTGCTCGCCGCCGAGAACGTTGTGGCGGTGCTGGCCGGCGGGCCGCCGGTCACCCCCGTCGGCTGAATTCCGGGCCGTTCGCGCCGATCTCTTGGGAGGCGCACGGCGTTCCCGCGCGCACACGATTTCCATGGAGGGAGCTCGATGGGCCAGGGAAGGTCCCAGAGCGGGCGGCGCATGCGCGCCGTGGCTCGATCGCTCGCAATTGTGGCTGCGCTCGGCGTGTTCTACGCCGCGGCGGCGTACGCTCACGGCGGCCTGCCGAAGGCCGGGCCCGCGGGCTCTCTCCACGTCTCGACGTCGGGCACGCTCGGGCTCGAGGTCGGCGCGGCCGACCTGGCGCCCGGCGACGTCGTCGCCCGGACGGCGACGCTCGACAACCGCGGCAAGGGTGCGCTGGGCGGCGTCTCGCTCGCGGTCAGGGTGGCGGGCGGCTCAGGCCTGGAGATCCGCATCGATCGATGTTCGGCGCCCTGGGCCGCGACTACCCAGGACGCACTCAGGTGCCCGGGCCGCGCCTCCGAAGTCGTCGGCTGGCGTCCCCTCGCCGCCAGCCGATCCCCCTGGCAGCTCGGCCCCCTCCCCGCGAAGTCGTCCGAATACCTGCGCGTCTCGCTCCAGCTTCCGACGGATGCGCCGGCCAGAGCTGCCGGCCGCCAGACGACGATCGACTACCGGTTCGCAGCTCAGTCGTGAAACGCGAGTACCAGGTACCAATGTTTCAGCTCGTGGCCGCAGCTCGCAGCCGCGTGCACCAGGTACCGATGTGTCAGCTCGCAGCCGGCGCAGCTTGCAGCCGACGGCTGAGCGTCGCCGCAGATACTCCCACGACGGCGGCGATCTGGCGGAGTGAGTAGCCGAACTCTCGATTCGCCGAAGCGATCTCGTCGAGGGTTCCTCTCCCGACGGCAGACTCGATCGGAGGGCGATGATTCGGTGCATCGACGCCCGCGGCAACGAACGCGTCATACGCCGCAGCCGGATCGCCGGCAGACCCGAACCATCGACGAACGCTCTCGAGCGTCAGGAACGGGGGTGCGGCACACAGGCCTAGCGTGGCCCTATGGCTCGACCAGCGCCAGTCCTCGGGAGAACCGCAGAGGCCGGCGCGCACGGGATTGCGAACGATGTAACGGACGGCCTCCATCTGGCGATCTGTGCCACGCATGATCCAGGACCGGTACCGCCGTTCGAACACGTGACCTTCACGTTCGTATGTCATGTTGAACCGCTGTGCATAGCCGCGGTTGATTCGGTGCATTGCCTCACCGAGATTCGCCCGCGGGGTCTCCACGAGCAGGTGGTAGTGGTTCCCCATCAAGCAGTAGGCGTGGCACAGGAGTCCGTCCAACCTGCCAGCCCTTTCGACCAGCCTAAGAAAGCGACCGCGGTCATCCTCAGAGAAGAAGATCGGAGCGTGCAGGTTCCCTCGAGTGGTCACGTGGTAAATGCAGCCAGCGCTCTGGATCCGTGGAGCGGCGCCCATGGCGCCAAAGCTACGAGATCAGGTGTTGCATGAGCACGACGAGAACGGTCAAAGCTGTCAAGACATCAGCGCTCGCGCAGGACGGTGAAACATTGGTACCTGGTACAGCTGTTTCAGGCGGAGCAGCCGTTCAGTGCAGGCCGGTGAAACATTGGTACCTGGTACAGCTGTTTCAGGCGGAGCAGCCGTTCAGTGCAGGGCCGGTGAAACATTGGTACCTGGTACAGCTGTTTCAGGCAGAGCAGCCGTTCAGCGCAGGTGCAACTGTCCGACGGCAGCGTCCGCGGATTCAGCTGCCCGTCGGGGCGAGGTCGAGCGCGGCGCGCATCGCGGCGACATGGGCCGGAGTCGAGCCGCAGCAGGCGCCGATCACGCCGACTCCGAGCTCGCGCATCTGGAGGGCGTACTCGGCCATGACGTCGGGGGTGCCGTCGTAGTGGAAGTCGGCGCCGGAGAGGCGCGGCATCCCCGCGTTGCTCTGGGCGATCAGGTGGACGCCGGCGGGGCGGCGCTGGGCCATCTGGGTCATCACCGGGCCGATCTCGTGCGGGCCGTTGCCGCAGTTGCCGCCGACGATGCGGGCCCACAGGGAGGCGAGCGCCTCGGCGGCGCGCTCGGGGCTGACGCCCATCATCGTGTGGCCGTGGGTGTCGAACGTGAGCGTGGCCGCGACCGGGAGGCCGGGCGCGATCTCGGCGGCGGCGGCGAAGGCGGCCTCCACCTCGGCCAGGTCGCTCATCGTCTCGATCAGGATGACGTCGGCGCCACCCTCGACGAGCGCCGCGATCTGCTCGGCGAACATCGCCTTCACCTCAGCCGGTTCCGTGACGCCGAGGGGGGCGATGAGCTCGCCCGTCGGCCCCACGTCGCCGAGCACCCAGCCGTCGAAGCGGTCGGCCACCTCGCGGGCGATCCGCGCGCCGGCGAGATTCAGCTCGTGGACGCGATCCTGGAGGCCGTGAAGGGCAAGCCGCGCACTCGTGCCGCCGAACGTGTTGGTGGTGACGAGGCGGGCGCCGGCCTCGGCGTACTCGGTGTGGATGGCCGTGATCGTGTCGACGTGCTCGACGTTCCAGAGCTCGGCCGCACCGCCGGGCTCGATGCCGCGGCTCTGGAGCAGCGTGCCCATGGCCCCGTCGCCGAGGACGACGTCGCCCCGGTCGAGCAGCTCGAAGAGCTCGGCAGCCCGCGCGCTCATCCTCCGAGCAGCTCCTCGAGGCGCTCCGGCGGATGTGCCTCGTCGAGCTCCGCCGCGACGCGGCCGGCGACGTCGCCGGCGCTGCCGTCGGCCTCCACCCAGTCGTCGTGCTGCCACTGCTCGAGATAGGCATCCGAGCCGGCCAGCCCGCGCCGCATGGCCGCGTCGTCGATCGCCTCCTGGAAGCGCGCCGGGAGCTCCACCTTGGCGGTTTCACCGGAGGCGTCGCGGGCGGTGACCAGGGACGGGATCTCGGCCCATCGGGTGACGCGGTACTCGGCCATCGCGGCGAAGTCTACGCCGGTCCGGCCACGATCCGGTAGCCGATGTCGAGCTCGGAAAGGTCGAGCAGATCCGCGTGCCGGCGCTGCCAGGCGCCCGACTCGAGGTCGGCCGCGAGCCGGTCGAACGCCGGATCGAGCTCCGCACCGAAGTGGGCCAGGTTCGAGATGCCGGCCCGAACGACCGGGTCGAGGTACGACTCGGGCCGCCGCCAGAACGCCCCGAAAAAGCCGTCGGTGCAGTCGTGCGGCACCGGGACGGGCGTCACCTCGGCCTCCCCGCCGACCAGGCCGGCGACCGTCGCAAGCGTCGGGCAGCGGGCGACGTCCCACTCGACGGCCTCCCTGGGCAGGTACTCGGCCGAGAGCCAGAACGACCACGCCATGCCCGGGTCCCAGGTGAGGACGACGATGCGGCGGGCGACCCGGCGCATCTCGGCGAACCCGCGCTCGAGATCCGGCCAGTGGTGGATCGTGAGGACGGCGAGCGCCGCGTCGACCTCGCCTTCTGCGAGCGGGATGGCCTCGGCCGTCGTCTGCACGACCGGCGCCAGCCCCGCCCGCCGCTGGGAGATCATGACGGCCGACGGCTCGACCGCGAGCACCGTCTCGGCCGGCTCGTACGAGCCGGCCCCGGCGCCGACGTTCACGACCGACCGCGCACCGCCCAGCGCCCGCCGGACAGCCGCGTCGATGCGCGGATCGGGGCGCCGGGTTCTGCTGTAGGTGGCGCCGATCCGGTCGTAGACGGCCATCAAGCCACCCTAGCCGCTGTCGATTACCCGGCGGATGCCCTACGACTACGACCTCCTGGTGATCGGTTCCGGCCCCGGCGGCCAGAAGGCCGCGATCCAGGCCGCGAAGCTCGGCAAGCGCGCCGCCGTCGTCGACCGCCGCGAGATGGTCGGCGGCGTCTGCACGAACACGGGCACCATCCCGTCGAAGACGCTGCGCGAGGCCGTCCTCTACCTGACGGGGATGAGCGAGCGCGGGATCTACGGCCAGAGCTACCGAGTGAAGGACGAGATCTCCTCGCAGGACGTCTTCCACCGCACCCAGCATGTCGTGCAGCGCGAGATCGACGTCGTCCGCGCCCAGCTCGCGCGAAACCGCGTCGCCCTGCTCCACGGCCACGCCCGGTTCCTCGACCCGCACACCCTCTGCGTCCAGGCGGCCTCCGGCGAGGAGCGGCGCGTCTCGGCGGCGCGCATCGTGATCGCCGTGGGCACGCGCCCGGCCAAGCCCCGGACCGTCGCGTTCGACGGCCACCGCGTGCTGTCGTCCGACGACCTGTTGAACCTCGACTGGCTGCCGAGCTCGCTCGTCGTCGTCGGCGCCGGCGTGATCGGCATCGAGTACGCATCGATGTTCGCGGCCCTCGGTTGCCGGGTGACGGTGGTCGAGCAGCGCCGCCGCCTGCTCGAGTTCTGCGACTCGCAGATCATCGAGGCGCTCCAGTACCACCTGCGCGAGCTGAACGTGATCTTCCGCTTCGACGAGGAGGTGACCGCGGTCGCGAAGCACGGCGAGGGCGCCGTCACCCACCTGGCGAGCGGCAAGCTGATCCCCGCCGACGCGGTCCTCTACTCGACGGGCCGGCAG
>DATAEI010000239.1:0-26269 GCA_036258075.1 Gaiellales bacterium
CGGCGACGACGACGATCGCGACGATCGCAGCACTGGAAACGAGAAGCGGCATTCGAAAGCTCCTTCGGGTGGCGGCCAGTCGACGTGACCGTACCCGAACCGGACCCTCCGCACACGGCCTGGAATGTCGACGCCTTCGCACGGAAGCGGGTGCTGCGCGAACTCAGATGCGGGCGGCCAGCGCGTCTGTGCGAGTCTCGTAGACTCGGATCATCGCGTCGATTGCGGTCAGTCGGAGGACGCGACGCACAAAGGTTCCGCTGGGCGCCACGACGACGAGCTCATGTTCGGCGTGCTCGACGGCTTCTCTTCGGCCGTAGATCAGTGCGCGCAGCACGCTGCTGTCGACGAACCCGGCTTCGGAGAGGTCGACGACCACCTTGGAGCCGCTGCCGAACGCGTCTTGGAGCGCGTTTGTCAGGCTGGGATTCGTGGACACGTCATGCTCGCCTCGGAGCGTGACCACCCATGCATCCTGGTCGTGCTCGACCACCACCTCGGCAACAGCCATGTGATCACCTCACTCGGAAAGCACTGAAGCCGTCGTCGATGCTCCCCCGTCAGCTCTGTTGCGACCGCGCCAAGCGCGCCCTGACCTCCGTCGGTTGGACGCCGTCGATCCGCAGCCATTCCGCTAGGGCAGCCACGACTTGGAGCCCGATGCCCATGCCGCGCCGCGTGGATCGCCCGAACCCGCGGCCCCAATCTCGAAATGTGACCACAGCCGCGTCCGGCTCGCACATCACCTCGACTTCGATTCGCCCCGGCTCCTCGGCATATGCGTGGGTGACGGCGTTGGCAGCGAGCTCCGTCACGACAAGCGCGGCCACCGACGGATCGACGCCCGGACACTCCCGCTCCAAAACGTCAACGACCTCATGCCGAATCTGCGGCACCTGGGCCGCTCGCGCCTCCAGCTGCAACCGCCATTGCTGTTGACCCAAGGCCTCCACGCCGCCAACATTCCCAGCACGCGAGAGCGGCTAACGGCCTCGCGAGCGTCCCACCCCCGGGCTCGCGCATACTCAAACTGGCAGCCGGGTAATCGTTTCGGCCGGTCCGGCTGTCGCGCTCTGGGCTGGGAGCGTGCCGGACGGACCGGCCTCGATGCTCCCCAATGGCTGCGACCCGGTGAGCGGTCCGCGCGTTTTCTTGCGGCGGAAGGAGTGCGGCTTCGCTCGCGTCTAGTGCACATCTGATCGTTCCCTGAGGAGGAGAGCCAGATGTCCCGCATCGCCCGTATCGTCCCGACGATCGTCCTGACCGCCACCGCTCTTGCGCTCGCCGCGCCGGTTGCGCAGGCGAGGCCGTATATCGCGCCGTCCGGTGGGACGGCGTACGTCAGCCCGAGCGTGCAGTCGACCCAGGGCTTCAACACGTACGGCACGCAGCGCGTGCATCGTGACGGGGGCTTGAGCGCCGGATGGCGCGTGCATCGTGCCCTCGAGTCCGTCGCCATCACCACCGGCGACACGCCGCTCGCCAACCCCGTACAGCTGCCGAGCGTTCCGGTTAACGCTCCCAACTCCGGGAACGGCTTCGACTGGACAGCGGCCGCGCTCGGCGCCGGACTCACCAGCATCCTCTTGCTGCTGCTCGCCGCCGGCGCCGGCGCCGGCGTCCGCCGCCGCGGACAGCTCGCCGCCTGAGCCAAAGGACAGCCACGAAGGGAGCCCGGCCACACCCACGGCCGGGCTCCCGCACGTCTGCTCGGGCGGGCAGCCGATCAGGACGCCGCCGCCAGAGAGCGAACGGTCAGCCCTCGAGCAGCCCGATCCCGAGCGCGTGCGCCAGCGTCGGCGCGAGCTCGAGAAGCTGCTCCAACTCCATCGCGGCGCCCCGCAGCCCCTCGACGCCCTCGATCCCACCCAGCCGGCAGCGGCGGAGCTCGGACGAGGTCATCTGGGCGTGGTGGAAGGCCGCACCCCGCAGGTCGCAGTCGAGAAACCGCACGTGCTCGGCACGGACGCCTGTGAAGTCGGCCTCGCGCAGGTTGCAGTCCGCGAACGTCACGCGGGTGAGGTGCGTGTGGCGAAAAGCCGCCATTTCTGCGCCGCAGCCGCGCCAGAGGACGTCGCGCAGCGTTGCCTCGGCGACCTGGAGGCCCGTCAGGCGGCCGCCGTCCACGAGCACGCGTGTCCACTCGCCGCCACGGAATGTCGCGTTCGCCAGGTTCGCATCCCTGAGGACGGCGTCGCGCATCGTCCAGTCGAGGAGCTCGGAGCCCGACAGGTCGGGATCGGCGAGGACGACCTCGGTGCACTCGACGCCGTCAGCCCGCACCCCGGCCCAGGCGGCGCCCGCGAGCTCGACCTCGGTGAGAGCGTCCCCGCCGGCGACCCGGCCGCCGGCGGCCCGTCCCTCAAGCACATCGGGAAGGCGAGGGGCCTCGGGATGGCGGTCGGCGGGCACAGCCCCGAGACTAGCCGGATGCGCCGGCTTCCCGAGTCCGTCGTCCCGCCGCCGGGTCGAGCGCTCGACAGGCACGGTGGACGCGTTTCGTCCCACTCCGGGCGGCCGAGACCTGGGGCCTCGGGAACCGGTGAGCTACGCGCCCGGACGAACGCGCGGCCGCCGGGCCGGCCGGTGCTCCGGCCGCCAGGTGTGGTCGGCCGGGAGCAGGTCGAGCAGATCGGAGACGCGCAGCCGGCCGCCGGGCCGCAGGTGCCGGTTCGTGTGGATCTTGTACGTATTGCGCCGGCCGACGCGACGGCGGGTGATGAAGCCTCCCGCCACGAGGTCGCGGAGGATCATCTGCGTCGCCCGCTGACTCAGGCCGACGTCGTGGGCGACGTCTGCAAGCCTGATGTCGGGGTCGTGCGCGATCCGGAGCAGTACGGCGCTGTGGTTTGTCAGAAAGCGCCAGTTCGCTCGGCCGCCACCGCCTGGGCAGCCGTTGTCACTCATGGAACGGATCCTAGCGTTGCCTCGAGTCGACAGCCGCCGCCTCGGGCCGCGGCGGCTACTCGCGCGAGTCGCCGCGCAGGATCTCGAACGTGTCCGCCAGGCCGAGCTCGTGGACCCAGCCGCCGAGGATCGCGGCGTCCACCCCGGCCCGCTCGAGCGCGAGCACCTGGTCGCGGGTGCGGATGCCGCCCTCCGACAGCACCACCTTCCCGGCCGGCACCTCCTCGAGCAGGGAGAACGTGCGCTCGAGGTCGAAGCCCCTGTCGCCCAGCCGGTTCTCGACCAGGAACGAGTCGGGGTCAAGCAGCTCGAGCGCGACCTCGATCTCCTCCTCCTCGGCCACCTCGACGACCACGTCGAGGCCGAGCTCCCACGCGACGGACTGCATGCGCACGAACCCGTCCTCGTCGTCGTCGAAGGCAGCCGCGATCAGGACGACGCCGTCGGCGCCGCCCAGCCGGCTCTCGTACAGCTGGTAGGGGTCGATCAGGACGCCCTTGTGGAGCACGGGAAGCCGGGTGGACTCGAGCCCCGGCGGCACCGCCTCCGCGGCAACGCAGAGCCCCGCGACGCCTGCATCCTGCGCGTCTCTGAGGAGCGCGGCGTCGGCCTCGTCGATGCGCAGGACGAACGAGATCTCCTCCCCGACGATCCCCTCGGTGAAGGGCCGGATGGGGTCGAGATGCCGCACCGCCTCCTCGAGCTCGGGCAGCGGACGGCTGCCGCGGCGCTCCGCGACAGCGCGGCGGCTCGACGAGATACGCCGGTCAAGCGACGGCATGTGCGGTCAGCTCGTGGGGATCGGAGGGCCGGAGATCACGGGGTGACCAGATCTCCAGATGGTCGGACTCGACCGGTAAGGGAGGCATCAACGCGACCAGTCTATCTCACACCCCGAGCCGGTCGAGCTCTCCCGAGTCGCGCCGCCAGTGAGGCCGGGCGCGGACCTGGATCTCGAGGTAGGCGGCGGAGCCGAGCACGGCCTCGACCTCCGGCCTGGCCGCGGTTCCGATCGCTCTCACCATCGAGCCACCCTTCCCGACGAGGATCCGCTTCTGCGACTCTGTCTCGCAGATCAGGCTGACCTCGACCACGGTCGGGCCGTTCTTGCGAGGCCGGATGTCGCCGACCTCGACGGCGACGGCGTGCGGCACCTCGTCGCGGGTGAGCCGAAGCGCCTGCTCGCGGACGAGCTCGGCGATCCGGTGCTCCGTCGACTGGTCGGTCGTGACGTCCTCGGGGAAGTACGCCGGGCCGGGCGGCAGGAGGGCGGCGAGGTCGGCCAGCAGGGCGTCCACGCCGTCTCCCGTGAGCGCGCTCAGGGGATGGATGGAGTGCGCGGCACCCAGCTCCGCGGCGGCCGCAAGCGCCGGGAGCACGCGGTCGGGGCCGAGGCCGTCCACCTTGTTGACGGCGATCACGCACGGCGCCGACCCGGGCCGCAGCACGCGCTCGGCGATGAAGCGGTCGCCCGGCCCGATCGCCACGCGGCCGTCGAGCATGAGGACTGTCGCGTCGGCGTCGGCGAGCGCCGCGTCGACGCCGCGCTGCATTCGCTCGGTGAGGCGGTCGAACGGCTTCTGGAATCCGGGCAGATCGGCGAGGATGGCCTGGTAGCCGGGCCGCGTGACGACGCCCAGCGCACGGCGCCGGGTGGTCTGCGGAGTTGCGGAGACGGCCGCGACGTGCTCGCCGACGAGGGCGTTCACGAGCGTCGACTTGCCGACGTTGGGCCGGCCGGCGAGCGCGATCACGCCGGAGCGGTGCTCCGGCCCGCTCACGGCACGAAGCGGTCGGGCAGGAGCTCGGCCAGCGCCGCCGCCACGACGTCGCCTCCGCTTCGGTAGACGACCGTCATCTCGGGCCCGAACTCGGCGAGCACCTGCCGGCACGCGCCGCACGGCGGGGCCGAGTCGGCGTCGGCGTGGACGGCGATGGCCGCGAACTCGTGGATCCCCGCCGTGACCGCGGCGAAGACGGCGGTCCGCTCGGCGCACGAGGTGAGGCCGTACGAGGCGTTCTCGACGTTCACGCCCAGCACCGGCTCGCCGCCGGCCGCCGGCTGGAGCGCGGCGCCGACAGGGAAGCTCGAGTACGGCGCATACGCTCGCCGGGAGGCAGCACGGGCCGCCTCGTACAGGCGGAGCTCGTCGTCGGTCGGGGTGCGCACCCGCCGATCGTAGCCGCGGTCTACGGGGCCGGGAGCGTCGTTCCGCCCGGCGCAGGGAGCACGGTCGGGCCGGTGGTCGGCGTGGACGACGGCGTGGGCGTCGGACTCGGAGCGGGCGTGGCCGGCGTCGTGGGCGCCGGCGTGGCGGGCGCCTGGGTGCGGTGACGATGCTGCGGCACCGGCCGGCGGTGCTTCCGGTGGTTCGCCGCCCGCTGCGTGTGACGGTGGTTCGCGGGCTTGGGGGCCGGCGCCGTCGGGGCGGCGGCGAGCGTCGTGACGGGAACGGCGCCCGCTCCGTCCACAGACGCGGCCCCGCCCGCGTGCGCGCCGGGATCGACAAGCGCGAGCCCGGTGAGCGCGGCGACGATCGCCCCCGCGACGGCAGCCGCGGTCCGGCGCCTGCGGCCCGGCACCCGGGCGGCCTGGCGCTCCATGGCGTCGAGCTCGTCGTCGTCGAAGATCGTGCTCAGGCCCGGTGGCTCGGCCTCACCGTGGGCGGCGGCCTCCGTGCCGCTGCGCTCGAGCTCGTCGAGGCATGCCCCGAGCGAGGCGAAGCCGCCTGCCGCGGACCGGTCGACCCAGCCGGCGAGCGCCTCCGGGATGTCGCGCCGCGCAACGAGCGCGTCGAGCAGCCGCGCCAGCATGCGCTGGCCACCGCCCGGCGGCGCTGCGGGGTCCGCGCCGGGCATCGGAAGCAGCGGCCGCTCGAGAAACGGCGTCGGCCCCGGTCCGACCGCGAAGTCGTCGACGCCTGCGAGCTCCGGCTCGAACCCGGCGGCCGCAACCCGCTCGACCAGCCGCCCGAACCCGAGCACGAGCCGGGCCGCGTCGGCCGGCCCGGGCAGGCGCATCGCCCGCCACCGCACCACCGGCACACCGAGGCTCGGGGGGAGTGCCAGGTACCAGGTGGCGCGGTGGCGGCCGAAGTCGAGCACGCCGCACACCTCGCCGCACGCGATGCCGCGCCAGCGCTGCACCGCGTCGGCGAGGGCGTCGCCGTCCCACGTCCCGCTCAGGAAGACGAGCCGCACCTGGCTCGCGCGCCCGGAATGGGTGTCGAGCGCGTCGATCGGCCCGCTCGGGTTCCCGGCGAGCGCCGTGGGACTGACCAGGTAGCGGTCGGCGACGATGTTGGCGGGGCGGGGGTCGGCCATGCCCCCAGCGTACGCAGGCACATGTCACGCGGCCACGGCCGAACCGTCACGACTCCGTCACATCTCACGCACCGAGACGGAAGGCGGGGTCAGACCCTGAACTTCCTGCGTTGCACGGCCGTGACTGCCGCGTGCGGGTTCCGCCTCCACCCCGCCCGGGGCTCGTCACGAGGATGCAACGCCGGTGCCACGCGGACCGTACGGGGTCTGACCCGACCCGGCCCTGGCTCACTCAGTCACGACCACAGGCGACGAGCGCAGGCGACGACCGCGCTCGTTAGCTAAATGCCTGGAAGATGGCGGCCGTGACCATCGCGCCGAGGACGCCGCCGTAGACGACCTCGAGGGACGTGTGCACGCCGGCCTCGACGCGGGTCTGGACGACGAGCAGCGCCATCATGAAGACCAGGCTCGAGACGAGCACCTGGTTCGGGTAGGACTGGGTGACGAACGTGACCGCGGCCCAGCCTCCGAACGCGACGGCGGAGTGGCCGGAGGGGAGCCCGCCGCGGAGGGGCGTCCCGGTGCCGAAGCGCGCCTTGATCCCGATCACGAGCATGATCACGACGGCGATCGCAATCACCGTGACGTGCGGGGGCGAGTGCTGGACGGTGTCGATCGCGCGGCTCGACGGGTTCCGCAGGCGCGGCCCGAAGACCAGGTAGCCGACGAAGAGCGCGTTCACCGCCGCGACCAGCACCGCCCCTGCGGCGATGTCCTTGGCGGCCCGGGCGACCGGGTCGAACGTGCTCGTGGCCAGGTCGATCGCCTTCTCGAGCGCGGTGTTGATCATCTCGGCGATCAGCACGAACGACACCGAGAGCATGAGCGCGAGCATCTCGAACCGGCTCGCACCGAGGATGACGCCGAGCGGCAGCACCGCCAGCGCGACGATGAAGTGGATGCGCATGTTGCGCTGGGTGCGCACCACGTAGATCACGCCTTCGAAGGCGTAGTTGAAGCTCGCGACCAGGCTGCCGGCCTCCCGGCGGGCGGCCGAGAACGGCGCCGTGCGGCGCGCGTCCTGGCGCGTCTTGTCGGCGTTACGTAGGACGGACGGCGGCAACCGGCCCGACCTCCTCGAAGATGGCCTCCTGGCGGCGGAGCATGTCTCCGTTATCGGCCTCATGGTCGTAGCCCACGAGATGGAGTGCGCCGTGGACGAGCAGGAGCGCGATCGGCGTGCCGTCCGACTCCGCACGGTCCGGGCAGACGACGATGTCGCCGAGCTGCCGCGGCAGGCCGTCGGGCAGTGCGTCACGGCCGTCGAGCGGGAACGAGAGCACGTCGGTGGGCTCGTCCTTGCCGCGATGGGCTGCGTTCAGCTCCGCCATCTCCTCCGGGCCGACCAGGACGACGCCGGCCTCGCCGGCCATGACGCCCTCGGCCGCCAGTGTCGCCGCGACGGCAGCCCGCACCGCCGCCTCGTCGACGGCGTGAGTGCTTCGGTTCTCGACCTCCACGTGCACGGTCACTCGCGCGCGCCTTCGCCGGTCTGCTCGGCGTGCTCGGCGTAGGCGCTCACGATCCGCTGGACGAGCTTGTGGCGGACGACGTCGGCGTCGGAGAAGCGCACGAACGCCACGTCCGGCACGCCGTCGAGCACGCGCATGACGTGCATGAGCCCCGAGCGCTGGTCGCGGGGCAGGTCGATCTGGGTGATGTCGCCGGTGACGACGACGCGCGAGCCGAACCCGAGCCGCGTCAGGAACATCTGCATCTGCTCGGGGCTCGTGTTCTGAGCCTCGTCCAGGATGATGAACGAGTCGTTCAGGGTGCGGCCGCGCATGAACGCGAGCGGCGCGACCTCGACCATGCCCTTGTCCATGTACGACGCCAGCCGCTCGGCGTCGAGCATGTCGTGGAGCGCGTCGAAGAGCGGCCGCAGGTAGGGGTCGACCTTCGCCAGCAGGTCGCCCGGAAGGAACCCGAGCCGCTCGCCGGCCTCGACCGCCGGCCGGGTCAGGATGATGCGCGCGACCTCGCGCTCGCCGAGCGCGGCCACGGCGAGCGCGATGGCGAGGTAGGTCTTGCCCGTGCCGGCCGGGCCGATCCCGAACGTGACGGTGTTGGCGCGGATCGCGTCGACATAGCGCTTCTGCCCGACCGTCTTCGGTGACACCTGCTTGCCGCGGTGCGTCCAGACGACGTCGTGCAGGACGTCCACCGCGCGGCCGTCCGCTGTGAGGACGCCGGCCACCGCGTCGACCGTCTGCGGCCCCACGCTCACGCCCTCGGCGACGAGCTGGGCGAGCTCCGCCATCACGGCCCGCGCCCGCTCCACCGCGTCGTCATGGCCGTCGAGCGTCAGCTCGTTGCCGCGCAGATACGCCTCGACCCCTGCCCGCTCGGCCAGCGCCCGCAGCATCGCGTCACGGTCGTTGCCGAGCTCGGTCGCGAGATCGTTCTCAACCGAGAGTTTCACTCGTGCCATGCGCCGGGAAGTGTAGATTCCGGGAGGGGCATGGAAACGCTGCGGTTGATCGTGGGTTCGAAGGCGTTCGCGACGATCGCCGGCGGCTCGCTGCTCATGATCCTGGGCGCGGCCCTCGGCGTCGCCATCGGATCCGACTCGAGCTCAAACGCCGCGACATCCGAGCGCACCATCACCGAGAACGGCACCACCCGCATCGTGGCGGTCGCCGCGAAGCCGGAGACGAAGACCGTGAAGCACAGGGTGACGGTGACGAAGACGAAGAGCAAGACCAGGACCGTGACCAGCGCGGGCTCGACGTCGGTCAAGACGGTGACCGGCCCGACCACGACCAAGGTGGTCACCACGACCCGCACGGTGACCGTGCCGACGACGGTGACGCAGACGCAGACGGTCACCGTCTCGACGCTCCCGAGCCACCTAGCTCCCCAGGCGGGCCCGCACTAGCGCGGCGGCGGCAGCGCCGTCGACGCGGCCCTCGCCGCGAGCCGTGACCAGGCCCATCACGCGGCCCATATCGCGCATCGACGCTGCGCCGGTCTCCTCGATGGCGCCGTCGACCAGAGCGGCCAGCTCCTCCTCGGAGAGGGCGGCCGGCAGATACGCCTCGATCAGCGGGACGTCCGCCAGCTCTGCGGCGGCGCGGTCGTCACGACCGGCGGCGGTGTAGCTCTCGGCGGCCTCGAGGCGCTGCTTTCGCTCGCGCCGCAGCACGGCCTCGGCGTCGGCCTCCGAGAACTCCCCCGCCGGCACCGCCTTCTCGGCCCGCTGAAGCGCCGAGAGCACGAGCCGCAGGCCGTCCACACGGGTGCGGTCGCCGGCCCGCATCGCGGCCGTGAGGTCAGACTTCACCTGCTCGATCACGCGACCACCTCCACGATGGATCCCGGCCGCCCACCCGTGACGACGAGCGGCGTGTAGTCGTCGGTATAGCCGCGGCCGGTCTCGGTCTCGACCAGGACGCGCTGGCGCGTCCCCGCCAGCGCACGCCGGTGGGCGCGGGCCTGCCGGTCGGCGAGGTCACGCAGCCGCCGCGACCGCTCGGCCTTGACCGCCGCCGGAATCGGATCATCCGCCTCGTCGGCCGTGCCGGGCCGGGGCGAGTACGGGAAGACGTGGACGCGCGTGAACCCGACCTCGCGAACCGCCGCGAGCGTGCGCTCGAAGGCGGCGTCGTCCTCGGCCGGGTGGCCGACGATGACGTCGGTCGTCAGGTTGACCCCCACGACGCGCTCGCGGGCCCGGCGCATCGCCGAGAGGAAGCGGCGGGCGGTGTAGCGGCGCCGCATCGCCAGCAGCACGCCGTCGTCGCCCGACTGCATCGGCACGTGCAGGTGCCGGGCCACGCCCCGGTGCGCCATCGCGGCCAGGAGCGCGTCGTCGACGTGGTTCACCTCGATCGACGAGAGCCGCACCCGCTCGATCCCCTCGACGCGTGCAGCCGCCGTGAGGAGATCCGAGAGACGCATTCCGGCGTCACGGTCGCGGAAGCAGCCCAGGTTGATGCC
The DNA here is from genome assembly GCA_036258075.1 of Gaiellales bacterium. GTDB lineage: Bacteria > Actinomycetota > Thermoleophilia > Gaiellales > JAICJC01 > JAICJC01. The sequence goes on from DATAEI010000239.1 coordinate 10,174, forward strand.
GGTGAGCACGACCTCGCGGTGCCCCTGCCGGGCCCGGCGGGCGACGTCGGCCAGGACGGCTCCCGCCTCCCGGCTTCGGCTCGCGCCGCGCACCTGCGGGATCACGCAGTAGCTGCACGTGAACGAGCAGCCGTCCTGCACCTTGACGTAGGCGCGCGTGCGCGGGAACGCGGGTCGCGGGCCCGCGCACCCGAGGTCGCCGACCCAGCCGGCGACGAGCCGCGGGACCGCCTCCGGCGGGCCGGGAACGACCGTCACGTTGGAGGCGACGTCCTCGAACCTCGCACCCTGGAGGTTCGCGCCGCAGCCGGTGACGAGCACCCGCTCCGCCGAGCGGGCCGCGCGCCGCACCGCCTTGCGCGACTTCGCAACCGCCTCGGCCGTGACGCAGCAGGTGTTCACGATCCGAAGCGCCGCCCGCTCGGGCTCCGCCTCTGCGTGGCCGGCGTCGACCAGCTGCTCGCGGATCTCCTGGGCGTCGGTCATCGACACCTTGCAGCCCAGGAACTCGGCCGCGAACCCGGTCATCCCAGGAACCCCATCTCGCGCAGCGCCAGCGCGGCGGCGACGATCGCGGCGGTCTCCGTCCGCAGGACGACCGGCCCGAACGTGGCGACGGCGACGCCGCTCCGGCGGGCCAGCTCGAGCTCGGCCTCCGAGAAGCCCGGCTCCGGCCCGATCAGAAGCGTCGTCTGGCGGCGGCCGACGATCCGGTCGGCCAGGCCGCCCGATGCCCCCTCGGCGCTCAGGACGACCGCCTCGGGCGAGAGCACGTCGGCGTAGTCGACCGGGTCGAGCACCTCGGGCACGCGCGCCTGCTTCGACTGCTTCGCGGCCGCCTCGGCGACCCGCCGCCAGCGCTCGATCCGCGCCGGCGTGAAGCGGCCCTTCAGGAGCTCGGTGCGGAGGGCGCCGATCCGGGCGACGCCGAGCTCGGTCAGCTTCTCGACGGCGCTGTCGGAGCGGCCGCCGGGCTGGGCGATCCATACGGTCACGGTTGGTGCGGCCACGGCGGTGATCTCCTCCAAGAGCTCAAGGCCCCCGGCCACGACCCGCGCCTCGTGCACGCGACCGCCGGCGGCGACCTCGCAAGTATCGCCGACGCGGAGCCGGAGCACGTGCTCGAGGTGGTGGCGATCCGGCGGGGTGAGCTCGGCGATGCCGTCGCGCACGCCGGCAGCGAAGAAGCGGTAGGTGTGGCGGGTCATCGCTCGAGCACCTCGGCAGCCCAACCGTCCGCCTCCGAGCGCACGCCGCCGCCGAGCGTCTGGTCGGCGGTGAGCCCCGATGCAAGGATCCGCGGCGGCAGGTCGTCCCGCTCGAGCAGCCGCTCGAGGATGCCGAGCTCCAGGTTCGCGAGCCACAGCGGCGCGGGCGGCAGCGGATCGCGCAGGACGTCGGCGAGCGCCACCGCGACGGCGACGCCGTTTCGGGCGGCGTTCTCGGTCGTCGCGCCGACGGCGAGCGGGTCGACGTCGAAGGCCTGCACGGGCCCGAACCCGAGCCGGAGCGCCGCGACCGAGAGCACACCGGAGCCGCATCCCAGGTCGAGCGCGGGCGACGGCTCGAGCGTCTCCAGGAGCTCCAGCGCAGCGCGGGTCGACCCGTGCGCGCCGGTCCCGAACGCCCGCCCCGGGTCGATGACGACCGCAAGGGCCCCGGGCTCGGGCTCGAACCACGGCGGGCCGATCCAGAGCGAGCCGACGCGCACAGGGCGGTGAAACGCGCGCCAGGCGTCCTCCCAGCCCGGCGTGACCGGTTGCGCCAGGAGGCCGTCCGCCGGTGGCTCCTCGGCGTAGCCGGCGAGGACGACATCGTCCCCGTCGCGCTCCTCCTCGACGCCCGCCGGAAAGAGCTCGAGCATGCGGGCGAGCGCGATCTCGGCATCCCCGGCCGGCACGCGCAGCGAGTAGCGGTTCACCTGAAGGCCGCGCGCAGGCGGCCGAGGAAGCTCTCGTCCGGAGCGTAGGTGGCGTCGTCGACGCCCCCCTCGAACTGCTCCAGGAGCGCCCGCTGCTCGTCGGTCAGCTTGCGGGGCAGCATGACGCCGACCACGATCCGGTGGTCGCCGCGGCCGCGCCCGCCGAGCACCGGGATGCCGCGGCCCCGCAGCACGATCACCTCGCCGGGCTGGGTGCCCGGACGCACCTCGATGTCGTACGGCCCCTCCAGCGTCTCGACGGCGACCGTCGTCCCGAGCGCCGCGCGCGTGAACGGCAGGTCGAGCACGGTCACCAGGTCGTTGCCGTCGCGCTCGAAGCGCGGGTCCGGCGCGACCGTGACGTGGACGTAGAGATCCCCGGGGCCGCCGTCGCCATCATGTCCGCGACCGGAGAGGCGCAGCCGCTGCCCCGACGCGATCCCCGCGGGCACCTGCACCTCGATGCTCCGTCGCACCGAGAGCCGGCCGCGGCCGCGGCAGTCGCGGCACGGCGAATCGATCTGGACGCCCCGGCCCGCGCAGGCCGCGCACGGCGACGCCTGGACGAACTGGCCGAAGGCCGTCTGGGCGACGTGCTGGACGCGGCCCGCACCGCCGCATTCCGGGCAGGTCGTCGGCTGCGTCCCCGGCTCGGCGCCGCTTCCGGCGCAGCGCTCGCAGGCCGCGATCAGGTCGACGCCGACGTCGCGCGACACGCCGAACGCCGCCTCGGCCAGCGTCAGCTCGATGGTGGCCGCGGCGTCGCCGCCGCGCGGCCGGGCCCGCCTGCCACCCGAGAAGATGTCGTCGCCGAAGAACGCCCCGAGCAGGTCGGACAGGCTCGAGAAGTCCATGAACTGCTCGGTGTGGAACTGCGTCCCGGCCATGCCCGCGTGCCCGTACCGGTCGTACCGGGCCCGCGTCTCGGAGTCGCTCAGAACCTCGTAAGCCTCGGCGGCCTCGCGAAATCGCTCGGCCGCCTCTGGCTCAGGATTCACGTCGGGGTGGAGCTCTCGCGCCAGCCGCCGGAACGCCTTCTTGACGTCCGCCTCAGAGGCGTCCCGAGAGACGCCCAGGACGTCGTAGTAGTCTGCTTTTCCCGCCACGCCCGTAGTCTACGGGCGAGGTTTCACCACTCGTGGAAGCCGCGGCCGCCGCGATGGTGATGGACCTGCGCCAGGAACAGCGCAAGTGACGTTGCCCACAGAAGCACCGCAGGCCGCCTCGTCAAGATCCTCATTCCCTACCTCCCGTGCCCGTTGACGGAGTGTCCCGTCGGCTACCAGCGGACGTCCTGCAGAGCGTCGGCCGCCCTCCGGTAAAGCTCGGCGGCTCGCCCGGAGTCGCCTCGCCTGGTTGCCACGTCGCCGAGCGCTACCCATGACCCGGCCATGTGGCTGATCGATTCAACCGCGGTGAAGCACTCCACAGCGGCCTCGAAGTCCCGCTCCGCCTCGTCGATGCGATCCAGCCCGAGCCGGGCCTTCCCCATGACCAGACGAGCGTTCCCTTCTTCTTGTCGGTATTCCTCGCGTCCGCCCAATAGCTCGATTGCGCGATTTGCGCTCTCGATCGCGCCTTCGGGGTCACCCGAGTGCAGGCGCGCCGACGCGAGCGACGAGGCCGCGAAGGCGGCGTCGACGCGGTTGTCCTGCTCGACCGCGATGCGAAACGACTCGCGCAGGAGCGGCACCGCGTCGGCCGGCCGGCCGGTGATCGCATGCAGCTGGCCGAGGTTGTTCAGGAGCTTGCCGACGTACTCGTGGTCGGACACGCGCTCGAAGAGCGACCGCGAGCGCTCCGCGTATTCGCGCGCCCGCGTGTACTCGTTGCGCCGCTCGGCGACGAGCGATGCATCCAGATACGTCTCGGCCAGGACGCGGTCGTCGTCGAGCGCCCGGGCCAGCTCGAGCGCCTGCTCGACGTCCTCGGCGGCGGCCGTGAAGTCCTTCTGGCGGCGGCGGATCTTCGCCCGCGTGTTGAGGATCCGCACCCGCAGCGCGTCCGACGTGCGGTCGGCCGTCCCGGCGAGGCGCAGCGCCTCGTCGAGAAGCGCGAGCGAGGTGGCGTGGCTCCCCATCTTGAATCGCACGACGCCGAGCCGGTAGAGGGCGTCGGCGTGGTCGGCATCGGCGTTGTCGAGCCCAGCGGCGGCGGACACCGCCGCGCCCAGGACGTCCGCGGCCTCCTCGAGCCGGCCCAGGTGGTGGATCGCCCAGCCGAGCGTCATGCCGTACCGCAGCGCCAGGTGGGGCTCGCCGGCGGCGCCGACGGCGCTCTTCACGCGCGTGAGCTCGGCGACGGCCTCGGCGAACCGGCGCGCCTCGACGGACGCCTCCGCCCGCGCGACGACCGCGGTGGTCTCGGCGACGGCGGCCGGCCCGGCGGCTCCTTCGATCGCCGAGCGCTCGACGTGGAGCCGGGCGGCGAACCATTCCATCGCCGCGCCCGACGGCTTCGTCTTTCCGAGCTCGACCTGGCTCACGTACTCCTTTGTGAACCGCTCGCCTCCGAGCTCGGCCTGCGTGAGGCCGGCGTCGAGGCGGAGCGCCCGCACCCGCGCGCCGACCCCGTCAGGGGCCCGCCGGACGCGGACGCTGCCGCGGCGTTCGGCTGTCGTCGCGTGTGCCATCCGACTCAGAGTAGCGGATCAACCAGTACTTGACTAGAGCGCTGGCGCGGATTCCTCACGGCCATCATGTTCCCTTTTCTGGACAGGAATCCTGCCGATCAACCACTTGCAGATCAGTCGACTTGATTTCACCCTTTCCGGGTACTTGACTACAGCGGTGTGGATCGCTATTGTGAGCCCACAACGCGAAGACGGCACGTTCGAGAGGCGATGTCGGAAGCACACATCTGAAGCCGGTGGGCCGCCGGCGGAAGGGTTCAGGCAGCTTCCGGGGTCTCATCGCCCAACTCGGCGCCGGGGGTCGAGTCACAAAGCGCGGTGGTGAGGACTGGAGCCCCTCACCGCCGCGCGACTCACTTAAGGCCTGATCCCTCGATGGGATCGGGCCTTAACGGTGCCAGACTTCAGTCTGGCATCCCCCGGCCGCATCGTTCGCGTGCCGGATCTGTCCGAGGGCGAGAACCTCCAAGGTGGCGCACCGCCCACCACGCTACTCCTCGTAGACCTCCGCGACGAACTCCGAGAGCGCGTGCGCGGCGCCGCGCACCGAGCGGATCGCGGCGGCGTAGTCCATCCGGCGCGGCCCGATCAGCGAGACGGTGCCCAGGTTGCGCGTCGCGAGGCCGTAGTTGGCGGCCACCATCGCCAGCCCACGCATGTAGGGGACGGTGTGGTCGGCGCCGATCCGGAGGTACGGGCGCGGCGAGTCGAGCGCCTGGCGCAGCATCTCGAGCATCCCGACCCGGCCCTCGAGGACGCGCACGAGGTCGTTGATCTCGGCCAGGTCGTCGAAGTGCATGTCGTCGAGGAGCCGCGCGCCGCCGCCCACGTAGAGCTGCTGCTCGGCCGCCGCGACCAGCTCGGTGAAGGCGGGCCGCAGCACGTCGAGGAAGGCACGCTCGGTCGGCGAGAGCCCGGGCTCGTCGAGCCGGGTGACGAGCATCCGACCTCCGAGGCGGACGCCGGTCAGCTGCTCGTTCAGGAACGCGTTCGCCCATTCGGCCAGCTTGGGGTCGACGACTCCGGGGAACGGGAAGATGCGCTTTGTCACCCCGCCCGTCGCGGTGATGACCACCACCATCACCACCTGCGGCTGGAGCAGCAGCACCTCGATGTGGCGGATCTCCGTCGTCTCGAGCGGAGGCGCCGTGACGAGCGCGACCAGCGAGGTCACCTGCGAGAGCATCTCGGTCGTGACCCGGAGCGCCGTATCGACCTCGTTTCGGACGCCCGACAGGTCGACCGGGAGCACCTCCGGCGCGAGCGGCTGCTCCAGCAGCGACTCCGCGTAGAGCCGGTAGCCCGCGTCGGTGGGCACCCGCCCGGCCGACGTGTGGGGATGATCGAGGAGACCCTGCGACTCGAGCGCGGCCAGCTCGTAGCGGACCGTCGACGGTGAGGCCGCGACGACGCCGAGCTCGACGAGCGTCTTCGACCCGATCGGATGCCCGGTCGCGATGTAGGCGTCGATGAGCTGCGTCAGGATCGCGACCTGCCGGGCGGTGAGCGGCGCGCGCGAGCTCATCGCAGCACGCTCGCCACGACGTCGTTGGCGAGGAACCGGCCGCGCTCCGACAGCACCAGCGACCCGTTCCCGCGCACGAGCATCCCCGCCGCCGCGAGCCGCTCGCAGGCGTCGTCGTCGACCAGGGTCGCGAGGCCGTTCAGCTCGAGCGGGGTGTCGAGCCGCAGCCCGAGCATGAGCCGCTCCATCCCCCGCTCCGCCGTCGTCAGGTGCTCGAGCTCGGCGGGCGGGCGGCGGCCGGCCTCGACGGCCTCGAGGTAGCCGCGCAGGCTCGGCCGGTTGCGGCGCCGCTCGAGGCCGATCGTCGAGACCGCGCCCACGCCGATCCCGAGGTAGTCGTGGCCGAGCCAGTAGCCGAGGTTGTGGCGGCACTCGTGCCCTGGCCGGCAGAAGTTGGCCGTCTCGTACCAGCGGTAACCGGCCGCGCGGAGCACGCCCACCGCCTCCTCGTAGTACGCCTCCATCGCCTCGGCCTGGCGCTCGAGCTCCGGCCCGTGGCGGTGGGTGAAGCGCGTCCCGGGCTTTGCCTCGAGCTCGTAGGCGCTCACGTGGTCGGGCTCGAGGGCGAGCAGATCCGCCAGGTCGGCGCGCAGGTCGTCCTCACGCTGGCCCGGAACCCCGAAGATCAAGTCGAGGTTGAGGCTTTGGACACCCGCCGCGCGGAGGATCCCCACCGCCTCGGCGATCTGCTCGGGCCGGGCGCGCCGCTCCAGCACGTCCAGCAGGTGCGCGCGGAAGCTCTGCGCGCCGAGCGAAACCCGTGTCACTCCACCCTCGACCAGCACTTGAGCCTTCTGCGGCGTGATGGTCTCGGGGTTGCACTCGACCGTCACCTCGGCGGCCTGCGGCAGCGCGGCCAGGAGCCGCGCCAGATCGCGGTCGGCCAGGATCGACGGCGTGCCGCCGCCGACGAAGACGGTCTCGGCGCCGGCGCCCGCACCCGCCAGCTCAACCGCCAGAGCATCGACGTAGCGCGCGCGCAGATCCTCGTGGCCGGTGACGGTGACGAAGTCGCAGTAGCCGCAGCGGTGCGCGCAGAACGGGACGTGGACGTAGAGGTGCGGCGTCACGCGGCCCCCTCGCGGTTGATCTCGAGCACGGCGAGGAACGCCTCCTGCGGCACCTCGATCGAGCCTACCTGCTTCATCCGCTTCTTCCCCGCCTTCTGCTTCTCGAGCAGCTTGCGCTTGCGGGACACGTCGCCGCCGTAGCACTTGGCGAGCACGTCCTTGCGCTTGGCCTTCACCGTCTCGCGCGCGATCACGCGCGAGCCGATCGCCGCCTGGATCGCGACCTCGAACATCTGCCGCGGGATGCGCGCACGCAGCGCCTCGACCAGCGCGCGGCCCTGACGCTGGGCGTTCCCACGGTGGGTGATGAGCGAGAGGGAGTCGACCCGCTCGCCGCCGAGCAGCACGTCGACCTTCACGATGTCGCCGGGCCGGAAGCCGATCAGGTCGTAGTCGAACGATGCGTAGCCGCGTGTGCGCGACTTGAGCTGGTCGAAGTAGTCGAGCACGATCTCCGCCAGCGGAATCTCATAGATGAGCTGCACCCGCTCCGGGCTCAGGTACTCCATGTGGCCGAAGGTGCCGCGCCGCTCCTGGTTCAGCTCCATCACCGCACCGACGTGGTCGGAGGGGCAGATGATCGAGGCGCGCACGTACGGCTCCTCGGTCTCGAGGATGTCCCGGTCGGGCATCTGGGCCGGGTTGTGCACCTCGATCCACTCCCCGTCGGCGGTCTGCACCCGGTAGGCCACGTTCGGCGCGGTCACGAGCAGGTCGAGATCGTGCTCGCGCTCCAGCCGCTCGCGCACGATGTCCATGTGCAAGAGGCCGAGGAAGCCGCACCGGAAGCCGAACCCGAGCGCGCGCGACGTCTCCGGCTCGTACGAGAGGGCCGCGTCGTTCAGCTTCAGCTTCTCGAGCGCGTCTCGCAGCTCGGGGTACTCGTCGGAGTCGGTCGGGAAGAGCCCGGCGAAGACCATCGGCTTCACCTCGCGATAGCCGGGCAGAGGCTCGGCGGCGCCGTGCCGCGCCTGGGTCAGGGTGTCCCCCACCCGCAGCTGCGACACGTCCTTGAGGCCGGTGACCACGTAGCCGACCTCGCCCGCCGAGAGGTGCTTGGCCGACCGCATCGCGGGCGAGAAGAAGCCGAGCTCCTCGACGTCGAACACGGTGCCCTGCGCCATCGCCTTCACCTTCTCCCGCGGATGGAACGACCCGTCGACGGCCCGCACGAACGCGACCACCCCGCGGTACTGGTCATACGACGAGTCGAAGATGAGCGCCCGGGCCGGCGCATCGACCTGGCCGCGCGGCGGCGGGATGCGGTCGACGACCGCCTGGAGCACGGCGTCGATGCCCGCGCCGGTCTTGGCCGAGATGCGAAGGACGTCGTCGGCCGAGCCGCCGATCAGGTCTGCGACCTGGGCGGCGACCCCGTCGGGGTCGGCCGAGGGCAGGTCGATCTTGTTCACGACCGGGACGATCTCGAGCTCGTTCTCGATCGCCAGGTAGGCGTTGGCGAGCGTCTGGGCCTCGATGCCCTGGGCCGCGTCGACGACCAGGATCGCGCCCTCGCAGGCGGCCAGGCTGCGGCTGACCTCGTAGCTGAAGTCGACATGGCCGGGTGTGTCGATCAGGTTCAGCTCGTAGGCGCGCTCGTCGGCCGCCCGGTAGAGCACGCGCACCGCCTGGGCCTTGATGGTGATCCCGCGCTCGCGCTCGAGCTCCATCGAGTCGAGCACCTGGTCGCGCATCTCGCGCACGGCGACCGTCTGGGTCGTCTCGAGGATGCGGTCGGCCAGCGTCGACTTGCCGTGGTCGATGTGGGCGATGATCGAGAAGTTGCGGATCCGTGACAGCGGCACGGATGAAGGTTATCCAGTGCGGTCGCGGCTCCTGGCGAGCGAGGCGAGCACGTCCATCTCCGACAGGTGGAGGATCCGCCCCGCCGAGAGGTAGGCGCCCGCCCCCGCGGCCAGCCCGAGCCCGACCGAGGCGAGCTGCGCGGGCACCGACCGGCCGAGCAGCTGGTCGAGCGGCCACCACACCCCGAACGCCGCGGCGGTGCAGTAGACGGTTGCGACCGCGATCCGGGACGCCTCGCCCGCGACCTCCCGCACGTGCAGGCTGCCGACCCGACGGCTGAGCAGGGTCGCGAGCACCGCCGCGTTCCACGTCGTCACGATCGCGGTCGCGAGCGCGATGCCGGCCGCGCCGAACGGCTTGTAGAAGATGAGGTCGAGGATCAGGTTCAGGAACAGGTTCCCGGCGGCGACCCGCGTCGGCGTGCGCGCCTCCTGGAGGGCGAAGAAGCCGCGCGTCATGAGAAGGGCGACCCCGTTTGCGACCAGGCCGAGCGAGAAGGCGGCGAGCGTCTCGGCCACGTGCGTCGTGTCGGAGCTCGTGAAGCTGCCGTGCTGGAAGATCAGCCGCACGATCGGCGCCGCGAGCGCGATCGAGACCGCGGCGGCCGGCAGGAGCAGGAACACGATCGTGCGCGCGCCGGTCGACACCGTGCGGGCGAATTCGGCGGTGTCCCCGCGGGCCGCGAGGCGCGAGATCTCGGGGAAGAGCACCACGGTCACCGCCACCGAGAACAGCCCCTGCGGGAGCATGAAGAGCCGGAACGCGTAGTTCAGGTCGGCGTCGGCGTGCGGCGAGGCGAGCGTCGCGATCACGAGATCCAGGGTCAGGTTGAAGTTGATGAGCCCGAGCCCGAGCGTGACCGGCAGCATCTGGCGCAGCATCCGCTGGACGTCGGGGTTCCGCCACGCCAGGCTCACGACGAAGTGCGACCTCCCGCGCAGCAGGGGCAGCGGGATCAGAAACTGGCTCACCGTCGCGATCAGGACGCCGATCGCGTACGCCTCGATGTCGCCGGCGAAGAGGACGAGCGCCGCGATGATGATGCCGTTCCAGGCAACCGGCGCGATCGCGGGCACGCCGAAGATGTCGTAGGAGTTCAGGATCCCGGTGATCACGCCGGTCATCCCGAGGATCACGATGATCGGGAACAGGTACCGCGAGAGCGTGACGACCAGGTCGGGGTCGATGTTCTGGTCGCCCGGGACGAAGAGCGGCATGACCCACGGCGCGGCGAGCACGAAGAGCGCCGAGATCGCCCCCAGGACGACCGCCGCGAGCCAGAGCACGATGCTCGCGACCCGCCAGGCCTCGGGCTCGCGGCCCTGCTCGCGCAGCTCGACGAAGACCGGGACGAACGCCGCCGAGATCGCGGTGTCGGCGACCAGCGCGCGGATCAGGTTCGGGACGTTGAACGCGATCAGGAAGGCGCCGAGCGCCGGGCTCGTACGGAAGTAGTACGCAGCCGCCTGCTCGCGGACGACACCGGCCACCCGGGATAGCGCCGTCGCCGATCCGAACGCCGCGGTGGATGCGGCCAGGCGCCGACGATCGCTCATCGGCGCCGAGTCTACCGGGCGCGATGCTAGGATCCCGGCGCCCGTGGCGAACTCCAAGCAACAGGCCAAGCGCGTCCGCATCGCCGCCCGCCAGCGGCTCGAGAACCTGCGCTACAAGACGCAGATCAAGACGCTGCAGCGCAGGCTGCGCGAGGCGGTCGACTCCGGCGACGGCGACCAGGTCGCCGCCGCCCACGTCCGCCTGGTCGCCGTCGTCGACCGCGCGGCCGCTCGGAAGGCGATCCACCGCAACGCCGCGTCCCGGCGCAAGGCCCAGGCCGCCCGGGTCGTCAACGAGGCGAAAGTCTCCGCGTAACCAGCCCGAGCAGGATCAGGCTGACCCCGGCCGCCTGCCCGAGCGCGAACGCCGTGTAGCTCCCTGCCCGCGTCGCCGTCGAGGCCGCCGCGATCACCCCCACCCCGGCCGCGACCAGGAGCGGGCGCGGGTCGCGCCGGCGCCGGGCCGAGGCGATCGAGCCGACGAGGAGGACGAGCGTGCCCGCCGAGTTGAGCGCGATCGCGAGCACCTTCGGCCAGGGCCCCTCCAGCGCGTCGTTGGGCGGCGTCGCCCCCGCCCGGGCAAGCTCGCCGCCGTCCACGCGCGCGGCGAGGACCGCGGCGACGGCGGCGAACGTCAGGAAGAGCATCGTCGCCGTGGCGAGGCGGGTGACCCTCCGGCCCGGGAGCACGAGCAGGAGCTCCCCGACCGCCAGGTACGCGACGACCAGGATGCCGCCGGTCAGGTAGTAGATCCGAAACGGCGCGTCCGACCAGCCCCGGGCGGCGCCGAGCCAGAGCGCCGCGGCCGCCGTGGTGAAGAGCACGAAGCCGATCGCCCATGCGACGAACGCCGCCCGCCGCGGGCTCGGCTCAAGGGCGCGCCGGGCCGCGATCGCGGTGCACGCGGCGGCCACGGCCGTGGCCGCGGCCGCCGCCGCGGTCTGCCCGCTCATCCGCCGGTGATCTCGGCCAGCGCCAGCTCGAGCTCGAACCGGGCATCGAGCCGGCTTCCGCCCTTGACCGCGAGGTCGAGGTCGGCGAGCCGCACGACGGCCCGCCCGAGCTCGTCGCGTGCGAACGACCGTGCCTGGCCGACGAGCTTGCTCGCCGGGAACGGCTTCAGATTGAGGTCGCGGGCGACGTCCGCCTGGGAGCCGCCCTCGTCGAGGATCACCGCGGCTCGATGCACCTTGCGGACGTGCGCCGCGATCTGGGCGACCAGGCGCCCGACGTCGTCGGGCCGCTCGACATCGGCGGTCGCAAGCGCGATGACGGTCGCCGCGTCGCGCCGCCCCCAGGCGTCGGTGATGTCCCACGGCTTCACGTCGGCCCGCGGGATCACGAGCAGCTCGACATCCTCGACCTTCGCGTCCCCGCCGGCGCAGTAGGCCGCGATCTTCTCGACCTCGAGGGCGAGATCGCCGACATCGTCCCCGGCGAGGTCGACCAGCCGCCGCGCGACGGCCGCCGAGCAGCCGACGCCCTGATCGTTCAGCCGCCGGGCGACCCAGTCTGCGGCCTGCTTCCGCTCGGGGGCGTCGAACAGGCGCACGTCGCCGACGGCGGCCACGGCGACGGCGAGCGGGTGCTTCGGCGTGATGCCGCTCCCACCGAAGAGCGCGAGCACGGTGTCGGGGGCCGGGTCGGCGAGGTAGGCGACGACATCGGCGACGGCCTCGTCATCGAGCGCTTCGGCGTTTCGCACCAGCACGAGCCGGCGCCCGCCGAAGAGCCCGAGCGAGTTGCACGCCCCGGGGACGTCGACCGGTTGGTCGCCGCCGGCCGACAGCTGCTCGACCGACTCCTCGGAGAAGTGCGACCGCAGGCGCACGATGGCGGCATCGACCTTGGGCCAGTCGCCCCCGGCGATGAGATATGCCGGCTTCAGCTCCGGCGCCACAACCCTAACCCTCTACTTGAGCTGTATTCCCGGCCGGCACGCGCCGGGCCCGCCGCTCTCCCTGCGATGCCAGCACGCGCGACCGTTCCACGAGCTGCGCGAACGTGATCGTCTCGAGCACCGACCGCAGCATCCCCCGCGCCTCGAGCCACACGCCGGGCAGCGCCTCGGCGCCGGGCGGGTAGGTGACCTCGTCGGGGCGAACGCCCGCCACCGCCGCGATCGGCCCGTCGACCACGCGGATCACCTCGGCCAGCGAGATCTCCTCGGCCGGGACGGCGAGCCGGTAGCCGCCCTCCGGCCCGCGGTGCGAGGCGACGATGCCCGCGTGCTTCAGCTCGCCGAGGATGTTCTCGACGAACTTGAGCGGCAGGTCCTGGGCCCGGGCGACGAGCTCGCCCTTGATCGGCCCCTCACCCTGATGAGCCGCCAGCACGAGCACCGCGCGTACTGCATAGTCGGCCTTGGCGGAGAGCTTCACGGAGGCATTGTCGCACGCGCGGGGATACCATCGCGTGGATGGCGGACGTGAACTCCGGCCTCGAGGGCGTGCTCGCGGCCGAGACGACGATCAGCCTGGTCGACGGGTCGGCCGGGCGGCTGCTCTACCGCGGGTACGAGATCGGCGATCTGGCGGCCCACGGCACCTTCGACAGCGTCACGGCCCTGCTCCTCGACGGCGAGTGGCCGACCGCCCCGGAGAGGCTTCCCGCGGCAGGCCTCGACGAGGCGGTGACGGCGGCCCTGCGCAGCCTCCCGGCGGAGGCGGCCCCCCTCGACGCGCTCCGCACCGGCGTCTCGGCCTGGGGCGCGGAACGCGGGCTCGACTGGCCGCCAACCCCGGCGCAGGCGCGCGAGCTGATCGCGTTGGCGCCGGCGATCGTCGGGGGCTTCGCACGCCTCCGCGAGGGGCGCGAGCCGGTGGATCCGGCCGGGTCGGAGCGCCTCGGCGTCGCCGGGAGGCTGCTCCACGCGATCTCCGGCGAGGCGCCGGAGGCGTCCCGCGAGCGTGCCCTGGACGCCTACTTCGTGTGCTGCGCCGAGCACGGCCTGAACGCCTCGACCTTCACCGCACGCGTCGTGACGTCGACCCACTCCGACATCGCGAGCGCGGTCTGCGGCGCCGTCGGCGCGCTGAAGGGGCGGCTGCACGGCGGCGCCCCGTCAGGTGTTCGCGACCAGCTGACGCAGATCGGCGACGTCGACCACGCCGAGCGCTGGATCCGCGAGGCGCTGGCGCGGGGCGAGCGGCTGATGGGCTTCGGCCACCGGATCTACCGCACGACCGATCCCCGCGCCGAGGCGCTGCGGCACGTGGCCGAGGGTCTCGCCCCCGACGCCGAGTGGCTCAGGCTCGCGATCGACGTCGAGGACGTCGCCCTGCGGCTGCTCGCCGAGCACAAGCCGGACCGAGCGCTGAAGACGAACGTCGAGTACTACGCGTCGGTCGTCCTCGACGGCGTCGGCCTCCCCTCCGACCTGTACACGCCGGCGTTCGCGGTGGCTCGGACGGCGGGGTGGTGCGCGCACGTCCTGGAGCAGGCCGAGCGCGGCCGGCTCATCCGCCCCGACGCCGCCTACATCGGGCCCGCGGCGCGGCCGCTGCCGCATTGATATGTGATTCGATATCGGACCGGATCCGGTATCGTATCGAGTCATGGAGCTCGTCCGCCAGGCGCGCGACCGCGCCGGTCTCTCGCAACGCGAGCTGGCCGACCGGGCCGGCACCTCGCAGGCGATGGTGGCGCGAATCGAGGGCGGCCGCCAGTCGCCCAGCATGGCGACGCTCGAGCGGCTCGTGCGGGCGTGCGGGCTCGAGCTGCGGGTCGAGGCAGCGGGTGCGGAGCCCGCGGCGGCACCGGCGCCGCGGGACAAGCCGACGCCGGCCGGGCAGCCGAGCGGGCGCCTGCTGGTCTGGCGGGCGGGAGGCGCGGCGTTCGCCTTCCCGCTCGAGGCGGTCGAGCGGATCGCAGAGCTGGGAACGCTCCACCGCCTGCCCGGGCAGGACCCGGGCGCAGGCGTCGTCATCGTCGACGGCGAGGCGGTCGCGGGGGTCGACGGCGCCCACCGGCTCGGAGTCGACGCCGGCGCTCCGGCCCAGGTCGTCGTCGTCCACACCGGGGACGGGCGCCGGGGCGTCGTCGTCGACGAGGCCGAGGCGCTCTCAGGCGAGACGGTGATCGTCCCGCCGCCGGCCGGCTCGGGAGCGGCGGCCTTCGTCGCGGGCCTCGCCGAGATCGAGGGGGAGCAGGTGGTCGTGCTCGACCCCGGCGGGCTCTGCGCCTAGCCGGCCGCTACGAGCACGCCTTCGCGACCCAGAGGACGTATGCGGCCAGGAGGTCGGCCAGGCCGAGGAACGGCGCGGCCAGCGGCGCCCACGCCGCGCCCGCCAGGGCGGCGACCGCCGCGAGCCACAGGATCGGGGCGACGGCGGGCAGCGCCAGCAGGTTGGCCGGCACGGCCAGCGGCGTCAGGCGGCCGAAGTGCCACCAGGCGATGGGCGTCGTGACGACGGTGCAGGCGATCGAGATCGCGGCTGCCTCGCCGACGAGGCCGCGCAGGCGCGGGGCGACGAGGTGGATCGCCGCCACCGCTGCGAAGGACAGCTGGAAGCCCGGGTCGTAGAGCTCGAGCGGATCGAAGCCGAGAACGACCGCAGCGCCGCAGGCGAGCAGGTGCCACGGCGGCGCCGGCCGGGACGCGAGCCACGCGGCCGACACGAGCACGCCGGAGACGCCGGCGCGCACGATCGACGGCCCCGCCCCCGCGACGAGCACGTAGGCGCCCGTGAGCGCGCCGGCGGCGAGCCGGGCCGGCGTCCCGATCACGCCGGCGATCCCCAGGACGACCAGCGTGAAGGCGATCAGGAGCGCGACGTTCTGACCGCTCACGGCGACGATGTGGTACAGGCCGCTCGACCGCAGCTGCTCGCGCTCGGCGTACGGGATCCCGCCCGTGTCGCCGAGCGCGATGCCGGCGACGAGCGCGCGGGCCGGCGCCGGGTCGCCGGCCGCGCCGAGGCGGGCGAGCACGGCCCGGTGGGCCACGTCGACCATTCCCCAGAGCCCGCCGCGGCGCCCGACCTCGGTCGCGGCCGACGCCCGCAGCTGCAGGTGGATGCCCTGGGTGGCGTAGTAGCCGCGCACGACGGCATCGAGCTCGCGCAGGGAGCCGCGCACGCGGTAGACACCGCCCTGGTGGAGCGCCGTGCCGGGGGTGACGAGGACGACCGTCTCCCCCGCCCCCTCCACGGCCGCGGCCGCGCGCGAGCCGGCCGGAACGCCTGTCACCGCCACGGTCGCCGTCGTCCGGCCCGGCGCGAGGACGCGGCGGTCCAGGTCGGCAACGCGTGCCGAGCCCCACCCGAGGGCGACCGCCGCCACCGCGGCGACCACGAGCGCGCTTCGCGCCGTGCGGGCGAGTGCGACCGCCAGCGCGGCGAGGAGGGGCCGGTGCAGGGCCGCCGCGACGAGGCCGGCGTCGGCCGCAAGGACGACGGCCGCAGGCCGTTCAGAGGGTGACACGCCCGCGGAGCGCCGCCAGCCGCGCGGGCCCGATGCCGCTCACCTGGTCGAGCTCGGCGATCGATCGGAACCCGCCGTGCTCGGTGCGGTAGTCGATGATGCGCTGGCCGAGCGCCGGGCCGATCCCGTCGAGCGTCTCCAGCTGCTCGAGGGTCGCGGAGT
>DATAEI010000240.1:0-5258 GCA_036258075.1 Gaiellales bacterium
CTACCGGATGGCGCACGAGACGCTCCTCTCGCGGATCGACATCCCCGAGGCGAACGTGCACCGGATTCGCGGGGAGGACGACCCCGACGCTGCCGCCGATGCCTACGCGCGCGAGATCGACGGCCTCTCGCTCGACCTGGCGCTGCTCGGCCTCGGGCCCGACGGCCACACCGCTTCGCTCTTCCCGGAGAGCCCCGCGCTGGCCGAGCGCGACCGCCTGGCCGTGGCGGTCGTGGCGTCGAAGCCGCCGCCGCGGCGGATCACGCTGACCCTCCCGGTGTTCGAGCGGGCCGCGTCGGTGCTGGTGCTCGCACCCGGGGCATCCAAGGCCGACGCGATCGCTGCCGTCCTCCGCGGGCCCGACAGGCACTATCCGGCGAGCCTGCTCCCGGCCGACCGCACGACGATCCTGACCGACCGGGCCGGCGCGACCTAGGTCGTCTCGAAGCCGCGGCGCTTCATCGTGCCCCACCCGTCGCGGCGACGGGCCAGGTCCCAGATGCCCTGCAGGCGGTAGAGGTCGACCAGCTGGCGGAACCACATGTTCTCGAACACCGCCGCCACGAACATCCGGCCCAGGTCGCGGCCGCGGCGGTAGTGGCGGTAGCCGCGCTCCTCGAGCCCGCAGGCGATCAGCGTGATGACGGTGCCGAAGAGCCAGGCGACGACGATGTAGGCGAAGACGATCTCGACGTCGATGACGCCCAGCCCGATCCCGATCGGGAAGGCGATCCAGGCGGCCGCCTCCATGAGCGGGCTCGCGAACTCGAAGACGAGGCAGTACGGCAGCGCGAGCATGCCGACGGCCCCGTAGCGGCGGCGGAGCATCATCGACCGGTGCCTCCAGATCGACTCCCACAGGCCGCGGTGCCAACGGCGCCGCTGGCTCCCGAGCGTCGCGATATCGGCCGGCGCCTCGGTCCAGCAGACCGGATCGGGCGCGAAGGTGATCCGGTAGGGCCGCCCCGCTTCGCGCATGCGCCGGTGCAGGCGCATGGTCAGCTCGAGGTCCTCGCCGACGGTGTCGACCCAGTAGCCGCCGACCTCCTCGACGACGTCGCGGCGGAAGAGGCCGAACGCGCCCGACACGATGAAGAGGGCGCCGATCGAGTCCCAGGCCACCCGGCCGTAGAGGAACGCGCGCAGGTATTCGACGACCTGGAAGCCGGCCAGGCGCCCGGACGGCATGCGCGGCTCGACGACCCGGCCGGCCTCGACACGCGAGGAGTTGGCCACGCGCACGGTGCCGCCGACGGCGATGACCCGGTCGGGGTCCTCCTGCACGGGCCGCATCATGACCGTGAGCGCGTCGGGGTCGAGGATCGAGTCGGCGTCTGTGACGCACACGTACGGGTGCCGGGCCAGGTCGAGACCCGCGTTCAGCGCGTCGGCACGGCCGCCGTTCTCCTTGCGGACGAGCGTGATGTCGGTGGGCCCGCGGCCGCGGTGAAGCTCGCGGACGGGCTGGTACTGGAGCTGGTTTCGCGGAGCCGGCGTGACCCGCTTCAGGTTGTGGGCCTCGATGATCAGCGCGGCCGTCTCGTCGGTCGACCCGTCGTCCACGATCACGATCTCGAAGACCGGATAGCGCTGGCCGAGGAGCGAGGCGACCGAGTCCAGGATCACGGTCTCCTCGTTGAAGGCCGGCACGACGATCGACACTCCGGGCGTGAGCGGCGAGGACAGCGCCTCCTGGTGCCAGGCCCAGCCGCGGCGGCGGATCGTGCGCTTCATGCTGCGGCGCGCGAGCGGCCACAGGAGGAGGTAGACGAGGTTGATGGCCGCGGCGTAGGCCACCGACATGATGCCGACGACCTCGACCGCGGTTCTCACGCGAGCCCCGCCTGGACCATGCTCGCCGCGTGCCGCAGCCGCGGGTGGGCGTCGTCGTGCGACCCCATGTGCGTGACCAGGCCGGGGGCGATCGCCGCCAGCGTCGCCGCCGCGATCTCGGCCACCTCGGCGCAGTCGTCGTGGACGATCTCGAGCAGGCGCGATGCGTTGTGCGGCCCGCCGACGGTGGCCAGGGCAGCGGCGGCCGCGGCGCGCACGCTGTGGACGTCGTCGGCAAGGAGCTCCTCGAGCGCCCTGTCGACGTCGTCGGCGCCCAGATGCGCGATGGCCTCGCAGGCCCGCTCGCGGACGAGGGGCGCCTCGTCGAGCAGCCGGTCGCGCAGCGACTCGCCGTCGCGCGGGTTGCCGAGCCGGCCCAGCAGCTCGACCGCGGCCGCGCGGGTCGCGGGATGCTCCGTGCCGATCAGCGTCCGCAGCCCCGGGAGCGCTGCGGCGCCGATGGTCAGAACGGCGTTGGCGGCGACGGCCCGCGGCACGTGGCGGCAGGCGAGCGCGTGGAGGATCGGGACGACCGCCGCGCGCGAGCGCAGGCGGCCGAGGCTCCGGGTCGCGGCCAGGCGGACATCGGTGTCGCGGTCATTGAGTGCCATGAGGAGCGTCGCCTCGGCCTGGTCGCTGCACATGTCCCCGAGGGCCGCGGCGCTCTCGGCGCGGCGGTGCGCGAGCGGATGTCCGAGGCCGCGGGTGGCGCGGCCGATCGCGCCGGTCGACTCGAAGTACTCGCCGATCGCACGCCGGGTCTCGCCGGCGAGCGAGGGGGAGAGCTCGGAGAGCATCGCGGCGAGCGCGGCATCGTCGGCGCCGGTGCGCTGATCGACGTCGTCGCCGTCCAGGAGGGCATGGAGGACGGGCTCGGCCCGGTGCCGGGCGGCGAGCTCGTCACGAAGCCGGCGACCGGCCTGGATGCGGCGCGCACAGAGCAAGAGCGCGACGAGGAGCCCGATCGCGATGAGCGCGATTGATGCGAGGAGGGGGGCCGCCATGCTCGAGCTTCATCGACCCGGGGGCCCGCCCGGCGGGATCATCAGTTCGAGGTATCGGGGGCTCCCCCGGACGGGGGAGAGCCGTGGCCGCCGGTCGCGTGGAGGGCGTGCTCGACGATCTGGCGCTGGGTCAGGCGGTCGAGCTGCTCGAACCGCATGCCGTACGTGAAGCGCCCGTCGGGCATCTGCTCCTTCCACACCACCTCGGCGAGCGCCTCCACGTGATAGGCCGGTGCGTCGACGTCGAACTCGATCTCGATCCGGTCCCCGACCTGGCACTCGGTGGGGGTGAGGATGCGGGCGCCGTCGGCCGCAAGATCCACCGTGCCCGCCCGGAAGCGCTCGCCGCCGCCCGCGGGGCGGCACCACGCGAGGACGTACACCGGCACGCGCACCGCGACGCGGCGCTCGACCGCCCGGCGATCCTCGGTGAAGACCCAGCGCACGATGCGCTGCTCGATGTACCGGTCGAGCCCGTGGAACTGGACGGCGTACACGCAGCGCGGGTGCGTCCGCTCGATCCGAACGACGGTGGCATCGACGAAGACGAGGAACGTCGGGCCCTCGAACCGGGCCTCGAGCCGGAGCTCGTCGCGGAGACCGACCGGCTCGTCCGAGACCAGCTTCGCCCCGCCGGCCGAGACGTTCACGGTGCGAGCCTCGAAGGGCGCGCCGCCGCTTCGCGGCCGCACCTGCACCGTGAACTGCGCCGCCACCCGGAGGAACTTTCTGCGTTCGTTGCTCACGCCTGCTCGTCGTCCCGCGGGCCGGTTCACGGCCCGGGCTTTACTCAGAGGCTAGTCTGGTCGATAAGGCGGCGGTGAGGCGCTACCCCCGAGAGGAGTCGATCATGACCGAGACCGCCACCGTGCTCGTCGCTGACGACGAGCCGCACCTGCTCCGCCTCGTGAAGTTCCGGCTGGAGCGCGAGGGCTACAAGGTGATCACCGCGACCGACGGCGAGGCCGCCCTCGAACTCGCCCGAAGCGAGCATCCCGACCTGTGCGTGCTCGACGTGATGATGCCGAAGCGCTCCGGGTTCGAGGTGCTGAAGGCCATCCGCGAGGACGAGTCGCACCGCGACATGAAGGTCATCATGCTGACCGCCCGCGCTCAGGACCGCGACGTCGACGCCGGCTTCTCGCTCGGCGCCGACGACTACCTGACGAAGCCGTTCTCGCCGCAGGAGCTGCGCGTGCGGGTCGGCGCGCACCTCGCCAAGCGCTAGAGGGGCCGGTACGCTCGCGCGGTGGACCGCCGCGCAGATGCCATAGCCGCCGCCTTCGATGAGGGTGGCGGCGACGTGGCGTTTGTGCAGGCGCCCGGGCGCGTGAACCTGATCGGGGAGCACACCGACTACAACGGCGGCTGGGTGCTGCCGATGGCGCTCGACCTCGACTGCCTGGTCGGCTTCCGGCGGCGGGAGGACGGCGCCGTGAGGGTGACGTCGCTCGACGCGCCGGGCGAGATCGCACCGTGGGTGGACGCGCTCGTGACCGAGCTGGCGGCCGAGGGCCGTGCACCGGCCGGGCTGGACGCCGTCGTCGCCTCCACCGTCCCGATGGGCGCGGGGCTGGCGTCGAGCGGCGCGCTCTCGATCGCGCTCGGGCTGGCGCTCTGCCGCGTGGCCGGCCTGGAGCTCGAGCCGGCCGTCCTGGCCGAGGCGTGCCGGCGGGCCGAGGAGCGCGCCACAGGGGTGCCCTGCGGGATCATGGATCAGGTCGTCGGCGTGCTCGGCGCTCCGCGGGAGCCGCTCCTGGTCGACTGCCGCGACGTCACCGTCGAGCGGGTGTCGCTGCCAGCGCATGCCGTCGTGGTGGTGGCCGACTCAGGCGTTCGCCGCTCGCTCTCTGACGGCCGCTACGCCGAGCGGCGCGAGGCGTGCGAGGCGGCGGCGGCGCGGCTCGGCGTGGGCACGTTGCGGGACGCCTCCGCGGCGGACGTCGCGGACGACCCCGTTGCCCGGCATGTCGTCTCCGAGAACGAGCGCGTCCACCGGATGGTCGCGGCGCTGCGCTCAGGCGACGTCGAGGCGGCCGGCGCGGTCCTCACCGAGGGCCACCGCAGCCTGCGCGACGACTTCGCGGTCTCGACGCCCGAGCTCGACGCGCTGGCCGAGCGGCTGTGCTCGCAGGGCGCGTACGGCGCCCGCCTCACGGGCGCCGGGTTCGGCGGCTGCGTGGTGGCGCTGGGCGGCCCCGAGCTCTCCGAGCGCGTCTCGGGCGACCCGAGCGTGGTCTCCGTGCAGTGACGGTGGAGCGGCGCAACGACGGGGTCAGACCCCAATGTTGCGCACGTGCCGCCGCTCGGTGAAGAAACGGGATCAGACCCCGATTTTTCAGGCAGCCGCGCCGCGGTGGCGGGCGTACCAGGTGGAGTAGCCGCCCTCGTATGCGTGGGCCTCGCCGTCGGCCACCTCGA
>DATAEI010000241.1:0-3894 GCA_036258075.1 Gaiellales bacterium
GTGCGCCTGCACGCGAGCGGCGTCTGCAGCGACGACCTGAACGCCATCGACGGCTCGGTCGAGATCCCCTGCCCCGTCGTGCCGGGCCATGAGGGCGCGGGCGTCGTGGAGGAGGTCGGCGAGGGCGTGCGCGGCCTGGCGGTGGGCGACCATGTGGCGCTCTCGTGGGCGCCCTACTGCGGGACGTGCGAGCAGTGCCTGCGCGACCTGCCGCACCTGTGCGGGACGGCCTGGCCGCTGATGCTCGCCGGCGGGCTCCTCGACGGCACGACCCGGCTCTCGTTCGGGGGTGCCACGGTGCACCACTACTGCTTCCTCTCGTCGTTCGCCGAGCGGGCGGTCGTTCCCGAGCGCTCGTGCGTGCGGATTCCGGAGGAGGTGCCCTTCGAGATCGCAGCGCTGGTCGGCTGCGCCGTCACGTCGGGCGTCGGCGCGGTCTGGCGCACCGCGGGTGTGCGTCCCGACGAGCGGGTGGCGGTCTTCGGGCTGGGCGGCACCGGCATGTCCGCGATCCTCGGCGCGGTGGTCGCGGGCGCCGCGCAGATCGTGGCCGTCGACGCCCGTCCGGAGCGGCTGGAGCGGGCCCGCGAGGCGGGCGCAACCGCGACCGTGGCGTTCGACGGGTCGCCCGAGGACGTCGCCGCGGCGGTGCTCGAGGCGACCGGCGGAGGGGTGGACTACGCGTTCGAGTCGCGCGGCCGTCCGGCCGCCGTCCGCGCCGCGTTCCTCTCGACCCGCGCCCGCGGTGCGGTCGTGATGATGGGCATCCCGCGTGGCGACGCCGAGATCTCGCTCCCGGCGATCACGATCCCGCGCATGGAGCGGCGCGTGCTCGGCTCGATCTATGGATCCTCGCGGCCCGACCGCGACTTTCCCGAGATCCTCGACCTCTACCTGCGCGGGCGCCTGCCGCTGGAGCGGCTGATCTCGCACCGAATGCCGCTCGACGACGCCGAGGCCGCCGTGGCGGCCCTCCGTTCGGGCGAGGCCACCCGCGCCGTCCTGCAGCTCGCGTAGCGACACTACCCGCCGTGGACACGCGGATGCCCTCCGACCGCGAGGTGCTCGCCCTGGCGCTGCCGGCGCTCGGCGCGCTCGTGGCCGAGCCGCTCTACGTGCTCGGCGACACCGCCATCATCGGGCACCTCGGCACGCGGCCGCTCGCCGGCCTGGCGCTGGCCGGGCTGCTCCTCTCCGAGGTCCTCGGGTTCTGCACGTTCCTGGAGTACGGCACGACGGCGCGGGCGGCGCGCCTGTACGGCGCGGGGCAGCACGAGGCGGCGCTCGACGCCGGCGTCCAGGCGACGTGGCTCGCGATCGGCATGGGCATCGTCCTGGTCGTGGTGGTCGAGCTCGCCGCGGCTCCCGCCCTGCATGCGATGGCGGGCGGCTCGACCCCGGCCGCCGCCCAGGCGATCGAGTGGATCAGGATCGCGGCGCTGGGCGGGCCGTTCGTGCTCATCACCGGGGCGGCCCAGGGCTGGATGCGCGGCTTCCAGAACACCCGGACGCCGCTCTACGTGATCGGCGCGGCCAATCTGGCGTCGATCTTCCTCTCGGCGGCGCTCGTCTTCGGTCTCGACCTCGGGATCCGGGGGTCGGCGATCGCGAACGTGGTGGCGCAGACGGCGTCGGGCGTGATCTTCCTGGCCATCCTTGTGCGCAAGGGGGCGCCGCTTGCCCCGTCCTGGGCGCGCATCCGCCGCCAGCTCGCGTCGGCCCGCGACCTCGGGCTTCGCACGGTCGCGTTCTTCATCGCCTTCACGGTCGCCGCGTCGGTGGCAGCCCGGACCGGCGACGCGGCGCTCGCGGCGCACCAGATCGGTGCGCAGCTCTGGTTCTTCACCGCCCTCTTTCTCGACGCGACGGCCATCGCCGCCCAGGCGCTGATCGGCCGGCTCCTCGGCGCCGGCGCCACGGACGTGGCCCACGCGCTCGCCCATCGCCTGCTATGGGCCGGGACGATCCTCGGCGTGGGGTTCGCGGCGGTGCTCGCCGCCGGCTACGAGGTCATCCCGGCCCTGTTCACCGCGGACTCACCGGTGGTCGACCAGGCCCACGTGCTGTGGCCGTGGCTCGTGCTCATGATGCCCCTGAACGGCTGGCTCTTCGCCCTGGACGGGGTGCTCTTCGGGGCCGGCGACCTGCGGTTCATGCGCAACGTGACGGTGCTCGCGGCGCTGGGCGGTTACGTCCCGATCGCGCTCCTCACGGCGCAGGAGGGCTGGGGCCTCACGGGCATCTGGATCGGCCTCGCGGCCTTCATCTGCATCCGCACCGGAGTCGGTGCGCTGCGCTACCGCGGGCGGCGCTGGCTGGTCGGCGGTGCGGCGCTCGCGGACGAAGCGGCGTAGACGATCTCTCGCAGGTCGGACGTCCAGGCGCGCGGCCGCTGGGCCGCCGATCTTCAGATCGCGTCGACTTTTTCGACGTACCAGACGACCCAGGCGCCCTCGGTGCGCTCGGCCTGGACCACGCGGGCGCCCGGCGGCAGCGGCACCTGGCAGTACTCGCGCGACATGCCGCGCACCTCGCCGATCGCCTCCTTCTGAACCGCCGTCAGCGGGACGACGATCCGGGCGAGGATCGGCATGTCCGTTGCCTGGCGCAGGTCGACGTGATGCTCCATGCCGGATGGGTTCGCCGCCGGGGCCGAGACCCCTGCCGTCAGCCGAGCGGGAGCGCGAGGAGCGGGATCCGCATCTCCTCGGGCGAGAGGCCGCCGTGGTGGCCGCGGAAGCGCATGTCGAACCGGCCGGGCTCGCGCCACCAGACGCTCTCGCCGGGCGCCGGCAGGACGACCAGGTCGCCGATTCGCTCGCGCAGGCGCGGCCCGGCCTCGCCGAAGACGCCTTCCTCCACGAGCTCGCCGGTCGGGCGGACCGCCGCCGTCTCTCCGAGGAGGTCTTCGAGCAGCCACTCCACGTCGTCGACATGGCCCGGAAGGACGTGCAGGAAGAGGTCACGGGCAGAGCCGGCCGGCGCCAGCGGGCGGCCGTCGTCGCCTCTGCGCAGGTGCCGCGCGAGCTCAGGCAGGCGCTCATTCACGAAGACCGTCGTCGCGGGGTGCACCCGCACCTGGCCGTGGTCGGCGGTGACGAGCAGGAGCGTGTCGGCCGGGAGCTCCTCGGCCAGCCGCGCGAGCCCGTCGAGGACATGGGCGGCCGCGGCGGCGTGCTGGTCGGACTCCGGGCCGTGCTCGTGCCCCGTGGCGTCGACGTCGTCCACGTAGACGACCGTGTACGCGCGCCTCGCCACGGCCGCTTCGGCCACCCAGCCGTCCTCGGTGCGGAAGGGTCGCACGGCCGCGCCGCGCAGCAGGGCACGGCTGAATGTCGTTTCGGCGATCGCCTCGTGCTGGACGGCGCAGGACGCGACTCCCGCCGCCGCCAGCCGCTCGTAGACCGTCTCCGGCGGGTAGAGCGCCGCGGGATCGAGCCCCGATCCTCGGAGCGTCTCGCGCTGGTCGTCGCCGGCGTAGGAGAACAGGAGCGGCGCGATGAGGCGGTCGAGGGCCGGTTCGAACTGGAACCACTCGTAGATGCCGCTCGCGCCGACCGGGACGCCGGTGTGGAGCGTGGTCATGTGGGCCGCGGTCGTCGACGGGAACTGGGACGTGAGCTGTGCAACCACGCCTTCGGCGGCGACCCGGCGCAGGAACGCATGGTCGGCGTGGCGTTCGGCGGCCGACCAGCCAAAGCCGTCCACGATCACGAGGACGACGCGCGGCCAGTGCCGGTCGAGGCCGCCGAGCACCTCCGGATCCAGGCCGCCCCCGGCCGTGCCCGTGAGGAGCCGCATGATCGTGGCGGGAATGCCGGCGAACGACCGGCCGGGGCCGGCCGGGCGGAGCCCGTCCACGGCGCTACTTCGGGTGCGCGCCGGCGCGGGGCC
>DATAEI010000242.1:0-5817 GCA_036258075.1 Gaiellales bacterium
CTGCGCATCACCGACGGCGTGCTGCGCTTCATGGCGATCGCCAGGACGGCGGTGACCGCATCGGCGCCCGCCGAGCCGGCGGCCGAGCAGGCCGGGGCGACGGCGTAACCCACCGTCCGCACGCAACCCTAAACTACCCGAACACATGTTCGTAGGAGGCAGAAGGAGACCCCCGTGGCAAACATCAATCGTGTCATCCTCACCGGCAACCTGACCGCCGACCCCGAGCTCTCGACGCTGCCGAGCGGCACGTCCGTCTGCCGGCTCCGGCTGGCCGTGAACCGCCGCTACAAGGATCAGTCGAGCGGCGAGTGGACCGAGAAGCCCAACTACTTCGACATCAAGGTCTGGGGCGCCCAGGGCGAGAACTGCGCCCAGTACCTCTCGAAGGGCCGCCCCGTCGCCGTCGACGGCCGGCTCGAGTGGAGCGAGTGGGAGGCCCAGGACGGCGGCAAGCGCTCCAAGGTCGAGGTCGTGGCCGACACCGTGCAGTTCCTCGGCTCCCGCGGCGACGGCGAGTCCGGGGGCGGCGGCGGCTTCCGCCAGACCGCCGAGATCAAGCCCGAGCCCGTCGAGGCCTTCACCGGCGCGGCGGCGTCCGACGACGACATCCCCTTCTAGGAGCGGCAGACCGATGGCTTCCAAGCCCAAGAACAAGGCACAGGGGCGCAAGCGCGGGGCGCCGACCGGCGGCTCGACGCGACGCAAGCCTTGCTACTTCTGCAAGGAGAAGGTCGAGGAGATCGACTACAAGAACTACAACCAGCTCCGGCGCTACACGTCCGAGAAGGGCAAGATCCGCTCGCGGCGGATCTCCGGAGCCTGCCGGCGCCACCAGCGACAGGTGGCCGTGGCGATCAAGCGCGCCCGCGAGGTCGCGCTGCTCCCCTACGCCGTCAACTGAACATTTTCCACGCTGCGAGCGCCCGATTCGCGCTCGCGGAGGTGGTCATGCCCGGCGCGTCCGTGCAACGATGGAGCCGCGGCGCGCCGGCCCGACTGAAGAGGAAGGAAATGGCAAGCAAGGCGACACAGGCGATCCTGCTCCAGGACGTCGAGAAGCTCGGCCGTAAAGGCGACGTGGTGCACGTCGCCGCCGGCTACCTGCGCAACTACCTCGGCCCGCGCAAGCTCGCCGAGGCGGCGACCGATGCCCGTGTGACCGAGGTCGAGCGCCAGGCGGAGCAGCGGCGCCGGCACGAGGCCCAGAGCGCCGATCAGGCGCAGGACATGGCGCACACGCTCAACCGCACGGTGCTCACGATCAAGCGCCGCGCGGGCAGCGAGGACCGGCTGTACGGGTCCGTCACGTCGACCGACATCTCCGACGCGATCTGGCAGGCGCGGCGCATCCGCATCGACCGCCGCAAGGTCGCGCTCGAGGAGCCGATCAAGACGCTGGGCTCGCACCGCGTCCAGCTCACCGTCTGGGGCGACGTGCGGGCGGTGCTCAAGGTGATGGTCGTCCCCGGGGCGGCCGAGGAGGAGGGCGGCGTCGAAGCCTTCGAGGCCGAGCCGTCGGAGCCGATCGAGGGCGAGTTCAGCTAGCCGTATGGCGGTCGCCGACAGGCCAGCCAACGTCCCGCCCCAGGACATCGACGCCGAGGAGTCCGTCCTCGGCGCGATGCTGGTCTCGCAGAACGCGATCGCCATCGTCTCGGAGCTCCTGAAGGCCGACGACTTCTACCGCCGGTCGCACGCGACCATCTACCGCACGATCCTCGAGATGTACGGCAAGGGCGACGTCGTCGACTCGATCACGCTCACGAGCGCGCTCGACAGCCGCGGCGTGCTCGACGAGGTCGGCGGCAAGGCCCACATCCACACGCTCGCGGCGACAGTGCCGGCGGCGGCGAACGCCCGCCACTACGCCCAGATCGTCCGCGACACGGCGACGTACCGCGGGCTCATCCGGGCCGGGACCGACATCGCGTCACTCGGCTACGAGCACGTCGGCGAGCCGCAGGAGCTGGTCGACCAGGCCGAGCAGATCGTGTTCTCGATCGCCGACCAGCGCATCTCTGGCGACTTCGAGCGCATCGACGGGCTGCTCAAGCAGTCGTTCGAGCGGCTCGACGAGATCCAGAACTCCGACCACGACATCACCGGCGCGCCGTCGGGCTTCCGCGACCTCGACGAGCTCACCGCCGGGTTCCAGAAGTCCAACCTCATCGTCCTGGCCGCCCGGCCGGGGATGGGCAAGACCTCGCTCGCCCTGAACATCGCCACGCATCTCGCGGTGCGCGAGCAGATCCCGGTCGCCATCTTCTCGCTCGAGATGTCGCGCGAGGAGGTGACCACGCGCCTCATGTGCACGGAGGGACGGGTCGACTCCAAGCGGCTGCGCGTCGGCCGCCTCTCCAAGACCGACTGGCAGAACCTCACCAACGCGTCCACCCGGCTCTACAACGCGCCGATCTATGTCGACGACTCCGCCGGCGTCTCGACGATCGAGATCAAGGCCAAGGCCCGCCGCCTGAAGGCCCGGCTCGACGGGCATCTCGGGTTGATCGTGGTCGACTACCTCCAGCTCATGGGCGGCACGGCCCGCTTCGAGAACCGCGTCCAGGAGATCTCCCAGATCTCGCGCGCGCTCAAGCTGATCGCCCGCGATCTCGACGTCCCCGTCATCGCGATCTCGCAGCTCTCGCGCGCTGTCGAGCAGCGCACCGACAAGCGTCCGGTGCTCTCCGACCTGCGCGAGTCGGGATCGATTGAGCAGGACGCCGACCTCGTCCTCTTCGTCTACCGCGACGACTACTACGACGACACGAGCGACGACAAGGGCACGGCCGAGCTGCTCCTGGCCAAGCACCGAAACGGCCCCATCGACAAGATCCGGCTCGCGTACATCGGCCGCTACACCAAGTTCGACAACCTGGCCCGCGGCGTCGAGCAGCAGGTCTAGGCGCGATGCCGCTCGCTGTCGTCGTCGGGGCGCAGTGGGGTGATGAGGGCAAGGGCAAGGTCGTCGACCTGCTCGCCGAGCGCAGCGACGTGGTCGCCCGATACCAGGGTGGGAACAACGCCGGCCACACGCTCGTGATCGGCGAGGAGACCTACAAGCTCCGCCTGGTCCCGAGCGGCATCCTCTACCCGGGCACGCTCTGCTTGCTCGGGAACGGCTGCGTGATCGACCCCGAGGTGCTGATCGAGGAGCTCGACGGCCTGATCGCCCGCGGCATCGACGTGAGCGGCCTTCGCATCTCCGGGAACGCCCACCTGATCATGCCGTGGCACCGGATCATCGACGCCGACTCCGAGCTCCGGCTCGGCCGCCTCCAGATCGGCACCACCCGGCGCGGCATCGGCCCGGCTTACGCCGACAAGGCGCTCCGGGTCGGGATCCGCGTGCAGGACCTGCTCGACGAGAAGATCCTGCGGCTCAAGATCGCGACCGCCCTCTCGGTCAAGAACGAGCTCCTGCGGAAGCTGCACCACCACCGCCCGCTCGACAAGGAGGAGCTGACGGTCGCGATGCTGGGCTACGCCGAGCGCATCTGCCCGTTCATCGCCGACACGTCGCTCGAGCTCGACCGGGCGCTCACCGCCGGCCGCTCGGTGCTCGCCGAGGGCGCCCAGGCGACGCTGCTCGACATCGACCACGGCACCTATCCGTTCGTCACGTCGTCCAACCCGATCGCGGGCGGCGCGTGCACGGGTCTCGGCGTCGGGCCGACCCGGATCGACCGCGTGCTCGGCGTGACCAAGGCCTACGTGACCCGCGTCGGCGCCGGCCCGTTCCCGAGCGAGGCCGACGACGAGCGCGGCGCGGCGATCCGCGAGCGCGGCGCCGAGTTCGGCACCGTCACCGGCCGCGAGCGCCGCTGCGGGTGGCTCGACCTCGTCGGGCTGCGCTACGCGGTGCGCGTGAACGGCCTCACCGAGCTCGCGGTCACCAAGCTCGACGTGCTCTCGATGCTCGACTCGATCCCGGTCTGCACCGCCTACCGGCTCGCCGACGGCAACGTGACCACCGACTTCCCGGCCCACCAGAGCGACTTCCACCACGCCACGCCCGTCTACCAGGAGCTCGCCGGGTGGGGCACCGACATCTCGTCGGTCACGACCTACGCCGGCCTGCCCGCGGCCGCGCGCGCCTATCTCGAGCTCGTCGAGTCGGAGGTCGGCGTGCCCATCGCGATCGTCGGCACCGGCGCCCGCCGCGACCAGACGATCGTCGTGCGCGAGCTCCAGCCGGCCGCCTGACGGCGCTACGCCCGGATCCGCTCGCCCTTCGGATCCCAGAGCGGCTCTGCCGCCACCTCGGCGGCGACCCACTCGCCGAACACCTCGACCTCGACGGCCGTCCCCACCTCGGCCGCCGCGACGGGCACGTAGGCGTACGCGATCGATCTCTCGACCGCAAAGCCGTAGCCGCCGCTCGTGACCCGGCCCGTGATCTCGCCCGCGACCCGCACCGGCTCCTGCCCGAGGCAGACGGCCCGCGGGTCGGAGAGCACGAGGCACGCGAGCCGCCGCTGCGGCGTCCCGTTCCCCGATCCGATGAGCGCCGTCCGGCCGAGGAAGTCGACGCCCTTGTCGGGCTTCACGGCGAACCCGAGCCCGGCCTCGTGTGGCGAGTCCTCGGGCGTGATGTCGGCCCCCCACACCCGGTAGCCCTTCTCGACCCGAAGCGCGTCGATGGCCCGGTAGCCGCAGGCCAGCATCCCGTGCTCCGACCCGGCCTGCCAGAGGAGATCCCACAGTCCGGCGCCGTACTCGGCCGGGCAGTAGAGCTCCCAGCCCAGCTCCCCGACGTACGTCACGCGGGCGGCGAGGCACGGCACGTGGCCGACGGCGATCTCGCGCGCCGTCATGTAGCGGAATCCCTCGTTCGAGAGGTCGGACTTCGTGAGCGGCTGGAGGATCTCCCGCGCCCGCGGGCCCCACAGGCCGAGGCAGGCCCACGCGGAGGTGACGTCCGCGACCTGCACCGACCCGTCGCCGGGCGCGTGCTTTCGGATCCACCCCAGGTCGTGGTTTCCGAAGGCGGTGCCCGTGACGATCCGGAACCGGTCATCGCCGGGCCGGGTCACGGTGAAGTCGCACTCGATCCCGCCGCGCGAGTTCAGCATCTGGGTGTAGGTGATCGAGCCCGCCGGCCTGTCGACGTCGTTCGCGCACATCCGCTGGAGGAACGCCACCGCGCCCGGCCCCGACACCTCGATCTTGGCGAACGAGCTCTCGTCGAAGAGCCCGGCCGCCTCGCGGGTCGCGGCTGCCTCGGCGTGGATCGCGGGCGACCAGTGCCGGCCCGCCCAGCCCCGCGGCCGCAGCCCCTCGTCACCGGCCGCGGCGTTGGGCTCGAACCAGTTCGGCCGCTCCCAGCCCGATTTCTCGCCGAAGACGGCGCCCAGCTCCGCGACCCTGTCGTAGGCCGGCGACAGCCGAAGCGGCCGCCCGGCCTCGCGCTCGTGGTTGGGGTACTTGATGTCGTAGTAGGTGGCGTAGACCTCGGTCGCGCGTGCGAGGGTGAACGCCTGGCTTCGGTACTGGCGGCCGAACCGGCGCGAGTCCATGTGCCACAGGTCGAGGCTCGGCTCGCCGTTCACGATCCACTCGGCCATCTGCCAGCCCATCCCGCCGGCGCCGGCGAGCCCGTGGGCGCAGAATCCTGCGGCGACCCAGAAGCCCGGCACCTCGGACTCGCCGAGGATGAACTCACCGTCGGGTGTGAACGCCTCCGGGCCGTTGAAGAGCTTGCGCACCTCGGCGGTCTCCATCGCGGGCACCCGCTCGATCGAGTTCGTGAGCAGCTCGTCGAACCGCTCCCAGTCCTCGGGCAGGAGCTGCGCCTCGAACCCGTCGGGCACG
>DATAEI010000243.1:0-21193 GCA_036258075.1 Gaiellales bacterium
CTCCCCGTCGAGCTCGCAGCGCGCCCCGATGTGCGGCGAGAGCCCGCGCACGACGTTCGCGGCCCGGGCGGCCGGGCCGCTCCAGTCGATGCGGCGGTCGGCCGGCTCGATCTTTCGGGCGTAGGTCACCCCGACCGTGGACTGCTCGGTGCCGACCGTCTGGCCGCGGAGCGCGGCGACGAGGAGCGGCTCGCCGAGCTCGAGCGCCCGGGATCTCACGGCGGCGGCGTCGTCGTCGGGCCCGATGGCGAACCGCTCGCACCCGTGGATCGGCCCCGCGTCGAGCTCCGGCGTGAGATCGATGACGCACACGCCGGTCTCGGCGTCGCCCTCCATGATCGCCCGCTCGACGGGCGCCGCCCCGCGCCAGCGCGGAAGCAGCGAAGGGTGCAGGTTGTAGAGCGGGTAGGCGCCCAGGAGCGGCGGACGCACCATCTGCCCGAACGCGACGACCGCGCCGACATCGGCGTCCGGCGGCTCGGCCGATGCGGCCTCCGTCTGCACGAGCTCGAGGCCGAGCTCACGCGCCGCCTGCGCGACCGGCGGTGACTGCTCGCGGCGCCCGCGGCCGGACGGCCGGTCGGGCTGGGTGACCACGGCGACGATCTCGATGCCCGGCTCGGCGGCGAGCCGCCGGAGAACGTCGGCCCCGAATGCCGACGTCCCCAGGAAGGCGACTCGGGGCATGAGGCCGCTCTACGCCCGGAGGCGGAGGTCTCGCAGCGCGGTTTTCCGGTCGTCCTTCGAGGCCCGGTCGACGATCAGCACGCCGTCCAGGTGGTCGATCTCGTGCTGGATCACCCGGGCCTCGAGCCCCTCCGCGTCGACCTCGACGGGGTTGCCGTCCGCGTCGACGGCCGCCACGACCACGCGCACATGACGCTCGACCGACACCTGGAGGTCGCCGCCCAGGAGCGACAGGCAGCCCTCGGTGTCGGCCTCGGTCTCCTCGGAGCGCTCGCGCAGCTCGGGGTTGATGAGCACGCGCACCTCGCCGTCGGACGAGACCCGGTAGACGAGGATGCGGCGCAGGATCCCGAGCTGCGGCGCGGCCAGGCCGACCCCGTGCGCCTGGCGCATGACCTCGCTCATCCGCTCGGCCAGCCGCTTCACGTCGGCGTCGACCTCGGCAACCGGGTCGGCGGGCACGCGCAGCACGGGATCCGGGTACTGGCGCACGAGCATGAGCGCCGCGGCGTGGTGGGCGCGGCGCTCCTCGTCGTTCGTGGTCGTCTCGACCTGTCCCTCTGCGATCTCGTGGTCGTCCATGAATCCCTCGTCAGATGGCCAGCTCGGCGGACGGGCTCACGGCCGCATAGCCGTCGGCGAGCGCGGCCAGGAACGCCGCGTGCACATCCGGCGCCTCGACGCGGCGGTCTCCGAACTCGAGCGGCATCGTCGCGCATGCGTCGTGGGCCACGCTCACGTCGTACCCCAGATCGACCGCCGCCCGCACAGTGGCGTCGACGCACATCGACGTCATCATCCCGCAGACCACGATCCGGTCGACCCCCGCCGCGCGCAGGTCGGCGTCGAGCGACGTCTCGAGGAAGGCATTGGGAAACGTCTTCTCGATCACGGCCTCGGCCTCCTGCGGGGCGACGGCGGCGTTGATCTCACCGCCGGGCGTGCCCGGGCGCAGGTAGAGCGCATCCGGCTCGTCCCACACATGCTTGAGATGGAAGACCGGCTCACCGGAGGCCCGGAAGGCGTCGAGCAGGCCGCGCGCGTGCGCAGCCGCCGCATCCGGCCCGTCGAGCGGGTTGGCACCGCCCGGGAAGTAGTCGTTCTGGATGTCGATGACGACGAGTGCTCGGCTCATGCGCGGAAGGCTACCGGCTCATGAGAGCGACTGCGGATCCACGTCGACGACGGCCGTCGCCCGGGCCCGGCGCAGATCCGGCGCGAGGTCGCGGACGACGCTCCGGAGCACGGCGGCGGCGCGAAGCGGCTGCTCCGTCTTGATGAGGAGATGGCTGCGCCAGCGGTCGCGCAGGCGGAAGAGGGGCGCCGGCCCGAGCAGCACGTCACCGGCAAGCGCAGGCTCGACGGCGCGGCGGACGGCGTCGGTCACGCCCTCGGCGACATCGCCGGCCGGTGCCGCCGCGAGCACGCGCACGAGTCGCCGGAACGGTGGATAGCCGAGCACCCGGCGGCGCTCGAGCTCGCCCTCCAGGAAGTCCTCGACCGCGTGCCGGGCGGCGAGCACGACGACGCGCAGCTCGGGATCCCAGGCCTGCACGATCACCCGGCCCCGGGGGTCGCCCGGTCGCCCGGGGCGGCCCGAGAGCTGGGTGAGGAGCGCGAACGCCCGCTCCTCCGCGCGGAAGTCGGGGACGGCCAGCGCCTGGTCGGCGTCGATGACGGCGGCCAGCTTCACGCCCGGGACGTCGTGGCCCTTCGCGACGAGCTGGGTGCCCACGAGGACCGCGGCCTCGGCCCGCCGAAAGCGGCGCAGAGTGGCCTCAGGCTCGCCGGCCGCCGCCGCGACGTCGGCGTCGAGCCGCAGCACCTCGAGCCGGGGGAAGCGGCGGCCGAGCTCCGCCTCGACGCGAGCGGTGCCCGCGCCGATCTGGGCCAGGTCGACCGACCCGCACCGCGTGCAGGCCTTCGGCATCGGCTCGGACGCCCCGCAGTGGTGGCAGCGAAGGCGGCGCCCGTGGAGCGTGAGCGCGACGTCGCAGCGCGCGCATCGCCACGTCTCCGCGCACGTGCGGCAGTGGAGCGCCGCGGCCGCACCGCGCCGGTTCTGGAGCACGATCGCACGGCCGCCGCCGTCCTCGATCTCGCCGAGGGCGTCGAGCAGCGGACGGGTCAGCGGGTAGCCGCCGTCGAGGCGCAGATCGACGATCTCGACGCGAGGCAGACCGCCGCCGACCCGGGCCGGGAGGCTGACCCGGCGGGCGACCCCGGCCCAGGCCTCGGGCCGCGGCGTCGCGGTCCCGTAGATCGTCACGGCCCGCTCCAGGCGGCCGCGCTTGGCGGCGACCCGGCGCGCGTCGTAGCGGGGATCGGCCTCGTGCTTGTAGGAGGCGTCGTGCTCCTCGTCGACGACGATCACGCCCAGGTCGGGGACGGCGGCGAAGACCGCTGAGCGCGCGCCCACCACCACGCGCGCCTCGCGGGCCGCGATTCGGCGGTGCTCGCTCCCGCGCCGGCCGGCGCTGAGACCGCTGTGGAGCACCGCGACCGTCGCGCCGAACCGGGCGGTGAACCGGGCCGCGACCTGCGGCGTGAGCGCGATCTCGGGCACGAGCACGATCGCGCCGCGGCCGAGCTCGAGCGCCCGCTCGATCACGCGCAGGTAGACCTCGGTCTTCCCGGACCCGGTGACGCCGTGGACGAGGACGTCGCCGCCTCCGGCCTCGAGCACCTCGACGCACGCCGCGACGGCGGCCTCCTGCGCCTCGGTGAGCTCGACCCGGACGTCCGTGCGCGGCGCGGGCGGCATCGCCTCGAAGGCCACGAGACCGCGGTCGCGCATCCGTCGCAGCGTGGCGCGGGTCGTCCCCGCCGCCGCGACGAGGTCGGAGAGCGGCAGCGGCGCGAGGCCGGCGTGGGCCAGGACCTCGGCCTGGCGAGCCGTCGCCCCCTCGCCCGAGAGCACGCGCACCCACGGCTCGGGCGGACGCGCCTCGGCAGCCGGCGGCGTGACCAGCGCGAGCGCCCGCGCCAGCGTCGATGCGTACGTGGCGGCGATCCACTCGGCCAGGTCGAGGAGCGGGGCGGGCACCGCCCCCGTGACCGCGAGCACGGGCTTCAGCTCGCCGGTGACCGGCTCGTCCGCCCGGCCGGTCACGACGCCCTGGATGCGGCGGTTCCCGAGCTCGATCTCGACGATCGCCCCCCGGGCGACCTCTCCGTCGAGGTCGGGCGGCACGGCGTAGTCGAACGGCCGGTCGACGGCCCGCGCGGTCACAAGCGGGGCGATCGCCGCGATCACCAGGGCTGTCTCAGACCCGGATGGGCTCACCCAGGCCGCACGCCGCGCGCAGCTCGGCGACCCGGTCCGCGCGTTCCCAGGGGAAGTCCTCGTCGATGCGGCCGAAGTGCCCGCCTGCGGCGGTGCGCTGATAGATGGGCCGCAGCAGGTCGAGCTCCCGGATGATGGCTGCCGGCCGCAGGTCGAAGACGGATGCGACGGCGGCCTCGATGGTCGCGCGCGGAACCGTCTCCGTGTGGAACGTCTCGACGGCGACCGACACGGGGCGGGCGACGCCGATCGCGTAGGCGACCTGCACCTCCGCACGCGCGGCGAGGCCGGCGGCGACGACGTTCTTGGCGACCCAGCGCATCGCGTAGGCGCCCGAGCGGTCGACCTTCGAGGGGTCCTTGCCCGAGAAGGCTCCGCCGCCGTGGCGGGCGGCGCCGCCGTAGGTGTCGACGATGATCTTTCGCCCGGTGAGGCCGGTGTCGCCCATCGGCCCGCCGGTCACGAACCGGCCGGTGGGGTTCACGAGCACGAAGTCGGGATCGGACAGCTGCTCGTGCGGGCACAGCTCGGCGGGGATGACGGCCGGGAGCACGTGCTCGACCAGACCGCGGCGGATCGTCGCCTCGTCGACGTCGGGGTCGTGCTGCGTCGAGACCAGGAGCCGCTCGACGGCCACCGGCTCGAGCCGCCCCGCGGACTCGCGGTAGCGCACCGTCACCTGGGTCTTGCCGT
Source organism: Gaiellales bacterium (assembly GCA_036258075.1). Classification (GTDB taxonomy): domain Bacteria; phylum Actinomycetota; class Thermoleophilia; order Gaiellales; family JAICJC01; genus JAICJC01. Next base: position 4,667 of record DATAEI010000243.1, read on the forward strand.
CGGGGCGGAGGAAGGCCAGCGTCCCGTCCTTTCGCACCTCGGCCATCCGGCGGGCGATGCGGTGCGCGAGCATGATCGGGAGCGGCATGAGCTCCGGTGTCTCGTCGCAGGCGTACCCGAACATCATCCCCTGGTCGCCCGCTCCCTGGCTGTCGACGTCCGCCTCGGCGCGATGGCGCTGCTCCTCGTAGGACATGTCGATGCCCATCCGGATGTCGGGCGACTGCTCGTCGATCGCGACGACCACGCCGCACGTCAGGAAGTCGAACCCGAAGGCGGCGTCGGTGTAGCCGATGTCGCGCACCGTATCGCGGACGACGCGCGGGATGTCGACATAGGCGTCGGTCGTGATCTCGCCGGCGACCACGACGAGGCCCGTCGTGACGAGCACCTCGCACGCCACCTTCCCGCCCGGGTCGCGCCGCAGCACCTCGTCGAGCACGCCGTCGGAGATCGCATCGGCCACCTTGTCGGGGTGGCCCTCCGTCACCGACTCGGACGTGAACAGGAACTCGCGGGGACCGGCTGCCGCCATCCGGCGGATGGTAGTGGAAACGCCCGCCGGCCTCGGTGGGCGTGACGGAATCGACACAGGTCGTCCCGAAGGCCACCGCGCAACATCGGGGTCTGACCCCGATGGTGCGCGGTCATTCCTCCACAGGCTCGCGGGCCATCAGCCCGGCGAGGGCGTCGAGCGGCTTCACGCCGCCGAACGCGACCGAGCACACCGCCTCGGTGATCGGGAGCTCGATGCCGCGCTCCCGGGCCACGTCGCGCAGGACAGGCGCGGCCGTGAGACCCTCCGCGACCTCGCCGATCTCCTGCTCGATCCAGCCGGTCGGCACGCCCGTCGCGATCATCTCGCCCGCGCGCCGGTTGCGGGAATGGTGCGACGTGCAGGTGGCGACCAGGTCGCCCATGCCCGCCATGCCCATGTACGTCCGCGGTGAGGCCCCGAACCCCTCGCCGAGCCGGGACATCTCGGCCATCCCGCGCGTGATGATCGCGGCCTTCGCGTTGTCGCCGTACCCGAGCCCGTCGGAGATGCCCGCGGCGATCGCGATCACGTTCTTCGACGCGGCGCACAGCTCGACGCCCACCACGTCGCGCGAGGCGTAGACGCGCATCGTGCGGCCCGACAGCTCGCGCTGGAGCGTGCGCGCCAGCTCGGCACTCTCGCTCGCCACCACCGAGGCCGTCGGCTGGTCGCGGGCCACCTCCTCGGCATGGTTCGGGCCCGACAGCACGGCCACCCGTCCGGGGTCGGCCAGATCGGCGAGGATCTCGGAGAGCCGCCGCCGGCTGCCCGGGTCGAGCCCCTTCGTCATCGAGAGCAGCGCCGCCCTCTCCCCCGCCCGCGGCACCACCACCGCGGCCGCCTCCGCGAACGCCCGGCTCGGCACGGCGAGCGCGACAAGGTCGGCATCGGCCATGTCGGCGCCGTCCAGCGCGCAGGCGCCCAGCGCGTCGGGGAGCTCGACGTCGTAGAGATGGCGCGGGTTTCGCCGGTGCCGCGCGATCGCGTCTGCTTGCGAGGCATCGCGGCAAACGAGCGTCGGCGCGTGGCCCTGGAGTGCGAGGAGGCGGCCGAACGCCGTGCCCCAGCTTCCACAGCCGACGACGAAGACCCTCACGAGCGGCTCTTGAAGTCGATGATGACGGGAGTGCCCTCCAGGCCCAGCCTGCGCCGCAGCTGGTTCTCCACGAAGTAGGCGTAGTCGCGCGTGACCAGCGCCCTATCCGAGACGACGATACGGAACCGCGGCGGGCGGGTGCGGTACTGCGTCGCGTAGAGCACGTTCAGCCGCCGGCGCCCGCGCCGCGGCGTCTCGCGGGCCGCGCCGATCTCAGCCATCGCCCGGTTGAGCGCGCCGGTGCCCACCCGCGAGGTGTAGCGGCCGAAGAGCTCCTCGATCGCGTCGAGCAGGCTGTCGATGTTCCGGCCCGTGACGGACGACGTCGTCACCATCGCGGGCCGCTGGCGCAGCTTGACGCCGATCCGCTCGGCGATGTCGTCGACCTCCACCGTCGTGATGTCCCACTTCGACAGCACGACGAGCGTCGCGCACCCCGCCTTGCGGGCCTCATAGGCCACGGCGAGGTCGCCCTCGGTCAGGCCCTCGGACGAGTCCACGAGCACCAGCGCGATGTCGGCCCGTTCCGCCGCGTGGAGGGCGCGCACCTCGCTCCAGTACTCGATCCCCTGGCGGTGACGGCGCTTGCGGCGCAGGCCGGCGGTGTCGATCAGCCGGAACCGGCGCCCACCGCGCTCGAAGAGCGTGTCGATGGCGTCGCGGGTCGTCCCCGGGGTCGGCGCCACGATGACGCGCGGCCGCCCCAGGATGGCGTTCACGAGCGACGACTTGCCGACGTTCGGGCGGCCGAGGATCGCGACCCGGATCTCGTCTGCCTCCTCCTCGCCCTCCTCATCCTCGCTCCCGCCGACCTCGGGGAGCCGCTCGACGATTGCGTCGAGCAGGTCGCCGGTGCCGCGGCCGTGAAGCGCCGAGACCGCGATGGGGTCACCGAGGCCGAGCGCGTGCAGCTCGAGCGCGCCCGCCTCGTGGGCCACGTCGTCGACCTTGTTCGCAACGACGATCACGGGCCGCCTGGAGCGCCGCAAGATGTGAGCGATCTCCTCGTCGCCGGCCGCGAGCCCGGCCCGGGCGTCGATCGTGAGCAGCACCAGGTCCGCGTCGTCCACCGCCTGGCGGGCCTGGTCGGCGACCTGCGCCTGCATGTGGGACTCGTCGGCGGCGTCGACGCCGCCCGTGTCCACGAGCACGAAGTCGCGCCCGTTCCACTCGCACGGCACCTCGTTGCGATCGCGGGTGACGCCCGGGGCCTCGTCGACGACCGCCGTCCGCGACGCCGAGAGCCGGTTCACGAGGGTCGACTTCCCGGCGTTCGGGAAGCCGACGACCGCCACCATCGGCAGGCGCGCGCTCATCCGGCCAGCTCGTACAGGCGCCGGATCTCGGCCATCAGCTCGTCGGCGGTCTCGCGGTAGGCGGCGCTCGGCCGGCGGTCACCGCGCTCGTACGTCCGCGGCGCGCCGAAGGCGATGCCGACCCGCCGGCCCGGGCGCCAGCCGCCCGTCCCCCGGATCGCCGCCGCCACGACCGGGACGTCCTCCACGACCGCGCACCGCCCGGCGCCGGCCTTGGCGCCCTCGAGCTCCCCCTGGCGATGTCCCTGGATGAAGATGCCGACGGCCCCGCCCGCCTCGATCGTCTCGTGGACGATCCGGAGGGCGTCGCGGTCGGCCTCGCCGCGGCGCACCGGAAAGGCGCCGCCCCAGCGCAGGACCCACGCCAGCCACCAGATGTCGTAGAGCTCCCGCTTTGCCATGTAGCGGATCGAGCGCGGCTGCGACCACCCGAACGCCGGGATGTCCCACCACGACTCGTGGTTCATCACCAGGAGCACAGGCCCGCTCCGGGGCACGTGCTCGCGGCCCACGATGCGGGGCCGGAGCAGGATCCACACCAGCACCCCGACCGTGCGGCGCACGATCGTCCACGCGCGGTCGAACGCCGCCAGCTGGTCGGCCATCGTCATGGCCGTGCCTCCCGCACGAGCTCGAGCACCCGCTCGATCACCGCCTCGACGTCGAGGCCGGTCGTGTCGAGCGTGTGCGCGTCGGGCGCCGGTGCGAGCTGGACCGCGTCGCGGCGGTCGCGCTCGGCGATCGCCGGCTCGACCTCGGCGGCCGGGATCCCGAGCTCGGCCGCGCGCCGCCGTGCGCGCTCCGCCACCGAGGCCGTCAGGTACACCTTCACCTCGGCGTCCGGGCACACCCGCGTCCCCGTGTCGCGCCCCTCGAGGACGGCGTCGCGGGCCAGCTCGCGCTGGCGCTCGCGCATCCGCACCCGGACCGGCTCGTGGCGGGACGCGGTGCTCACGTGCGCCGAGATCCGCTCGGACCGCAGATCCACGGGTGCGGAGGGCGGCACGCCGACCAGCGCGGCGAGCGCATCGCCGTCGTCCAGGTCGGCACCGCGCTCCAGCGCGACCGCCGTCAGCTCGCGGTACATCTCGCCCGTGTCGACGTGGCGGTAGCCGAGCCGCTTCGCCACCGCCTTGGCGACGGTGCTCTTGCCGGCGCCGGCCGGGCCGTCGATCGTCACAACCATGCCGTCAGGCGCTCACTGCGGCGAGGCGGTCCGCGAAGTCGGGGAAGCTGACGCCGAGGACGTCGGCGCCGCGCACCTCGACGCCCTCCTGCGAGCACACGCCGGCCACGGCCCCGAGCATGGCGACCCGGTGGTCGCCGGCGGCGTCGACGTGCCCTCCGCGCAGGCGGGTCGGGACGCCGCGGATGCGGAAGCCGTCCTCGAGCGGCTCGACGTGCCCGCCGACCGCGTTGAGTGCCGCCGCCGTCGCCGCGATCCGGTCGGACTCCTTGACGCGCAGCTCGCCGGCGCCGCGGATGGTCGTCACGCCGTGGGCGAAGCAGGCAAGGAGCGCCACCAGTGGCAGCTCGTCGACGAGGAGCGGGACGAGCTCCGGCTCGACGTCGGCGGCCACGAGCTCCGCCGGGCGCACCTCGATGTCGGCCACGGGCTCGCCGCTCGCGAGCCGGCGGCGGAAGATGCCGACCCGGGCCCCCATCCGCTCCATGATGGTGAGAAGGCCGGTGCGGGTGGGGTTCACGCCGACGCCGCGCAGGGTCAGGTTCGAGCCCGAGAGGACGGTGGCCGCGACGATGAACGGCGCGGCCGACGAGAAGTCGCCGGGCACGTCGACCTCGCCGAGGCGAAGCTCCTGCACGGGCGAGACCGCGACCCGGCCGGCGCCGCGGTCGACGGGCACCCCGGCCGCCCGGAGCATCCGCTCGGTGTGGTCGCGGGTCGCGATCGGCTCGTGCACCTCGGTGACGCCGCGCTCGGCGAAGAGCCCGGCGAGAAGGACGCACGACTTGACCTGCGCCGAGGCCACGGGCAGCTCGTAGACGATCGGCTCCGTGCGCCCCGTCGAACGGATGCGGACAGGCGGCCGGCCGTCCGTCGTCTCGATGTCGACACCCATCTGCCGAAGCGGGCCTGCGATCCGCTCCATCGGCCGCGAGCGGATGCTGTCGTCGCCGGTGAGCTCGAACGCGCCGTTCTGCCCGGCGAGGATGCCGGGGAGGAGCCGGATCAGCGTGCCGGCGTTCCCGACGTCGATCGGCCCGTCCGGTGCGCGCAGCCCGCGCAGCCCGACGCCGCCCACGACGAGGTCGGCCTCGCCGGTCCGCTCCACCTCGGCTCCGAGCGCCTCGACGGCCGCCACCGTCGAGAGCGTGTCGGCCGAGGCGCCGAACCCGCGCACGCTGACCGGGCCCGACGAGATCGCCCCGAGGAGCACCGCCCGGTGGCTGATGGACTTGTCGCCCGGCACGGCGAGCTCGCCCATGAGGCCTCCCGCCGGCCCGATTCGCAGCCCGGCGGCGCTCATGCCTCGACCGCCGGGGTCGCGACGGCGCCGTAGCCCTGGGCGTCCAGGAGCTCGACCGCCCGCCGGGCCTCGCCCTCGCCGGCGACCACGATGACCGCCGTGCCGCCGGCGTCCGCCGACATGTGGTGCAGCTCGAAGTCCTCGATGTTGATGCCCTCTGCGCCCAGCGCCTGCGTGATGCCTGAGAGCACGCCCGGGCGGTCGAGCACCCGCACGCGGACGCGGTAGAGCTCCTCCGGCACGGCCTCGTAGGCGGCCTCGAGCAGGCGCCGGCGGTTCCCCGCCGCCTCTCCGATCCAGCGGGCCAGGAACCCGGCATCCTCGCGCTCCAGGGCGCGCGTGAGCTCGTCGACGCGGCGGCCGTGCTCGCGCAGCCCGTCGAGCAGGGCCTCGCGGTTGTCGAGGAAGATGTCGACCCAGATCCGCGGGTTGGCGCCGGCGACGCGGGTCATGTCGCGGAACGACCCGCCGACGGCGCCGAGCGGGTCGTGGCCATCCACCCTCCCGGCCCCCGCCTGGTTCGCAAGCACGTTTGCGACCGCGTGCGGCAGGTGGCTCGTGATCGCGACCAGCCGGTCATGCGCACCGGGGTCGATGGCGACCGGCCGCGCCCCGAGGCCCGTGACGAAGCCGTGCACCGTGCGGTGGTGGGCGGGATCGGTGACCGCCACCGGGGTCAGAAACCAGGTGGCCCCGCGGAAGAGGTCGGCGCGGGCGTTCTCGACACCGCGGGCCTCCGAACCGCACACCGGGTGCCCGCCCAGGAACCGCGTGCTTGCGCCCATGGCGGCGACCAGCCGCGACTTGGTCGAGCCGACGTCGGTGACGGCGCATCCCTCGCCGCTCGCCGCGATGGCCTGCTCGACCAGCGCCGGGAGGTGGACGACCGGCCCGCAGACGACGGCGACGTCGACGCCGGCCACCGCCGCCTCGAGGGTGTCCTCGACCCGCGCGGCGGCGCCGCGCTCCAGCCCGGCCGCCCGCGCGTCCGGGTCAGGGTCGAACGCCACGACCTCGTCGCCGCGCTCCGCGGCAGCGAGCCCGATCGACCCGCCGATGAGGCCGAGCCCGACGATCCCGACGCGCATCCGGCTACCCGTCCCGGCGGGCCGTGTCGTGCGCCGCCCGCATGTGCTCGGCGAGCCGGAAGGCCAGGTCGAGCGATTGGCGGGCGTTCAGGCGGGGGTCACAGAGCGTGCGGTAGCGCACGGAGAGGTCGTCCTCCACGACCTCCTCGGCGCCGCCCAGGCACTCGGTCACGTCCTCCCCGGTGAACTCGAGGTGGACGCCTCCCGGCCAGGTTCGCTCGGCGCGGCAGGCGATGAAGAAGCCCGAGATCTCCGACATGATGTCCTCGAACCGGCGGGTCTTGTATCCCGACGGCGTCCTGAACGCGTTCGCATGCATCGGGTCGCAGGCCCACACCGCCGGGTGGCCGGCCTCGCGCACGGCCCGGATCAGCAGCGGCAGCTCGTCCTCGACCCGGCCCGCGCCCATCCGGGCGATCAGCGTGAGCCGGCCGGGAGTGCGCTCCGGATCGAGCCGCTCGCACGTGTCGAGGAGCTCGTCGGCGGTCGCGGTCGGCCCGACCTTGATCCCGAGCGGGTTGCCGACGCCCGAGAAGAACTCGACGTGCGCGCCGTCGGGCTGCCGGGTGCGGTCACCGACCCACAGCATGTGGGCCGAGCAGTCGTACCACTCGCCGGTCAGCGAATCGCGCCGCGTGAGCCCCTCCTCGTAATCGAGCAGGAGGCCCTCGTGGCTCGTCCAGACGTCGACCTCGTGCAGACGCCGCTCGGACACGAGGTCGATGCCGCACGCCGCCATGAAGCGCAGCGCGCGCTCGATCTCGGTGGCGATGGCCTCGTAGCGGCGACCCTGGGGCGAGGTGGCGACGAACTCCTGGTTCCAGCTGTGGACGCGCGTGAGGTCGGCGAAGCCGCCCTTCGTGAACGCGCGCAGCAGGTTGAGCGTGGCCGCGGACTGGTGGTAGGCCTGGATCAGCCGGTCCGGGTCAGGCCGGCGGCCGGCCGCGGTCGGCCCGTCGTCGTTCACCATGTGGCCGCGGAAGGCGGGCAGCTCGACGCCGTCGACCGTCTCGGTCGGTGCAGAGCGGGGCTTGGCGAACTGGCCGGCGATGCGGCCGAGCTTGACGACCGGCAGGGTGCCGGCGTAGGTCATCACCGCCGCCATCTGCAGGATGATCTTGAGCTTCTCGCGGATGGAGACCGCCGAGAAGTCGGCGAACGACTCGGCGCAGTCGCCGGCCTGGAGCAGGAACGCCCGTCCCTCGGCGACGCCGGCGAGCGCGGTCGTGAGGTCGCGCGCCTCGCCCGCGAAGACGAGCGGCGGCAGCTGCTTCAGCCGCTCGGTGGCCGCCGCGAGGCCGGCCTCGTCGGGCCAGTCGGGCTGTTGCTGGGCCGGGTACGCGCGCCAGGAGGCGGGCGACCACGTGTCGGGCGATGCGACCATCGGATGGATCCTACAGACGGCTTCCTGACTAGAGTCTCGCCTCGCCATGACGCGCGTCTTCTCGGGGATCCAGCCCACCGGTCAGAAGCACCTCGGCAACTACATCGGGGCGATCCGGCACTGGCCTGCCTACCAGGATCTCGGCGAGGCCATCTACTGCGTGGTCGACCTGCACTCCATCAGCGTCCCGTACGACACGGCGACCCTGCGCGAGAACACGCTCGACACGGCTGCGACGCTCATGGCGGCCGGCCTCGACCCCGGCCGGTGCACGCTCTTCGCCCAGAGCGCCGTGCCGGAGCACGCCGAGGCGGCGTGGCTCCTGGGGGCGCTCGCGACGTTCGGCGAGCTGAGCCGAATGACCCAGTTCAAGGAGAAGAGCGAGGGCCAGGCGTCGGTGTCGGTCGACCTCTTCACCTACCCGGTGCTCATGGCCGCCGACATCGTGCTCTACGACACCGACAAGGTGCCGGTCGGCGACGACCAGCGCCAGCATCTGGAGCTCGCTCGCAACATCGCCCAGCGCTTCAACGGCCGCTACGGCGAGCTCCTGAAGGTGCCCGAGGCCGCGATCCCGGGCACGGGCGGCCGGGTGATGGATCTCCAGGAGCCCACCAGGAAGATGTCCACCACGAGCGGGACGCCACAGGGCACGCTGCTTCTCACCGACCCGACCGACGTCGTGGTCAGGAAGATCCGCTCGGCTGTCACCGACTCGGGCCGCGAGGTGCGGCGCGACGGCGAGGGCAAGGAGGGGATCGCGAACCTCATCGAGATCATGGCGATCGCCACCGACCGCACGCCGGACGACGTCGAGGGCTCCTACGACGGCGCGGGATACGGCCAGTTCAAGTCGGACGTGGCCGACGCCGTCGAGGCGATGATCGGGCCGATGCGGGACCGCTACCTCGAGCTGCGGGCCGACGAGGCCCACCTCGTGGAGGTGCTCGCGGCCGGCGCCGAGCGGGCGCACGCCTACGCCGGCCCGAAGGTCGCCGAGATCAAGCGCCGGATGGGGTTCGTCTGACCCGCCGCCTGTGGTGGAGCGGCCGCCCTCGCGGACGGCCGCTCCGGCCACTCAGCAGCTACGGCGAGACGTCGCCGTAGATGTCCTGATCGAGCCCGCCGGCGTGCGGGCAGGTGTCCGGACCGTAGGTGCCGGTCGTCGGATCGAGCGCGCGGCACTGCTTCACGTCGGCGCCGTCTTTGTCGGAGTCGCCGCTCTCACGCGGGTCGGTGCCGGCGACGGTGTTTCGCCAGTCCGTCCAGGTGCTGAACGCGAACGAGCCGATCGACGACACCCACAGGTAGTCGCCGCCGAAGGGCACCTGGCGGTTGTCGAACTGCTCGAAGTTCCCGTTCGACCTGACGTCGGTCAGCTTCACCGCCGTCGCCCACGTGCTCCCCAAGTCGGATGAGCGGGACGCGTAGACGTCGAGCGCCGGCACCGTCGACCTGTCGGCGCAGTTGCCGATCGGCCGCGCCGCCGAGTAGCACGGGTCGTTGCGGCTGTCCCACCACTCGGTATGAAGGATGCCGCCGTCGGCCGAGATGTCCGGGTAGGACTGGTGCCCGGCCCGGCTCGCCGAGATGAGCCTCGGCGTCGTGTGGGCGCCGGTCGCTCCGTCGTAGCGGACGAAGTATGCGCCCGCCTGGCTCCCGGTGCCGCCGCCCTCCGTGCCGAAGGTGGTGCCCGTGGCGACCTGCGTCCCCGGGATCGCGGCGTTGTAGACGAGGTAGACGTACTCGTGCGCGCGATCCTTCTGATCTGCGCTCGAGTCGGTCGAGGAATCGTCGCGGAAGAACGTGTAGCCCGACACGCACGCGTCCGGCCCGTCGCCGCAGTCGCGGTTCTCGCCGCCGGCCACGGATTGATCGCTCTCCTCCCAGGAGGCGTAGGTCAGGATCTGCGACGGCGATGAGAACGTCTTTCCGCCGTCCGTCGACTTCACGACCTGGACACCGCTCGCCTGGCCGTTGTTCAGCTCGCCGACGTCGTAGGTCACGTAGACGTGGCCGTTCCCCGTCACGTCGATGCGCGGATCCTGGAGGTTCCCGGCGTTCGGCGTCAGGAGCTTCGGCTTCGAGAACGTCCGCCCGTGATCGGTCGATCGCACGAAATAGATGTTCGACGTGTCCTGCCCGGTGAACCGCGACCAGGCGAAGTAGACGTTGCCGTCGAACGGCCCGCCGGTGCGGTCCGCCTCGATTGCGGTCTTGTCGTTGAACTTGCCCGTGAGCGGAGCCGACGAGCCCTTTGCGACCGTGACGGTGCCGACGTAGCGCTTGCCGTCGTTCACGGTGCCGCCGCCGGAGTTCTCGTAGGTCGCCACCCACTCGTCGCCGAACCCCTTCGGGCTTCCGGCGGGGTCCTCGGAGCTCTCGGAGCCGAAGAACGCCCGGCCGTGGCCGTCCCAGGCGATGACCGGGTCGCCCGCCGAGGCCGTCCGGATCTGGGCCAGCGCGGCGTACGGCGACGTGTCGCCCGGATAGCCCGGGACGAGCGAGCTCTGGAAGCTCCGGCCGCCGTTCTCCGATCGGTAGTAGCCGAGCCAGATCGGCCCGGCGGCACTGCCGGTCGCCGGGTCGCCCGGGGGCCCGAAGACGCCGCAGTAGTCGTTGGAGCTCCCCAGGATCACCGTCGTGTTCCGCGGGTCGACGGCGACCGCAGGCTCGTTCTGGCGTCCGCGGGCGATCGAGCACTCCTGCAGGATCCCGTCCGTGTACGCCCGGCCGGTGCCAAGCGTGTAGGCGCTCACGTAGCCGCCGCCGTTGTCGTGCGAGAGGCGCACGTCGGCGCCCGGCGCCGCAGCGGCCCCACTGGTGGTGAGCACGAACGCGCATGCCGCCACCACTCCTCCCAATGCCCTTCGCACTGCACTACCCCCTCGGACTTGACAGATTACTGCCGCACGGTACTCCGGTTGCGACTTGCTCGTCAAGCGCCGGGCTTACCCTGCTGCGAGCACCTCACCAGCGGCCCGCTCCCCCGCCCGGACAGCGCCCTCCATGAAGCTCGGGAGCTCCGACGCCTCGGCACCGGCGAAGTGCACCGGGCCGGCCGGGTCGGCGAGGCGGGCGCCGAAGCCGCGCAGCTCGCCCGGTGCGAAGATCAGGTAGCTCCGCGGGTACGCGACCCTGGTGATCCGCGCGACCCGGGCTCCGAACGCGCGCCGCACGGCGTCGGCCACGGCGGCGTCGGCGGCCCGGCGGCCGGCGGCGAGGAGCCACGCCGCAGGCATCGAGCCGACGAAGCTCCCGAGGCTGCGGGCGTCGCGGCGGTAGGCGTAGCCGAGCACGGTGTCGGTGAGGACGGCGGTCGGGCGGTCGGGCAGGTCCTCGGCCAGCTCGATCAGCGACTTGGCGGCCACGCCGTAGGAGCCGCCCGAGACGGCGGGAAGCCCGGCGATCCGGGCCCGGGCGTGGAGCGGGACCGCGACGATCGCCCGCCCCGCCTGGATCCGCTCCGACCCGGTCGCCACCTCGACGCCGCCGCGCCGTGCCCGCACGGCCGAAGCGGCGGCACGCAGGCGGACGCGATCGCCGAGGCCGGCCGCCAGCGTCTCGGCGAACCCGCCGGCGCCGTCGGTGAACCGGAGCTCCGCGCCGTCGCCCGCGCCGCTTCGGGCCGCCGACTTCACGGCCAGCGCGTGGAGCGACATCCGCTTCACCGGCATCGTGGACGACGTGACCGACACCACGGTCTCGGCGACGGCCAGGTCGAACATCCCGGCGCCGTCGCGCGCCATCCACTCGGCGACGGTGAAGCGGTCGTCGGCCTCCGGGCTCGCGCCGCGGCGGGCGAGCTCGGCGGTCAGCCGCCGGTAGCCGGGCGAGTCGGGCGGCCCGGTGCGGCCCGCGATGCGCCACTCGACGGGCGCCGGGCCGTGGTCGCCCCAGCCCACCTCGGAGCGCCTGAGCGCCGCGCCCACCTCGTCCGCCAGCGCCCGCAGGCGCGTGTTGGCGAGGTCGACGGCCTCACCGCCGGCCTCCCAGCGCCCGCCCGGCCCGGCCGGGCTCCACACGCGACCCCCGACCCGGCTCCCGGCTTCGAGGACGACCACGTCGGCCCCGGCGGCCGCCAGCCGGTGCGCGGCCGCGAGCCCCGACAGGCCGGCGCCCACGACGATCGCGTCATGCATCACGGAGCTCCGCGACCTCGGCGGCCGTGAGCTCACGCCACTCACCCGGCTCGAGCCGTTCGGCCGTGAGCCCCGCGTAGGCCGTGCGGTGCAGGTGGATCACGGGGTGGCCGATGGCGGCGCACATCCGCCGCACCTGGCGGTTTCGCCCCTCGTGGATGGTGATCTCGACCACGCTCGATCCACGGTACTGAACGGCCGCCGGCGCCGTCGGGCCGTCGTCGAGCTCGACGCCCGCCCGCAGCCGGTCGAGATCCGCCTCCGCGGGCTCGCCCCGGACCCGCGCCCGGTAGGTCTTCGCGACCCCGTGGCGGGGGTGCATGAGGTGGTCGGCGAGGGCGCCGTCGTTCGTCAGGATGAGGACGCCGGTGGTGTCGCGGTCGAGCCGGCCGACCGGGAAGAGGCGCGCGTCCACCGAGACGAGGCCGGTCACCGTCGGGCGCCCCTGCGGGTCGCTGGCGGTCGTGACGACGCCGCGCGGCTTGTTCAGGAGGACGGCAACGACGGCCTCCGGGCGCACCGGCTCGCCGTCGACGCGGACGTCGTCGCCCTCCTCGACGCGGGTCGCGAGATCGGCCACCGCGCCGTTCACCGTGACGCGGCCGGCCCGGATGACCTCCTCGACGGCGCGCCGCGAGCCCAGCCCGGTGGACGCGAGGTAGCGGTTAACCCTGACCGGCACGCGCGTCTGCGACGAGGTGAAGCCGCGCGCGCAGCGCCTCGTGGTCGGCCTCGGGCAGGTCGAACTCGGCGAGCGAGGGCAGGCTGCCCAGCCCCTCCTCGAGCCCGAACATCCGCTCGAACAGCACCGTCGTGCGGTAGAGCACCGGCTGACCCGGCGTGTCGCCGCGGCCCGACTCCTCGATCAGCGCCCGCTCGAGCAGGCCCGCCACGGCCGAGTCGGCTGCAACGCCGCGGATTCGCGCGATCTCGGGCCGCGAGACCGGGCCCAGATAGGCCACGATGGCGAGGGTCTCGAGCGCCGCCTGGCTGAGGCCGCGCGAGCCGGGGCGGTTGACGAGCCGCGCGCAGGCGCCGGACGTCGCGCGCGACGCGCGGAAGCCGTAGCCGCCGGCGACACGCTCGAGCACGACGCCGGAGCGATCCTCGCTGTAGCGGTCGCGGAGGGCGTCGAGCGCCCGCTCGACCCGGGCGGGCGGCGCCTCGGCGAGCGTCGCGAGCTCGGGCACGCTGAGCGGCTCGGACGCGACGAAAAGCAGCGCCTCGACGGTATGGGTCAGCTCGCTCATGCGATCGCCCGCTCCGCCTCTGTCCCGGCGCGCCCCCGGCGGGCGATCCGGATCGGCCCGAAGATGTCGCCCTGCTCGGCCTGCACCTCGCCCTGCTTCCACATCTCGAGGATCGCGAGGAACGCGGCGGCGTGCGAGAGCCGGTCGAGCCCGGCGACCGCCTCGTCGAACGAGAACGCCCGCCGCTCGCGCAGGACCTGGCGGAAGCGGGTGAGGAACTCGCTCACCGGCACGAGCCGGCGGCGGACGGCGGAGACGTCGATCTCCGGCGGCGGCCGCAGCATGCGGCCGATCGCGATCTGGAGCTGCCACGGGTCCTCGGAGAACTCCTCCACCACCGGCTCCGGCCGCGGCGCGAGCGGCGCCGGCCCCGAGCGGAAGACGCGCGGCTCGGCGGCTGCGGCCGACGCCAGCCACGCTGCGGCGGCCGCGTAGCGCTTGTATTCGATGAGCCGCGCGAGCAGCTCGGCCTCGGCTTCCTCGGCGGTCATGCCCTCGCCCTCCTCGTCCTCCTCGCCGGGGAAGAGCATGCGCACCTTGATCTCGAGCAGCGCGGCGATCAGCACGAGGAACTCGCTGGCTGATTCGAGGTCGAGCTCGCCGTCGTCGTAGGCTCGCTCGATGTAGGCGATCACGATCTCGGCGATCGGCACCTCGGACAGCTCGATCTCCTCGCGCATGACGAGGGCGAGCAGCAGATCGAAGGGGCCCTGGAAGACCTCCAGGTCGAGATCGAGCTGAGTCAGGTTCACGAAGGTCGGATTCTAGGGCCGCCTGCGGACGCGCAGGTGCTCGCCGACCCGTCACGAGCCGGCACCGAATCTGCTCCACCGCACGTTCGGGGTCTGACCCTGACCGCGCGGCGACACACCGCATCACATCGCGCGGGACGTGGCCGGGGTTGCAACCAGGCCGCTCGGCCGGACGGGTGTCGCAAATCCGCATCAAACCTGCGCCGGCGGAAGTTCAGGGTCTGACCCCGGTGCTCCGGTCTACGCCAGGACGGCGTCGCCGAGCAGCGCGCGCGCCTCGGCCATGAAGTCGCCGTCCGGCCGGACCCGGAAGCCGGCGCCGAAGCGCAGGATCTTCGGGCCGTCGGAGGTCTGGATCTCGAGCTCGACGGGCGCGTCGCCGGGGTACTCGCCGATCAGGAGGCGCAGATCCTCGACGAGGCTCGCGAGCGCGGCCCGGGCGTCGATCCGCAGCTTCACGATGCCCTCGTCGGGCACGGCCTCGAACGGCGCGACCTCCATCGCGATCAGCTTGACCTCCGACTCCGACCGGCGGTCGGCGCGCGCCTTGATGAGCACGATCGCGTCGGGCAGGAGCACGTTGCGGCACGCCTCCCAGGTGCTCGCAAAGACGACGATCTCGGCCGAGTCGCTGATGTCGTCGAGCTCGCAGAACGCCATCTGGTCGCCGCGCTTGGTGACCATCGGCCTGAGCGACGCCACGATCCCGCCCACGGTCACGATCTGGCCGTCGCGCAGGTCCTGGAGGCTGCGCAGCGGCGTGTCGGTCTTGCGCGAGAGCTGGTCGCGAAGCGGCGCCAGCGGATGGCTCGAGACGTACATCCCGAGCGCCTCCTTCTCGCGCCGCAGGAGCTCGTCGCGCGGCCACTCGTCGGTCGGCACCGGCGGCCGGCCGCGGCTCGACGGCGAGGCGCTCGTGCCGTCCCCGTCGCCCAGGTCGAAGATCGAGCCCTGGCCGACGAGCGCGTCGGACTGGGTGCGCTGGCCGGCCGCGATGGCCTGCTCGAGGACGTCGAACATGCCGCGCCGCGGCGCACCGGTCGAGTCGAGCGCGCCGCACGCGATCAGGCTCTCGACCATCCCCCGGTTCAGGACGGCCATGTCGACCCGCTCGCAGAAGTCCCAGATCGAGTCGAACGGCCGCTCACTGCGGGCGGCGATGATCGCGCGCACTGCGCCCTCGCCGACGCGCTTGACGGCGGCGAGGCCGAAGCGGATGCGGCCGTCGACGACGGCGAAGTCGGAGAGGCTCGAGTTGACGTCCGGAGGCAGCACCTCGACGCCCATGTCCCCGCACTCCCCGACGTAGAACGGCACCCGGTCCTTGGTCGACATGACCGAGGAGATGAGCGCCGCCATGTACTCGGCCGGGTAGTTCGCGCGCAGGTACGCGGTGCGGTAGGCGATCAGCCCATAGCAGGCGGCGTGGGCCTTGTTGAAGCTGTAGTCGGCCGCGAGCTCCACCTTGGCCCAGAGCGCAGCCGCGGTCGACTCGGCCACGCCGTTTCGGACGCAGCCCGCCGTGAACTTGTCCTTGAGCGAGGCCATGAGGGACGCGATCTTCTTGCCGATCGCCTTTCGCAGATCGTCGGCCTCGGCGGGGGTGAAGCCGGCCAGCGACTTGGCGATCTCCATGTACTGCTCCTGGTAGATGCAGATCCCGTGGGTCGTCTCGAGCAAGGGCACGAGCCGCGGGTCCTCGTACACGATGCGGCTCGGATTGGCCTTGTTCTTGGCGTAGTCGGGGATGAACTGCATCGGCCCCGGCCGGTAGAGCGCCACGAGCGCGACGACGTCCTCGAACTCGGTCGGCTTCACCTGGCGCAGGGCCTCCCGCATGCCGGTTGACTCGAACTGGAAGACGCCGGTCGAGTCGCCGCGCGCCAGCATCTCGTAGGTCTTCGCGTCGTCGAGCGGCACCGCGTCCATGTCGAGCCGCGTGCCGGTGGACTCCTCGATGATGTCGACGGCCCGGTCGATGACGTCGAGGTTCCGCAGGCCCAGGAAGTCCATCTTGAGCAGGCCCAGCGCCTCGACGTCGCCCATCGAGAACTGGGTCACGACCTCGGAGTCGGCCCCCTTCTGCTGGAGCGGCAGGTACTCGGTGAGCGGACGGTCGCCGATGACGACGGCCGCCGCGTGGATGGAGTCGTTTCGGACGACGCCCTCGAGCGGCATCGCCATGTCGACGATCGAGCGGGTCGTCTCGTCGCTGTCATAGGAGCGGCGGAGCTCGGCGCCCGGCTTCATGCACGCCTCGAACGAGACCTTCGGGCCTTCCGGGACGAGCTTTGCGATGCGGTCGACCACGCCGTACGGGATGCCCATGACGCGGCCGGCGTCCTTGATCGCGGCCTTGGGCTGCATCTTGCCGAACGTGATGATCTGGGCGACGTTGCGGCGGCCGTACTTCTCAGCCACGTAGTTGATGACGCGCTCGCGCCAGGCCACGGCGAAGTCGATGTCGATGTC
>DATAEI010000244.1:0-8156 GCA_036258075.1 Gaiellales bacterium
TCGGGCTCCAGCTCAACCTCGTCGACAACTTCGAGATCCCCTTCTTCGTCGCGTTCCTGGCGTTCGCGTGCCTCGCCAAGGCGGGCAGCGTCTACGCAGGCGCCCGCCTGGCCGGCGAGACCGGCCGAAGCGCCGTCAACCTGGCGGTGGCGATGAACGCCCGCGGCGGGCCGGGGATCGTGCTCGCCTCGACCACGTTCGCGGCCGGGATCATCGACGCCCGGCTCTATACGACGTTCGTCATGCTGGCCGTCGTAACGTCCCTCATCGCCGGCACCTGGCTCCAGCGCACGGTGGCGGCCGCGCCGACCCCGGCGCATGAAGGCGCCGACGTCCTCACCGCCGGCTGAATCCCCCTTCGCGATCGGCCGTTTCTGCCGATAACTGGCAGTGACGATGCTCCGGAACCTCTCGACATGGCACGTGGCTGCGTTCCTCGCCGCGCTGGCGGGGATCACGATCGGCCCGCAGCTCCCGCGCGAGCTCGTGTTCATCCTGCCGCCGGTGCTCGTCACCGGGTTCGTCCTGGGCTACGCCAGCGCGCTTCGCGAGGCGCGCGCAGAGCCGCGTCAGTAGACGATCACCGAGCGCACGGCCTCGCCGCGGCGCATGCGGTCGAAGGCGGCGTTCACGTCGTCGAGCGCGCACGGCTCGACGAGTGAGCCCAGCCGCAGCTTCCCGGCGGTGTAGAGCGAGACGAGCATCGGGAAGTCGGCCTGAGGGCGGCACGAGCCGTACCAGCAGCCGCGGATCGCCTTCTCCTCCATGGTGAGCGAGAGCGCGTCGAAGCCGGGGCGGGCGTCGGGCGGCGCCATACCGACCAGGATCGCCTGGCCGCCACGGGCGACCAGCGAGATCGCAAGCTCGATCGTCGCCCGCGGCCCGACCGCCTCGAAGCTGTGGTCGACGCGCACCGACTCGGCCGCCTCCTCGGGCGAGCAGGCGCGTGTGGCGCCCATCTCGCGGGCGAGCGCGTGCTTGGCGGGGCTCGGGTCGACGGCGACGATCTCGGCCGCGCCGGCGACCGCTGCGGCCTGCACCATGTTCAGGCCGACGCCGCCGCAGCCGACGACGGCGACAGAATCGCCCGGCCGCACGTTGGCGGTGTTGAGGACGGCGCCGAACGCGGTCATGACCGCGCACCCCATGAGCGCCATCTCGGCGAGCGGCAGGCCCGGGTCGATCGGGATCGCGGTCTGCGCGGGGACGACGGTGCGCTCGCCGAACGACGAGGTGGTGAAGTGGTGGACGGCGGTGCCGTTGCGGTGAAACCGGGTCGTCCCGTCCATCATCAGGCCGGCGTCCGACCAGCCCAGGTTCTCGCAGACGTTCGGCCGCCCGGCGATGCAGAACCGGCACCGGCCGCAGTACGGGAGCCAGCTCAGGATGACGTGGTCGCCCGGCGCGATCCCGACGACGCCCGGCCCGACCTCCTCGACCACGCCCGCGCCCTCGTGACCGAGGATGGCGGGCAGCGCTGCGCCGTGGACGCCGTCGACGACGTGGAGGTCGGAGTGGCAGACGCCGCTCGCGGCCATCCGCACCGCGACCTCGCCCACGTGGGGCGGTTCGACCTCGACGTCCTCCACCCGGAGCGGCTCGCCGGCCTCGTACAGGATCGCAGCGCGCACCGGCCTACCGTACCGGGTCCGGCTGAAACACCGGTACCTGGTACCAATGTTGCACGGGCTGGCTGAAACACCGGTACCAGGTACGGATGTTTCACGGGGCGAGCCCGACTCCGGCGGTCGCGTACCATTGCGCCCATGGCCAGCCTGTCGGAGCGGCGTCAGACTGTCGGCCGCCTGCGCGAGATCGCGCAGGTCGCAACCCGGCACGGCTTCGGGTTCATCTTCGAGCGGCGGGCGCTCCGGCGCGCGGCCGTCATCGACGACCAGAACCTGCCCGCGCTCGGCCGGCACCTGCGCGAGATGCTCGACGAGCTCGGGCCGACATTCGTGAAGTTCGGCCAGCTGCTCTCGACCCGCCCGGACATCGTCCCCGCCGAGATCATCACGGAGCTGCGCGGCCTCCAGGACGCCGTTCGCCCGTTCCCGTATGCCGACGTCGAGCGGATGATCGAGGAGGACCTGCGCGCGCCGATCGACAAGCTCTTCACCGCGTTCGACCCCGTCCCCGTCGCCGCGGCGTCGATCGGCCAGGTGCACCTTGCTGAGCTTCCCAGCCGCCGCCTGGTTGCCGTGAAGGTGCAGCGGCCTGGAGCGGGACGCCAGATCGAGCGCGACCTCGCTCTGCTCTACCAGGTGGCCCGCATCGTGAAGCGGCGCGTCGACCGGCTCGACTTCATCGACCCCGTCGCCGTCGTCGACGAGTTCGCGCGCTCGATCCGGCGCGAGCTCGACTACCGGATCGAGGCCCGCACCGCCGAGATCTTCCGCCAGAACTTCGCCTCCGACCCGCGGGTCGTCATCCCGAAGGTGTACGGCACCTACTCGAGCGGGCGGGTGCTCACGCTCGAGCGCCTGGAGGGGATCCAACTCGCTGACCTCGAACTCGAGACGACGCCGATGGACGAGCGCCGCCGGCTCGCGATCCTGATCGCCGAGACCTGGCTCGAGATGATCTTTCGCCACGGCCACTTCCACGGCGACCCCCACCCGGCCAACATCTTCGTGCTCGAGGACGGCCGGCTCGGGCTCGTCGACTTCGGCATGACCGGCTCGCTCACCGACGGCGACATGCGCCGGCTGACGCGCCTCCTCCTGGACGCCGTGAACGAGAACGTCGACGCGCTGCCGCGACGGCTCTACGAGCTCGGCGTGCGGTTCAACCGCGAGCAGGAGGAGGAGCTGCGCATCGAGCTGCGCGAGGTCTACTACCGCTACTACGGCGCGTCGATGGGCCAGATCGACCCGCTCCAGGTGATCCGTGAGGCGTTCGTGCTCGTCTCGCGGATGCACCTGCGGCTTCCGACCCGGTTCGCCCTGCTCGACAAGGCCATCGCCACCCTGGGCGGCGTCGGCACCGAGATCTACCCCGACTTCAACGTCTTCGAGGTGGCCGAGCCGTACGCGGCCGAGCTCGTGCAGCGCCGCTACTCGCCGCGGCGGCTCGCCGAGCAGGGCTGGGAGGGGGCCGAGAGCTATACACGCCTCTTGATGGACCTGCCATACCAGGTGCACGACACGCTGGAGCAGTTCCGCGACGGCGAGGTCGAGGTGCAGTTCCGGCACAAGGGCCTCGACCAGCTCACGAGCCAGGCCGACGTCGTGGCGAACCGGCTCGTCATCGCCATCGTCATGGCGGCGACGATCGTCGCCTCGTCGCTGATCGGGATCTCGGCGCACGGCGGCTGGCACATCTTCGGGCTGCACGTCCTCGCGCTGTCGGGGTTCCTGGTCGCGGCGGCGCTGGGGTTCGTCCTGGTGGCGTCGATCGTGCGCTCAGGCCGGCTCTGACGCCCGCCAGAAGGCCTCGACGCGATCGTTGAACGGCGCGCCCAGGAGCTGCGGCTGGTGGGCGGCGCCCGGGAAGACGGCGAGCTGGGCGCCGAGCCGGGCGGCGAGGACGTCGCACACGGCGGCGAACGCCGCCCCCGCGAGCTCGCGCGCACCGGGCTCGACGGCATCCCACGCGCCGCGCGCGACCAGGACGGGGAGGTCAGCCGCGGCGAGCACGTCGAGCGGGATCTCGGCCTCCCACGGCATCCGCTCGGTCATCGACGAGCGCACGCCGCGCCTGGCCCTGGGAGCGAGCGTTCGGGAAGCCGGCTCCTCGAAGCCCCAGGCGCGCAGGAAGCCGGCGAGGAACGCCTCCTCATCGAGCCTCTGGCCGGCGGCGAAGTGGCGGTCGATGCGTGCCACGACCTCCTCGACCGCCGGGTTGCCGCGCGCGACCGCGAACGCCGGCGGCTCGATCACCGTGAGCGAGCGCGCGCCCTGCGGCCGCAGCGCCGCCGCGAGCAGGCAGACGATCCCGCCGTAGGAATGGCCGAGGAGGTGGGCCGGCTCGCCGAGCAGCGCCGCGAGGTCACGGGCGTCCTCGGCGAAGTCCACCCGCCCGGGCCGCTCGGGGCTCGCGCCGTAGCCGCGCCGGTCGAGCAGCTCGAGCCGCCACCGCTCGGCGAGCGGGCGCTGCTCGGAGAAGGCGAGCTCGCCGAAGCTCATGCTTCCGTGGACGAGCACCGCCCGCGGCCCCTCGCCCCAGATCGTCGCGTGCAGGTTGGTCGCGGCGTCGATGCCGCCAGGATAGGCCACGTCCGAGGCCACCCATAGCATGGCCGGATGACAGCGCCTCCGTCTCCCTGGGTCGTCGATCCCTGCCCCCCGGACGAGGCGACCCGGCTGGCGGAGGCGCTCGATATCCGGCGGACGACGGCCGAGGTGCTGATCCGCCGCGGCCACGCGACACCCGCAGCGGCGCAGGCGTTTCTCGACCAGGACGGCCCTGCGCACGACCCGATGCTGCTCGGCGACATGCGGGCGGCCTGCGAGCGCATCGAGCGGGCGATCGCCGCCGGCGAGCGGATCTGCGTCCACGGCGACTACGACGCCGACGGCATCTGTGCGACCGCCCTGGCGCTTCTCGTCCTGCGCGACCTCGGGGCGGCCGTCGAGTCGCGGCTGCCGAGCCGGTTCGAGGAGGGCTACGGCCTCGCCCTCGAGACCGTGGAGCGACTCGCGGCCGACGGCGTCTCGCTCCTCATCACCGTCGACTGCGGGATCACGGCGGTCGACGCCGTCGCACGCGGCAAGGCACTCGGGATGGACGTGATCGTCACCGACCACCATCGGCCGGGCGACGGCCTGCCCGACTGCATGCGGGTCTGCACCCGGCCGTCGGAGTACCCGTTCCCGGAGCTCTGCGGGACGGGCGTCGTGTTCAAGCTCGCCCAGGCGCTGCACGCCCGTGCGGGCCGCGATCCGGCCGAGCTCGAGCGGCACCTCGACCTCGTGGCGCTGGCGACGGTCGCCGACGTCGTCCCGCTCCGCGACGAGAACCGCGGCCTCGTGCGCGCCGGCCTGCGCCGGCTGCGGCGTACGTCCAAGCCCGGCCTGCGGGCGCTGATGGCGGTGGCGCGGGTCGACCGGGCGCACGCCTCGTCCACCGACGTCGGCTTCCGGCTCGCGCCGCGCATCAACGCCGCCGGACGCCTGTGCCATCCCGACGAGGCGCTGGAGCTGCTCCTGACGGGCGACGAGTCGCGCGCCCGGGCGCTGGCGGAGCGGCTGGAGGCGCTGAACCGCGAGCGGCAGGCGGTCGAGGACGGCATCCTGCGCGAGGCCGTCGACCAGGTCGAGGCGGCCGACGACGACTGGCGCGCACGGCGGGCCTACGTCCTGCACGATCCGGACTGGCACGAGGGCGTGATCGGGATCGTCGCCTCGCGGCTCGTCGAGCGCTACGGCCGCCCGGTCGTCCTGATCGCCGGCGAGGGGGAGGAGGTGAAGGGCTCGGGCCGGAGCATCCCGGCCTACGACCTTCACGCCGGGCTCACCGCGACCGCCGGGCACCTGACCCGCTTCGGCGGGCATCGCGTCGCCGCCGGGCTCACGATGCGGGCCGACCGCGTCGAGGCGTTCGCGGCCGCGCTTGCCGAGCACGCCGGTGCCCACCTCTCCGACGCCGAGCTCGTGCGCCGCCAGCGCGTCGACGCCGTGCTCGCGCCGGCCGAGACGTCCCTCGAGCTGGCGGACGAGCTCGACCGGCTCGAGCCGTTCGGGCTCGGGAATCCGGGCGTCGTCCTGCTCGCGCCGGCCGCGAGGCTGCGCGAGGTGAAGCGCATCGGCGAGGGCCGGCACCTGCGCATGGCGGTCGAGCTGGGAGGCTTTCGCTGCGGCGCCGTCTGGTTCGGCCACGGCGGAGCCGCTGCCGAGCTCCGCGCCGAGGGCCGCTTCGACGTCGCCTACCGGCTCACGCGCAACGAGTGGAACGGGGCGGCCACGGCACAGATGCTCGTGCGGGCGGTCGCGCCGGTCCTCGAGGGCGCCGATCCGATTCCGCACGTGAACGGCGCCCGTCCGCCGGCCGCATCCGCCAGCGTCGAGGACGCCCGCGGTGGCGGTGTCCAGATCGCGACGGTGGCCCGGCTCGTGGCGGCAGGTGAGCCGGTCGTGATCCTCGTGGCCGACGCGCGCCGGCGCGCGCGGATGCTCCGCAGCGTGCTTCGGGCGGAGCGGCTGGGATCGGGCCGGGTCGAGCTGGCCGAGTACGAGACCGCGGACGCCGACCGCATCGCCGCCCGTTTCCACCACGTCGTGGCCCTCGATCCGCCGGCCGACACGGCCGCGGGCGAGCTCCTCGCCGAGCTCGGGTCGCGGCTGCACGTCCACCTCGTCTGGGGCCCGGCGGAGGTTGAGTTCGCACGTGAGGTGGTATCGCTGCGGGCGCCGCTGCGAGATGCCCTGGCCGTCGTGTGGCGGGCGGATCGCGATGGGACGGCGCTGACGCTGCCGTCCGAGACGGTCGAGCGCTGCCGCGCCGTGCTGCGCGAGGTCGGGCTCGTGCCGGGCGCCGTCGCCGACGCCCGGGTCGACCTCGAGGCCTCGCCGACCTACCGGGCCGCGCGCGATCAGGTGGCCGACTCGTACGCCTATCTGGAGTCGCAGGCCGGCTAAGACCGTCAGAACTCGACGAAGTGGTCGAATCGGCGCGTGTCCGGGGAGATCGCCGTTCGGAGCACCGCCCAGTGGTGCAGCGGATCCTCGGCTTGCGTCTCCTCGATCGTCCATCCGAGGTTCGTCGTGCAGAACGCCACGGCGCGGTCGACGGCCGGCAGCTGGAAGTCGTCGACGGCCACGATTCCCCCGGGGCGGAGGAGGCGGCCCAGGTACACGAGGTCGAGAAACACGCCGTCGAATCTGTGGTTCCCGTCGACGAAGGCGAAGTCGAATGTCCGCCCTTCGGCGAGGAGCCGGGGAAGGACGATCTCGGACGGTTCCGCGACCAGCTCGACCATGGGGGCGAGCCCGGCCTCCGCGAGGGCCTGAAGCCCGCATCCCGCGAACCGCGTCGACTGGTGCGGGTCGATCGCCACGTGCCCGGTGTCGTGGCCCAAATCCGCGAGGGCGGCGCAGATGAAGAGCGCCGCGATGCCGTAACCGAGGCCCACCTCGAGCGTGCGGGACGGGCGCTCTCGCCGTACCCATGATTCGAGCGCCGCGCCTTCCCGGGCTCCGATCGCAACCGGGAAGATCGAGTGGCGGCTGCCGTCGGACCGGGCGACGATTTCGCCATCTCGAATCAGCCGCTCGCGGACCTGCCGCACGTGCACCGACGACACGCGGCCAGTCTAGGGCGATTGGGGCCAGGGAGGAACTCCGACGCCCCTCCTCTAACATGTGGGTATGGCGACGGTGCCACGCAGTACCGAGGCCGAGCGCAACGACCACCTGCTGGCCGAGCTGCTCGGCAGGATCGCGGAGTACAACGCGAATGCCGACGCCGACCTGATCCGGGCGGCGTTCGACTACGCCTGCGATCACCACAGCGGTCAGCGCCGAAAGAGCGGCGAGGCATTCATCCACCACCCGGTCGCCGTCGCGACCATCTGCGCCGAGCTGAAGCTCGACAGCGCCACGATCGCAGCGGCGCTCCTCCACGACGTGGTCGAGGACACGCCGGCGGAGCTCGACGAGGTGCGCGAGCGGTTCGGCGAGGACGTCGCGGCGCTTGTCGACGGCGTCACGAAGCTGACGCGGATCAGCTTCGCCAGCCGCGAGCAGGCCCAGGTCGAGAACTACCGCAAGATGATCGTCGCGATGGCGCGCGACCTGCGCGTGATCCTCATCAAGCTCGCCGACCGGCTCCACAACATGCGCACGATCTCCGCGCTCGGCAAGCAGAAGCAGGTCGAGACCGCGAAGGAGACGCTCGAGCTGTACGCGCCGCTCGCACACCGGCTCGGTATCCAGTCGATCAAGTGGGAGCTCGAGGACCTGGCCTTCCACACGCTCCACCCGCGCCGGTACGCGGAGATCGAGTCGCTCGTGAACCAGGCCGGCGACGAGCGCGAGCGGTTCGCCGACCAGGCCGGGACGATCCTGAACCACGAGCTCGAGCACGCCTCGATCCAGGCCGACATCTCCGGCCGTGCCAAGCACCTGTACTCGATCTACACGAAGATGGCCCAGGGCGGCAAGGAGTTCAACGAGATCTACGACCTGACCGCCGTGCGCGTGCTGGTCGACTCGGTC
>DATAEI010000245.1:0-4654 GCA_036258075.1 Gaiellales bacterium
GGCATCGTCCCGCTCTCGGGCATGGTCGCGTCGCGGCGCCTGCGGGAGGTCGTCGAGAGCTCGCCCAGCGGGTTCTCGTACGGCCACACGTTCTCGGGGAACCCGCTGGGGTGCGCCGTCGGGTCGGCCGTGATCGACACGATCGAGGAGGACGGGCTCGTGGAGGCCGCCGAGGTGCGCGGGGCGCGGCTCCGCGACCGGCTCGAGGAGCTGCGCGGGCGCCACCCGGTCATGCACGCGCTGCGCGGCCGCGGCCTCCTCCAGGGGATCGAGCTGCGCGCGCCCGACGGCTCCCGCTTCCCGGCGGCGGCCGGCGTCAGCGGCCGGGTCTCGGCGGCAGCGAAGCAGGAGGGGCTCATGATCTACTCGTGCCCGACCCCGGTCGGCACCGAGCAGATGGACGCGCTCATGCTCGCGCCGCCGCTCATCCTCACCGACGATGAGGTCGACGAGATCGCCTCGCGTCTCGACGCGGCTCTGACGCGCGTCGAGCCAACGCTCTAGCGCCTTTCAGTCCGTCCGCTCCGGCTTCTAGCCTTGACGACCGGATGCCGGTGGTCGCAGTCCCGATCGCGCAGATGCTCGGCGCGCTTCTCGCCGTCGCAGCGATCGCGAAGATCCGGCGCTTCGGTGCGTGGCGGGCGGCGCTGGCCGGCTACCGCCTGGTTCCGGCTCGAAGCGCCGTCGCAGTCGCGGTGCCGGCTGCCGAGCTCGCCGTCGCCGTCGGCCTCCTCGCCGGCATCGCCGCCGCGGGCTGGTTCGCAGCAGCGCTGCTCGCGGCCTTCACGCTCGTCCTGGGAGCGGAGCTTGCGAGCGGCTCGGCGCCGCCCGCATGCGCCTGCCTGCCGTGGTCGGGCCGGCCGGGCCGGCTGACCCTCGTCCGAAACGGCGTCCTCGGCGCCGCGGCCGTCGCCGCAGCGCTCGGCGTGAGGCCGCATCTCGGCCGCGGGTTCTGGGAGGCCTCCTACGTCGTCCTGTGGCTCGCGGTCGCCGCGCTCGCCGTGCTCGTGCTCGCGCTCTACCGGCAGGTGGGAGTGCTGCACCTGCGGCTCGGCCCGCGCGGCGCGCTCGAGGAGGAGGGCGAGGGACCCGAGCTCGGGGCGGCGATCGGCCATCCGGCGGTGCCTGAGGGGCGGGCGGCGCTGGTCGCCTTCACCTCGGCCGGCTGCCCGGTGTGCCACCAGATTGTCCCCGGCCTCCGCGTCCTTCAGCGCGACCCGGCGCTCGCCGTCGTGCACGCCGCCTACGAGGAGGAGGACGGCCCGGAGCTGCACGCGGCGTTCGACGTCCCCGGCACGCCGTACGCGGTCTACCTCGACGCGGCCGGCGTCGTCCGCGCCAAGGGCACCGTGAACACGCTGGAGCAGCTGGAGAGCCTGGTCGCCGCCGGCGGAAGCCGCGCCCGCGAGGCGGTGGGCGATGTGGCGTGACGGCGAAGACCTGGCGCGCGACGTCGCCTCGCGGCACAGCCGCTCCGGCTTCCTGAGCCGGGTGGCGGCCCCGATCATCGCCTGGCTCGCCGGGCCGCTCGCGGGGGCGTCGTCGCTCGGCCCGGCGACGACGCGCTACTACGGCTTCTGCGGCCACACCTTCACGACCAAGCCGTGCCCGCACCCGTTCCCGAAGCTGCCGCGGATCGACCGCCACGGCTATCCGCTGCGCCCGTCCGACGGGCATCCGGTCGACAACCTGGGCCGGCCGGTCGACGCCTCGGGGTTCGCGCTCGACAGCGCCGGCAACCGCCGCGTCGGGCCGACCGGCGAGCCGGTGCCGCGCGCGCCGCGCACGCGCCCGTGCCAGGACTGGGTGCCGCACATCTACGGCTTCCACACCCGCTTCGACGGCGCCTGGTACCGCTGCTGCAACAACCAGATCCGCAAGCTCGTCGACTGCTGCGCCCACCACAACACGCGCATCAACGGCGACGCGGCGCTGGTCGGGTACTGCTTCCACGGCCGCAAGGTGTTCTGCGTCCTCTACCACGACACGCAGGTGCCGTGCTGAGGCGGCTCGCGATCTCGGCCGGCGCCGGCGCGGCGGGCCTCGCGCTCGGCGCCGGGGTCGCGCCCGACCCGGGAGCGGCGATCGCCGCATGCGCGCTCCTCGCCGGCGTGTCGGGCGCCTGGTCGCCCTGAGGGCTGGCCGTGGCCGAGACGGTCGCCCCCGTCGTGCACGGGGTGAGGAGATGGCTGGTGGCGGTCGCGGCCTTCGCGGCGGGATCGATCATCGCGGGCGCCGGTCTCGGCTGGGCGCTCGGCTGGGCCGCGGAGCGCGCGGGCGGCGGGAGCGTCCACGGCGCCTGGGCCGCCGCGGGCATCGCGCTTGCGTACGCGGCCCGTGAGGCCGGCCTCCTGCGGCTGCCCGTGCCCCAGCTTCGCCGCCAGGTGCCGCAGCGGTGGCGCGAGGTGCTGCCGCTGCCCGCGACGGCGTTCCTTTACGGCGCGGGGCTCGGCGTCGGGTTCGTCACGTACGTCCCGGTCGCGACGCTCGTCGCCGTGACGGCCGCGATCGCGCTCGCGGACCCCGCCGCCGGGATGGTCGGCCTGGCGGCGTTCGGCGCGGGGCGCGCGGTCGTCCTGGTCGCGGCGACGGCCGGGCTGCGCGACTGGGACGAGGCGGCCGACCGCTTCGATCGCGCCGGCCGCTGGCTCCGCCACCGGGGCGGAGCGCTTCGGACCGCGAACGCCGGGGCGATGGCGGCGCTGGCCGGCGTGCTCGCCGCCACGGCCACCCCGGCTGCGGCGGCTGCCGCGGTGCAGGTGAACCTCGGCTCGCGGCACGTCGCCGACCCGTCGGCCGGCCCGGCGGGCGTCCTCGCCTGGGATCAGGTGGCCGGCGGCGTCGTCCAGGGGAAGCTGCGTGTGAACGGCGTCGTCAACGACCTACCCGGGAAGAGCCCCGACGTCGACGGCACCCGCGTCGTCGTCGATACGGGCTCCGACTTCCAGATCATCGACATCGGGACGCTCGCGGTCATGCGCACGCTCCAGCTCAAGGGCACCGAGCCCGCCCTCTTCGACCACTGGCTCGTCTACCGCCGAGTCACCGGCCGGCGCCGGCTCATCCTCTTCAACCTGGGGACGAACCAGTCGACGGTGATCGCGAAGGTGAAGATGCGAAGCGACCTCGGCGAGCCCGACATCTCCGGCCGGCGGGTCGTCTACACGGTCACCGGCCACGGGCGCAGCTCGGTGCGGATCTACCGGATCGACCAGGGTGTGACGAGGCGGGTCGAGCAGACGCCGATCTGGTCGTACAGCCACGCGTCGATCAGCGGCGACACCGTCGTGTACGTCCGCCAGGCGTCGAGCGGCGCGGCCGTCTGGAGGCTCGACGTGCCGAGCGGACGGGTGACGCGCGTCCATCGGATCGCCGGCGGCACCGGGCACGCGTTCTGGTCGACGGCGACGAACGGCTCGTCCACCTACTTCACGGTCTACACCAGGTCGGAGTCGCTCATCTGGCATGCTTGAGGCGTGGCTACCGCGCCTCCGACCACCGGTGAGCTGCGCGCGGCGCTGGAGCAGGCGGCCGAGTGGTGTGCGGCGTATCTCGATCGCGTCGGCGACCTGCCGGTGCTCTCGCGCGTCGAGCCGGGCGAGATCGCGGCCGCGCTTCCCGAGCACCCGCCCGCCGTGGGCGAGCCGCTCACCGACATCCTCGCCGATGTCGACCGCGTCCTGATCCCCGGCATCACGCACTGGAACCACCCGGGGTTCATGGCCTACTTCGGGATCTCCGGCTCGCCGCCGGGCATCCTCGGCGAGACGATCGCCGCGGCGCTCAACGTGAACGCGATGCTGTGGCGGACATCCCCGGCCGCGACCGAGCTCGAGCAGCGGGTGCTGCGCTGGGTCGCCGAGCTGACGGGCCTCCCGGCGGGGTGGTTCGGCGAGATCACGGACACGGCGTCGGCCTCGACGATGTACGCGCTCGCCGCGGCCCGCGAGGCGGCGGGGCTCGACATCCGCACCCGGGGAATGGCCGGTCGCACCGACCTGCCGCCGCTTCGGATGTACACCTCCGACCAGGCCCACTCGTCGGTCGAGAAGGCGTGCATCGCGCTCGGGCTGGGGCAGGAGGGGCTGCGCAAGATCCCCTCGGATGCGGCGTTTCGGATGCGCGCCGACCTGCTCGCCGAGGCGGTCGCCGAGGACGTCGCCGCGGGCATGCGGCCGCTGGCGGTGGTTGCGTCGGTGGGGACGACCTCGACGACGAGCATCGACCCCGTCCCGGAGATCGCCGACGTCTGCGAGCGGCACGGAATGTGGCTCCACGTCGACGCGGCCTACGGAGGCTCGGCGGCCGTCGTGCCGGAGATGCGGCACGTCCTCACCGGGTGCGAGCGGGCGGACTCGATCGTCATCAATCCGCACAAGTGGCTCTTCACGCCGGTCGACTGCAGCCTGCTCTACACGGCCCGGCCCGACGACCTCAAGGCGGCGTTCTCGCTCGTCCCGGCCTACCTCGAGACGCCGGAGGACGGGGGCGTGGTGAACCTTATGGACTACGGCCTCTCGCTCGGGCGCCGCTTCCGGGCGCTCAAGCTGTGGATGGTGATCCGGGCCTACGGCGCCGAGGGCCTGGCGGCGCTCATCTCGGGCCACATCGACCTGGCCCGCCGCCTGGCGGACGCGATCGACGCCGAGCCGGG
>DATAEI010000246.1:0-3850 GCA_036258075.1 Gaiellales bacterium
ACGGCAACCCGCACTGCCCACATAACAAGTAGCACTTGCAGCGGCGGGGGCACCTTGCCTCCCGCAACCCCCCGACCCGCTTCGCCCCCACCGCTGCCCAAGAACCACGTTCGTCAACCCGCATCGGCTTGAGGGCGACGATCCGTCGCCGCCTCGGCAGTCATCGAGTCGGTGCACACATTTCTGGCGGGTTCTGATAGGACGAGCAACCCAAGCCGCGAGTAGAGCCGCTTCCCGTTCCGCCTGCGCCGGACGACGACGACGATCTACCGTTCTAGACCTCCGCGATACCGGCACGACTTGTATGGCTGGGGCCACCGAGGGGGGCACGTCACGCGCACCCGCGGCATCGCTGACACACATGACCCATGGAGGAATACCGGTTTCCGCATGGCTCCGCGGGTCGGAATGGGCGCAACAGGGCTCGAACCTGTGACCTTCCGCGCGTGAAGCGGACGCTCTCCCAGCTGAGCTATGCGCCCTGGGGAGGGCCAGTCTACCCGACCCGCTAGATCTCGACTTCCGTGCCCAGGCCGCGCTCGCGGGCCGCGCGCAGCACGAGCGCGGCGGCGGCGGCATCCTGGGCGGCGACGCCGACCGACTTGTAGATCGTGACCTGGTCGGGGCGTGTCCGGCCCGGCTTCGCGCCGGACACGAGCTCGCCGATCTCGGTGTCGACGTGGTCCGCGCCGAAGACGCCGTCGCGGATCGGCCACAGCAGGTCGTTCGAGCCGGCCGGATACGGGGCAAGCGCCGCGGCTCGCGACTCGACGACGACGAGCGCCCCGGCGAGCGCCTCCGCGTCGATCTCGCGGCCCTGCGGGTTGAACCCCACAGACGTGACGTGCGTCCCAGGATCCAGCCACTCGCCCCGCACCACCGGCTCGGCGGAGTGCGTACACGCGCAGACGATGCCGGCGCCGGCGATCGCCTCCTCGAAGGAGGCGGCCGGGACGGCCCCGAGCTCGGCGGCGAGCGCGGCCACCTTGGCGGTGTCGCGGCCCGCGATCCGCACCTCCTCGATCGGCCGCGCCCGGCGCACGAGCTCGGCGTGCGACCGCGCCTGGACGCCCGTCCCGAGGACGGCGAGCACCGATGCGTCCTCTCGCGCTAGGAGCCGGGCCGAGAGGGCCGAGCAGGCCGCGGTGCGCATCGCGGTCACCGCCTCGCCGTCCATCACGGCCTCGGGAGTGCCGGTCTCGGGGTCGAAGGCGGCGACGATCGCCCTGTGGGTCGGAAGACCGCGCGCCGCGTTCTGCGGGAACATCGCCACGAGCTTGGCGGCGAGCGCGCCTGCGCCGGCCACGTACGCAGGCATCGCGATCAGCACGCCGCCGACCTCGGCGACGTCGGCGCCGGTGCGGTTGGGGAACGAGCCCGTTCCGGCGCTCAGGTCGGCCATCGCGGCCGCAACCGCGGTGACCAGCAGGTCGGGGTCGAGCGCAGCTTCGACGTCGCGTCGGCTCAGGACGAGCATGAGCGGAGAGGGCGGGATTCGAACCCGCGAACGAGGAAACCCCCCGTTACGCGATTTCCAGTCGCGCTCCTTAAGCCAACTCGGACACCTCTCCGGGCTCCCGGAGTATGCCACCGTACGTACCCGTGGAGGCAACGGGGTGGTAGGCTCGCGCCGGCACGTTCAACCCGACGACGAGGACTGAGGAATGCCCGACGAGCGAATCGAGATTCTGCGGCGAGTGGCGCTCTTCGACGATCTGTCCGACCGTGAGCTCGAGGCGGTCGCGAATGCCTCGAAGGAGCGCCGATTCGATACCGGCGACACGGTCGTCGGCGAGGGTGAGGGCGGCGTCGGCTTCTTCGTGGTCGCCGACGGCACCGCGCGTGTGGAGATCTCCGGTGCGCGCCGCGGCACGATTGGCCCGGGCGCGTCGTTCGGCGAGGTCGCGCTCCTCGACGAGGGCGGGCGCCGCACGGCAAGCGTGGTGGCCGAGTCGCCCCTGCGCGTGTTCGGCATCACGGCCTGGCAGTTCACCCCGCTGCTCGAGCAGCACCCGTCGATCGCGATCAAGATCGCCAAGATCCTGGCCCGCCGCCTGCGCGAGGCCGAGGAACGCTCGACGACGCCTGCCTGATACGATCACGCCGACCGTGCTAAGCGGGGAGCTAGCGGTACCCTCCTCCGGCAATCCGCTCTAGCCGGGCCGAATCCCCGTCCTGAGGGGTGCAGGGTTCGGGATCAGGGCCGGCGCGCTCCGCGTCGATCGCCAGGTCCCACGCAACGGGAGCTTGTGAACCGCGTCAGGTCCGGAAGGAAGCAGCGCTAAGCAACGTCACCCGGGTGCCGTGGGCAAGCCTGGCGGGAGCGAGCGTCGCGGGCACCGCCCGGGTCCGACACTTCGAAGGCGGGTGCACGGTCGCTAAGCGCTTCCCCCCGGCGGTGGCCCATCCGCCACCGCCGGGTCACGGTTAAGCTGCACCTCGTGTCCGCCCTCTACCGCACCCACCGCCCGCAGGACTTCGACCAGGTCGTCGGGCAGGAGCACATCGTCCGCACGCTCCGAAACGCGGTCGAGCTCGACAGGGTCGCACACGCCTATCTCTTCGCCGGGCCGCGCGGCACCGGCAAGACCTCGATGGCGAAGATCCTCGCGAAGGCGCTGAACTGCGTGAACGGCCCGACGCCGACGCCGTGCAAGGAGTGTGAGTCGTGCCGGACGATCCACGACGCCACGTCGGTGGACGTGATCGAGCTCGACGCCGCCAGCCACCGCGGCATCGACGACATCCGCGAGATCCGCGACCGGGTGGCGCTCCGGCCCGTCCACGGGCGCAAGAAGGTCTACATCGTGGACGAGGCCCACATGCTCACGAAGGAGGCCTCGAACGCCGTCCTGAAGACGCTCGAGGAGCCGCCCGACCACGTCGTGTTCGTGCTCTGCACCACCGAGATGGGCGCGATGCTGCCGACGATCCGCAGCCGCTGCCAGCGCTTCGCGTTCTTCCGGCCCGGCCTGCCCGAGATCTCGACCCTGCTTCACCGCATCGCCGCGGCCGAGTCGATCGAGATCGACGCGGCAGCCGTCTCGCTGGTCGCCCGGGCCGCGTCGGGAAGCTTCCGCGACGCCGTCTCGGCGCTCGACCAGCTCGCCACGGCGTGCAGCGGCCCGATCTCCGTCGATGACGTCCGTGCCCTGCTCGGCACGACGGACGCCGGCATCCTGTTCGACCTGCTCGACCGGGTCGCCGCGGCCGACGCGGCCGGCTGCCTGACGGCGATCGACGCACAGGCCGACGCAGGCGCCGACCTCGGCACGCTGATCACGGACATGCTCGGCCATCTGCGGCTGCTGTTCCTCCAGCAGCAGCTCGGCGGCCTGCCGGCCGAGGCGGCCGTGACCGACGACGAGCGGGCCAGGATCGCCGGCCAGGCCGAGCGGATCGAGCCGGCCACCGTCCACCGCCTCATCGACTTGCTGCGCGACGTGCTCGACGACGTGCGCGACGGCGCCGATCCGCGCCTCCCGCTCGAGCTCGCGCTCGTCCGGACGTGCCGGCCTGCCGGCGACCTCTCGGCCGAGGCATTCGACCAGCGCCTGTCGCGGATCGAGGCCGCCCTCCAGGGCGGTGCGCCGCCTCCGCCCCCGCCGGCTGCCACGGCACCGCCGCCGCCGGCCGCCGCGCCGGCGCCTCAGCCCTCGGCGGCCGCCCCGGAGGCGGCCCCGGAAGCCGCCGCCCCGCCGCCCCCGCAGCCCCCGCAGCCCCCGGCGCGCGATCCCTCGCGGCTCGCCGACCGCTGGCACGAGGCTGTCGTGCCGGAGGTGAGCCGCCGGTCGGCCGCCCTCGGGTCGCTCATCGAGCACGCCGTCCCCGAGGCCGATGCCGGCGAGGT
>DATAEI010000247.1:0-9959 GCA_036258075.1 Gaiellales bacterium
CCACCAGTACGTCACGACCCGGTCGTCGAAGAGCACCGCGCCGATCGCGATCGCCATGCCGACCGCCGCGATCTGGTTTCCCGAGCGCGCCGTGCGCGGCGATCCGAGCCGCTTCAGGCCGATGATGAAGAGCGACGCCGCGACAAGGTACGCCGCGCCGATCGCGTCGGCCTTACTCATCCGCTGAGCCCTCGCCGGGCTTGCGCCGGAACATGTGCAGCATCCGGTCGGTCACGAGGAACCCGCCGACGACGTTCGAGGCGCCGAACGCGACGGCGATCGTGCCGAGGATCGTCGTGACGGTGCCCTGGTCGGAGCCCGCGACCAGGATCGCGCCGACGATGACGACGCCGTGGATCGCGTTCGTGCCGCTCATGAGCGGCGTGTGCAGCGTGGTCGGCACCTTCGAGATGACCTCGATGCCGACGAACGCAGCGAGCACGAACACCGTCAGCTCGATCAGCAGGCTCTCGTTCACGCGGTCGCTCCCTGGAGAAGGCGGCTCGTCACGCGGCCCTCGTGCGTGACGACGGCGTCGGCGGTGATCTCGTCGTCGAAGTCGAGCGCGACGGCGCCGTCGACCACCAGGTGCTCGAGCACGGCCTGGATGTTGCGCGCGTACATCTGGCTCGCGTGGAGCGGCATCCCGGACGGCAGGTTGAGGGTCCCGATCAGCGTGACGCCGTGGCGCTCGACGACCTGCCCCGGCTCGGTCAGCTCGCAGTTGCCGCCTGTCTCGGCCGCCAGGTCGACGATCACCGAGCCGGTGCGCATCTCCTCGACGACACCCGCGGGGATGAGCCGCGGCGCCGGCTGGCCGGGGACCGCCGCGGTGGTGATGACGACGTCGGAGTCGGCGACGTGGCGCTCGAGCATGCGCTGCTGCTCGACCTGCTGGCTCTCGGACAGGACGGTGGCGTAGCCGCGCGCGTCCTGGGCGGTCTCGCCGACCTCCATCTCGAGCTCGACGAACGCCGCGCCGAGGCTCAGCACCTGCTCCTTCACGGCGGGCCGGGTGTCGAACGCCGAGACGACGGCGCCGAGCCGGCGGGCGGTCGCGATGGCCTGGAGGCCGGCGACGCCCGCGCCCAGGATCAGCACCTTGGCGGGCGGCACCGTCCCGGCGGCCGTCATGAGCATCGGGAAGAACTTCGGGAGCCGCTCGGCGGCGAGGATCACGGCCCGGTAGCCGCCCACCGTCGCCTGCGACGACAACGAGTCCATCCGCTGCGCGCGGGTGACGCGCGGGATCGCCTCCATCGAGAAGGCGGTGACGCCGGCCGAGGTGAGCGCCTGCACGAGCTCGGGATCGGCCAGCGGCCGCAGGTAGCCGACGAGCACGGTCCCGGAGCGGAGCGCCGCGACCTCGTCCTTCTCGACCCGGCCGATGCGCACGACGATGTCGGCGCGGGCGTAGAGGTCGGCGGCGTCGGCCGCGATCTCGGCCCCGGCCTCCCGGTAGCCCTCGTCGGGGAGCGACGCGCCGGTGCCGGCCCCGGGCTCGATGAGGACGCTCAGGTCGCGCTGTGCGAGCCGGCCGACGGCGTCGGGGGTGAGCGCGACCCGGTGCTCGCCGGGAGCGTGCTCGGTGGGGACGCCGACGATCACGACGCCACCGCCGCCGCCTCGAGCTCGTCCAGCCACGCCGAGCGACCGCCACCGGCCTCCCACACGACCGGGAAGAACGACTCGTCCATCTCGTCGGTGTCGCGCTTGCGGTAGCGCGAGTAGGCGAGGTCGACGCCGCGGCCCGAGAAGCGGGCCGTGGAGGGGAGGAGGTGCGAGATCAGCGCGCGCCGGTGCGTGGTGGCGGCGGTGTTCGGGCCCGAGCCGTGGAAGGTGTTGTGGTGGTGGAACGATGCGCCGCCCGCGCGGACGACCACGGGCGCCAGCTCGAGCTCGGCGTCCTCGCCGGCCGGGTTGGCGCGGCGCGCCGGAGCGAGCCAGTCGGGCGGGGCGTGGAACTCGCCGCGGTTCTTCGCGCTCACCGTCCAGCGGTGCGACCCGGGGACGAACGAGATCGTGCCGGCCTCGGCCGAGGTGTCGTCGAGCGCGATCCAGCAGGTGATCATCTCGGCCGGCTCGAGGTAGTCGAGGTAGGCGCCGTCCTGGTGCATGCCGAGCGCCTTCACGCCCGGCGGCTTCCAGATGCAGTTGTCCTGGAGGATGCGCACGCCGTCGTAGCCCATGAGCTGCGCCGCCAGCCGGCCCGTGCGCTCGGAGAGCACCTGGGCCGCCAGGGCGTTGTCGGCCTTCCAGCCGTTGCAGATCTGGCGGGTGCGGTCGTCGGGATCGCGGCCGGCGACCCAGTTCACCTCGTCGGGGCGGATGCCGGTCTCGTACTCCTCGCGATAGATCGCCTCGAACCGGTCGCGCATCCGCTCGACCTGCTCGTCGGAGATGTAGCCCTCCTCGATGACGAGGAAGCCGTCGCGGTCGAACGCGGCGAGCTGGTCAGGGGTGAACTCGGTCAGCGACATGTCGGCGAATCGTACGGGGTCAGACCCCGCCTCGGCCACCGTAACCGTTTTGTGGCGGGCGCGGCACAGGGAACCGGCCTCGGGGGTCTGACCCCGGTCCGACGCCGCGGAGTCTTGTGACGCTCTTGTTGCCGTCAGATCGCGAGGACGTTCGGGCCGTCGCGCTCGCGGCCGGCCTCGTAGCGGTCGATCTCGGCGGCTCGCTGCTCGGTGAGGGCGATGTCGTCCCAGCCGTTCAGGATCCGCTCGCGGACGCCGGCGTCGACCGCGAACGAGACCGTCCGCCCCGAGGGCAGCGTGACGGTCTGGGCCTCGAGATCGATGGTCGCCTCGGCGGGCGCCGCGTCGAGCAGCTCGCGCACGTCGGCCTGCGGGAGCGCCACCGTGAGGAGGCCGTTCTTGGAGGCGTTCGTCGTGAAGATGTCGCCGAAGCTCTCGGCCACGACCGCCTGGAACCCGAACTCCTGGATCGCCCAGGCGGCGTGCTCGCGCGAGCTGCCGCAGCCGAAGTTGCGGCCGGTGGCGAGGATCGGGGCGCCCGCGAACTCCGGCCGCCGCAGCGGAAACCCGGGGTCCTTCATCCAGTCGTAGAAGAGGAACTCGCCGAACCCGGTGCGCTCGATCCGCTTCAGGAACTGCTTCGGGATGATCTGGTCGGTGTCGACCGACGCGCGGTCGAGGGCCGCAACGGGGCCGGACACCACCCGCACGGCCTTCACGCGACCAGCTCCCGCACGTCGGCCAGGCGGCCGGTGACCGCCGCGGCCGCCGCCATCGCCGGGCTCATCAGGTGGGTGCGCCCGCCGGCGCCCTGCCGGCCCTCGAAGTTGCGGTTCGAGGTGGACGCGCAGCGCTCTCCGGGCTGGAGGATGTCGGGGTTCATGCCGAGGCACATCGAGCATCCGGCACCGCGCCACTCGAACCCCGCGGCGCGGAAGACCGCGTCCAGACCCTCACTCTCAGCCTGAGCTTTAACCTGAGCTGACCCCGGGACGACCATTGCCCGCACGCCGGCCGAGACCCGCCGGCCGCGGACGATGTCGGCGGCGGCGCGC
Organism: Gaiellales bacterium; assembly: GCA_036258075.1. GTDB lineage: Bacteria > Actinomycetota > Thermoleophilia > Gaiellales > JAICJC01 > JAICJC01. The sequence continues at coordinate 3,536 of DATAEI010000247.1, forward strand.
AGATCCTCGATCCGGGCGTTCGTGCACGAGCCCAGGAAGACCCGGTCGACCCGGATCTCGCGAAGCGGCGTCCCGGCCGTGAGGCCCATGTAGGCCAGCGCGCGCTCGTCGGTCTCGCTCGCGGGGTCGGGGACGGCGCCCGTGATCGGCGCCACCTGGCTCGGGTTCGTGCCCCACGAGACCTGGGGGGCGATCTCCGCCAGGTCGACGGTGACCTCCCGGTCGAAGACGGCGCCCTCGTCGGAGGCGTAGGCCCGCCAGCGCTCCACCGCCGCGTCGAAGTCGGCGGGCGCGCCCGGCCGGCCCTCGAGGTAGGCGAAGGTGGTGTCGTCGGGCGCCATCATGCCCGCCCGGCCGCCGCCCTCGATCGACATGTTCGCGATCGTCATCCGACCCTCCATCGAGAGCCCTCGGATCGCCTCGCCCGCGTACTCGATCACGTGGCCGGCGGCGCCGTCGGTGCCGATCCGGCCGATCGTGCCGAGGATCATGTCCTTGGCCGTGCAGCCGGGGCCGAGCGTCCCCTCGTAGGTGATCCGCATCGTGCGCGGCTTGCGCTGCGGCAGGGTCTGGGTGGCGAGCACATGCTCGACCTCGCTCGTCCCGATCCCGAACGCGAGCGCGCCGAACGCGCCGTGCGTGGACGTGTGCGAGTCGCCGCACACGATCGTCATGCCGGGTTGCGTCACCCCCAGCTCGGGCCCGATCACGTGGACGACCCCCTGGCGGCGGTGGCCCAGGGCGTAGAGCCGGACGCCGAACTCGGCGCAGTTTCGGTCGAGCGCCTCGAGCTGGGTGCGGGAGAGCGCGTCGGGCTCGCCCGGGCCTGTCGGCACGTTGTGGTCGGCGGTCGCGAGCGTGCGATCCGGCCGCCGCACCCGCCGTCCGGCCAGCCGCAGCCCCTCGAACGCCTGCGCGCTCGTCACCTCGTGGACGAGGTGCAGATCGACGTACAGGAGCCCGTCGCCGACCTCGTGATCGGCCCAGACCTTGTCGAGCATCGTGCGCGGCGCGGCGGTCATAGGCGGATTCTACGGACGCGTGTAGCCGTCGGCGCCGCAGGGTATCTGCGCCCCATGGCTACCACAACGACATCGCAGGGGATCCTGGCCGACACCCAGTCCGACGCCCGCGAGCAGGTGATCGAGCTCCTGACAAAGGCGTACTGGATGGAGGTCGAGACCGTCATGAGCTACCTGGCCGCGTCGGTCAATCCCGACGGCGTCCGCGCCCGTGAGATCGTCGAGTCGCTCGAGGAGGACGTCGACGAGGAGCTCGGGCACGCCCGCCAGTTCGCGGCCCGCATCAAGGAGCTGTACGGGGTCGTCCCGGGCTCCAAGGACTTCTCGGCGGAGCAGACGTTCCTCCAGCCGCCCGACCAGCAGACCGACATCGTGCACATCATCCGCGGCGTGATCAAGGCCGAGACAGGCGCCATCGAGCACTACACGCGGATCATCGAGGAGACCGAGGGCATCGACCCCGTGACGCAGGACATGGTCATCGGCATCCTGCGCGACGAGCAGGGGCACCGCCGCCTCTTCGAGGGCTACCTGCGCGAGTTCGAGGCCGAGGGCACCGCCTAGATCCGCGCTTGACATACTGGCGTCCGTTGTGGACGTCCTTGCGCTGCATGATCGCCTCGTCCGGGATTTCGCACGACGCGACCTCGAGAGCTACCTCGGCCTGATGCATCCGGACGTGGAGTTCACGACCGTGGCGTTCGGCCAGGAGCGCGTCTTCCGCGGCCACGACGGCGTCCGCGAGTGGTGGGAGAACCTCTCGACGAAGCCGGGCTACGACGCGTACTCCGCCGTGGCAACGGCGATCGCCGACGACGCGATCGTGATCCGCGCCCGGCTGCGAGCGCCCAGCGAGTCGGGCGGCTACCTCGACGCGACCGCGCTCTGGCTCCTCGTCGCCCGGGACGGCCTCGTCTGGCGCTACCGGCCGGTCGAGTCGGAGGCGGCGGCGCGCGAACTGCACGGGTCGCCTGGTCCGAGCTAGACGAACGGGACCGGGTGGGCCACGCCGATTCGGGGCCCATCCGGCGCCTGGACGAGCAGGCCCGCCGTCGCGTCGATCTCGGCGCCGACCAGGCAGACGGCGATATTGCGCTCGAGCGCGATCGAGTGGACGGCCCAGCGCGCCACGCCCGCCTCCTCTCCCGCCGGCGTCTCGACGGCCCAGTGCTCCTCCATCGGCGGGAACGGCTCGCCGTCGCAGACCAGCCCGACCGTGCGCCTGGCCGGGCCGGCGTCGCGGACCGCCCGCAGCGCCTCGCCCCCGACGAAGTCGCGGTCGAGGTCGAGCAGGCTCCCGATCCCCGCCTCGATCGGGTTCATGCCAGAGTTCGTGGCGTACTGCGTATCGGAGATGCCCTGCTCAACGGCACGCACGATGTTGGGGCCGGTCACGAGCAGCCCGTGCGGCTCGCCTGCCTCGCACAGCGCGTCCCAGAGCTCGGCGGCGCGGGCGCTCCCCAGCGGGTAGATCTCGTAGCCCGGCTCCTTGCTCCACCCGGTGTTCGAGACGACCGCCTCGACGCCGGCGATCCGCATCGTCGCGCAGCGATGCCTGCCGAGCCCGGCGAGGTCGCCGTCGGCGAGCCCGGCCAGCACGGCGGCCGCGCGCGGGCCCTGGAGCTGGACCGGTGCAACGTCGGCCTCGGCGACCCGGACGTCGTCGCCGCGTGCGAGCGCGATCCCGGCCGCCCACAGGCTGAGGTCGACGTCGGAGTGCGAGAACCACACGACGTCCTCCCACGGCCGGAGCACGATGCACTCGCACATGATCGCCCCCGCCCGGTCGCAGACCGGCGTGTAGCGGCACTCGCCGACCGCGAGGTCCGACAGCCGCCGCGGCGCGAGGTGGTCGGCGAGCGCTACGGCTCCCGGGCCGCGCAGCTCGCACTGCCGCTCGGCGCCGACGTCCCACAGCGTGACCCGCTCGACCAGCGCCCGGTAATCGTCCCTGGGGTCGCGGCCGTACCCCATTGGCATGTAGGTGTGGTTGTAGACCATGAAGTCGCACGCGCCGTGGTCGAGCGTGCGCTCGAAGTAGGGCGAGCGGCGGATGGTCGGGTGCAGCACCTTGGTAGCATCATCGCATGACTGCCGCCGAGGCTCTGCGCGGGGTGTGCGACGCCTGGGAGGCGGGCGACCCCGACGCCGCCGCGAGCCTCTTCGCCACGGACGGCGTCTACGAGGATCCGCTCTACCCGGCGCCGCTCCGGGGGCCCGACGCCATTCGCGCCGGGCTGACGGACGGCATGGGCGCGATCGAGGACTGCCGGGTGACGCTCGACCCGGTGATCGAGGACGGCGACCGGGTGCTCGCTGTGGGCGTGTTCGCATCGCGGCTCCGCGACGGCGGCGCGCGCTTCGACTTCCCGTTTGCGATCCTCGTCGAGCTCAGCGACGGCAGGATCTCGCGGCTCGCCGAGTACTTCGACACCCGGCCGCTCCCGGCCTGACCAGGGTGGGGAAAGACATCCCGAATCGCCTGTAACGAACGCTCGGTCCCGGCCGGTGTTTCCGGTTACAGGCGATCCATCTCAAGGGGGAGACAACGATGAAGTGGTTTCGAGACCGCGGGGGAGAGTTCTCCGCGCTCGAAGCGGAGCTCCGGGGGCGGCGTCCGCGCCCCGGCGCCGAGCTCGAGCGTGAGATCGCCGGCCGCGTGGGCGGGTCTCCGGCGCGCCGCGGAGGCAGGCCGGTGCTGGCCCTCCTCCTCACGACGAGCGCCGCTGCGGCGTTCCTCAGCTTCGGTGGGGTCGGTTACGCGGTCGACGCCGTCAACACCGCCGTCGGCGGCGGCAGCACGAACACGGCATCCGAGGACCAGTACTCCGGGCCGTGCGTCGAGTACGTGAACCCGCACGGCAAGGTGATCCCGCCGGCCGGCCTCACGCCTCCGGGCACGAACCCCAAGGGCGGTGAGAACCCCGACGGCTTCTACCAGGTCGGCAACACGGGCGGCGGCGACGTCTACGTGATCGACCTCGGCTCCGGCACGGTCTTCGGTCCGTATCCGGGCGGCACGGCCATCAAGTACACACAGGCTCCGGGCGCGACCCCGGAGGAGAAGACGATCGGAAGCGACACCGGCCAGGCCGGTGCGGTGTACACCCACATCACGGGCACCGGTGACTTCCAGATCGTGCCGGTCGGCGGCGGCCCGACCCAGACCTGCCTGGTTCCGCCTCCGCCTAAGTGATCCATCCAGAGCCTCGCCGGCTCGGGCCGGGAGGGCCACCGCCAGGGCGGCCCTCCCGGTTCGGGATGCGACAAACGGCCCGTGGTCGCGTACCCTTGTGGCGAGGCGACGAGTGGATCCGCGACAGAACAAGGGTGAGCCCGCGATAGGGTTTTCCGACGAACCCCGCTGGGCGGCCGACGGAGATGCATCCGTCGACGCCCGCGTCGCCGAGGCGTACGCGACGGTGCACCGCGACGTCGTCAGGTATCTCGGCGCCGTGGTCGGCCGGAGCGTCGCCGAGGACGTCGCATCGCAGGTGTGGGTGGAGGTCGTCGCCGGGGCCGGTGCGTTTCGAGGGGACGCGTCCGCCTTCCGCCGGTGGGTGCTCGCGACGGCGCGGCGCCGCGCGCTCGACCATCGCCGCCGCTGGTGGCAGCGGTCGGTCGTGCTCCGGCCCCCCGGAGCGTTCGAGCTCGACCAGCCGGCCCTCGACGAGGAGACCGGCGAGGACGTCGCCCGGGCGGTCGCCCGGATCAAGCGCCTACCGGGCCCCCAGGCCGAGGTGATCCTGCTTCGCGTGCTGGGCGGCTACAGCGCCGAGGAGGTGGCCGAGCTGACCGGTCGCACTCCCGGCTCCGTCCGCGTGATCCAGCACCGCGCGCTGCGCCGGCTCGCGAAGGAGCTCGAGCGCGAGGGTGAGGTGTAACGCTCATGGCCCTGCGTGCGTTCCTCCTATCGATGAGGGCGGTACGACTGGACGAAGAGACCGCGGAGCGGATGCTCGCCGGCGTGGTGGATCCCGCCGACGCGCCTCCTGGCTACGCGGACGTTGTCGAGCTCCTGGAACGGGCACGTTCCGCGGCGGGCCTGCCTGTGCCCGTCGCGTCCTCGGCTCGCCTCGGCCTCGTCGATCCAGTCCCGGCGATGCCCGTGCGCCGCGCGCGCACGAGACGCCGGATCCCTGTGCTGGCGGCCGTCGCATTCTGCGTGATGACCGGCGGCGCGTACGCGGCGGGAGCAGCCGGCGCCGGATCGGGAACCGTGTCGGCGGTCCTTGATCGCATCGGCGTCGGCTCGCTCGTGGGGGCCTCGTCGGGCCACCATGCCGCGGCGACGTCGGGCACTTCCGCCCATGAGGGGGAGGCATCGGCGCAGACCACGGGGGCGGCCGCCGCCGCTCCCGTGGGCGCCGAGAACCGCACGACCGGCGACACGGGCGGCGCGGGGTCGAAGGGGAAGGGCCACGGCCCCGAGATCTCGAAGCTGGCCCGGACCACCGACGCCAAGGGCGTCGACAAGGGCGCGCAGATCTCGACGGCCGCGAGCGGCGGCAAGAGCCACGCCGGCCGGCACGGGGGCGCCGGCGGCGGCACGCATCCTTCGCACCCCACCCACCCGGCGCATCCGAGTCACCCTTCGCGTCCCGACCACCCGTCGGGCGGGAACGGCGGCTCCCAGAAGCCGGGAAGCTGAGCCTCAGCCCGCTTCGGGCGCGTTCGAGAACTCCCGGCGCTCCTTCGCAGGCCCGGCCAGGGCCTTCATGAAGTCGCGCTCGGTATAGGGCCGGTCGGCTTCGAGGTACGGCGGCGCCGGCGCCATGGGGACGATGACGTCGCTGTCGCCGTCCAGATCCTTCAGCCAGAGCGCCATCACGTAGAGCGCGGGGATGCGCAGGATCCGGGCCTCCAATCGCCCGTCGCGCACCTGCGGCAGCTCCGCTGCCGCCTTCTGCGCAGCGGCCGTCGCCTGCACGAACGGGCCCTCGTTCAGGTGGTCGAACCCGCGTACGGCCCCGTTCGCGTCGACGCCGACCTCGGCGCTCGCGACCGCGGTGCCGTCGTCCTCGACCAGGTAGCGCCAGGCCGTCATCGGCGCGTCGCGCAGGCCGCCCTTCTCGAGATCCGAGAGGCGCAGGGTGTGGACCCGGTGGGGCGACGCGAGCCGGCGCCCCTTCGGCCCGATGTCGCGCAGCGCGCGCGCCCTCGACCGGCCGGGCGCCTCGGCCCGGTGCACCTCGAGCACGCCGTCGGCCGCGGCCTTCTCGGCGTCGGCGGGCGGAGTTGGGAATTCGATCGGCACCTAGCTCCTCGTGTGGTAGGTGTGCGTCCACGATCCGGTGCCCTGGTAGGCGTTGCGAAACGCGGAGTAGGCCATTCGTGAGCGGCCGTACCACGGATCCTCGACGCGCAGGAACCCGGGGCCGGTGCCCGGGTCGTCGTATCCG
>DATAEI010000248.1:0-11051 GCA_036258075.1 Gaiellales bacterium
GGGATCTGCGATGGTCTTGAACACGTAGGCCACGGTGCCGGCGTCTCCGACCGCAGGCAGGTTCTTGGCGCGAAGCGGCGACGGCAGCCCCTCGACGATCAGGTCGAGCAGGCCGTGCGTGCCGATGTTGCGGGTCGCCGCACCGCAGCCGACCGGGAAGAGCTCGCCCTCGGTCACGAGCTTCTTCAGCGCCTCGGCCATCTCCTCGCGGGTGATCTCGCCGCCCTCGAGGTAGCGCTCCATCAGCTCGTCAGACGTCTCCGAGACGACGTCCATCAGCTTGTCGTGGTACTCGTCGGCGGTCGCGCGCAGATCCTCGGGGATGTCGATCGGCTCGTCGCGTCCGGCGCCCTCGCCGTGGTCGTAGGCGACCATGTGCACGAGGTCGATCACCCCGTGGAACTCGTGCTCGCGCCCGATCGGAAGCTCGACCGCCACGCACTTCGGCGAGAGCCGCGCCTGGAGCGCCTCGAGCGTCGTGTAGAAGTCGGCCCGCTCGCGGTCGAGCAGGTTCACCAGGATGAGGCGCGCCAGCCCGAGCTCGTCGCAGCGCTTCCACAGCCGCTCCGTGCCGACCTCGACGCCCATGACCCCCGAGATCGTCATGATCGCGCCCTCCACCACCCTGAGCGCCCCCAGCACGTCGGCCTGGAAGCTGGGCTCGCCGGGGCAGTCGATCAGGTTGATCGTGCGGCCGTCCCAGTCGAGGTGCGTGACGGTGGCCGAGATCGACATGCCGCGCCGCCGCTCCTCGTCGTCGTAGTCCGAGACGGTCGTCTTCTCGGTGACGCTCCCCAGCCGGTTCACGGTGCCCGCTTCGAACAGCAGGGCCTCGACGAGCGAGGTCTTGCCGGTGCCGCGATGGCCGATCACGGCGACGTTTCGGATCTTGCCGGGCTCCGTTCCAGGCATGTGTGGCCTCCAGGCGAATCAGGTGGACGTGCAGGAGGTTATCGCGGAGGGGGCGGCTTGAGCTACCGGAACCGCTCGGCCGATGCCCGCTCGAGGTTGCCCTGAAGCTTGGCCTTGAGGCGCAGGATCGCCTTGGTGTGGAGCTGGGACACGCGCGACTCGGTGACGCCGAGGACCTCCCCGATCTCGCGCAGCGTGAGCTCGTCGTAGTAGTAGAGCGTGATGACCGTCTTCTCGCGGTCGGGAAGCCTGCCGATCGCCCCGGCCAGCGCCTCGCGCACCTCCGTCCGGGTCATCTCCGTGGAGGGGTCGTCGGCGTTCGGGTCCTGGAGCGTGTCGATCAGCGACACCGTGTCCCCGCCGGAGGACGAGATCGTCCAGAGCTCGTCCAGCGCCGCGACGGACGACCGCGAGATCTGGGTCAGGCTGTCCTGGAATTCGTTTTCGGTGATGCCGAGGTGGGCGGCGATCTCCTCGTCGGACGGGGGCCGGTGCAGCTTGTGCTCGAGCTCGACGATGCCACGCTCGATCTCGCGGGCCCGGCTTCGCACCGACCGCGGCACCCAGTCCATCGACCGCAGCTCGTCGATGATCGAGCCCTTGATGCGGCTGATCGCGTAGGTCTCGAACTTCGTGTCGCGATGCGGGTCGAAGCGCTCGATGGCGTTCATCAGGCCGAGCAGGCCGTACGACACGAGGTCGCCCTCGTCGACGTGCGCCGGAAGGCCCGTCCCGAGCCGGCCGGCGACGTACTTGACGAGCGGCGCGTACGTCAGGATCAGGCGATCGCGCAGGCGCTTGTCGCCCGTCCGCTTGTAGTCGTCCCAGATCGATACGGAGTCGTCGGTCATCATGCGCGGGGATGGGAGGCGGCGTGCGCGGCCCGGAGGTGGCGGACGCTCACGTGGGTGTATACCTGGGTCGTGCCCACCGATGCATGGCCCAGCAGCTCCTGGATGCTGCGCAGGTCGGCGCCGTGCTCGAGGAGATGCGTGGCGAACGTGTGCCGGAGGGCATGCGGCGAGCGCTCGGGGAGCCCCGCCGCGGCGAGCTCGCGCCGGAGCGAGCGGCGGACATCCGTGGGGCCGAGCGGACGGCCGCGGACACTCACGAAGACCCTGTCGGTGGACGGGGCCCCGAGGCGGGGGCGGCCGAGCCGAAGGTAGCGGCCGAGGGCTTCTGCGGCGGCGCCGCCGAGCGGCACGACGCGCTGCTTGCCACCTTTGCCGGTCACGCGCACGAGGGCCTCATCGGCATCGACGTCGCTCATCCGTAGCCCGCACGCCTCGGCGGCGCGAAGGCCGCATCCGTACAGGAGCTCGAGGAGGGCGCGGTCGCGCAGCCGGCGCGGCTCCGCGGCCACGGGGCGGTCGAGCAGGCGCTCGACCTCCGGCTCCGAGAGCGTTGCCGGGAGCGTCCGCACCCGGCGCGGGCCGGGCACGAGCGCGGCCGGGTTGCGCTCGATCAGGCCGCGGTCGAGCATGAACGTGTAGGCACCGCGGGCCGCCGAGAGCTTGCGTGCCGCCGTCGCCGGTGCGTAGCGGAGCGTGCCAAGGTGGGCGGCGTACCGGCGCAGCATGAGGTCGTCGGCGGCGGCGGGCTCGACGCCCGCGGCGGCGAGCCAGCGGTCGAGCTGGCGCAGATCGGCGGTGTAGGCCCTGAGCGTCGCCGGCGAAGACCCACGGCCACGCATCCACGCCAGGTAGGCGTCGAGCGGAGGTCGAAGTTCGTGCGGTGGGCTTTGCATCGTGTGCAACAAGACTCTATCGCCTAGAGTCGGCTGCCATTTCGGTGCGCGCCGGCCGAGTCCTACGCCCTGCGTCTGACGCCGAGGTCGCGGAGAGCCAGATCGGCCATCCACGCACCGATGACCGCCGAGGCCGCGGCGACTGCCCACTCGCCGGCGGCCGCGGCCGCCGCGGCGATGCCGAGCAGCCCGAGCGCAACCACGACGAACAGCACGCCACGGGCCGAAAGCCGGATCCGGGACGGGGCCATCGCGCAACGGTAGCGGCCGGGCGGGCCGGATCGGGGCCGGCGGACCGGGGTCAGACCCCGTACGGACCGCGTGACGGACTTGTGACGGTCCTATGCGCGTCCGACGTGGCGCCGCCACCGGCCACTCCCGTACGGTCGGGCCATGGCCCGCCGGCACCGAATCCAGACCCACGGCGCGACGTACCACGCCGGTACGCGCGGCATCCGGCGGATGCCGGTCTTCCTCGGGGACGACGACCGGCAGCTCTTCCTCGCGATCCTCGCCGACGTGGTGGAGCGCTTCGAATGGCGCTGCCAGGCGTACTGCCTGATGGGGAACCACTACCACCTCGCGCTGCGCACGCCGGAGGCCAACATCGGCGCCGGCATGCACCGCCTGAACGGGCTCTATGCACAGGCATTCAACCGCCGCCACGGCTTCAACGGCCACCTGTTCGAGGACCGATACTGGTCGACCCTGGCCGAGACGGACGCGGACGTGTTCAGGATCACGCGCTACGTCGTCCTGAACCCGATCCGGGCCGGCATGTGCGCCCTGCCGCATCAGTGGCCGTGGTCGAGCTACCGCGCGACCGCCGGCCTCGACGCCAGGCCGGCGTTTCTCGACCTCGGCTGGCTGGGCGAATGGGGTCGAGATCGGTACCGGTCGTACGTGCTCGAGGGGCTGGAGCAGCCCGTAGCCGCACCGACGATAGCCGTCACAAGCCCGTCACAACGCTGAAACACGGACCGTACGGGGTCTGACCCCGGTCCGGTCCCGGCACTGGTCAGACGTGCCGGAAGATCGCCAGCCGCTCCTGGTCGACGCCGTGGACCGCCGTGAAGTCGCCGCCCGCGTAGACGTTGCCGCCGCCCGCGCACAGCGCCCATACGCCGAGCACGCCGGCCGTCGACGTCAGGTCGGGGTTCCAGCGACGCAGCTTCCCTTTTCGGCTGAGCATGAAGATCTTGTGCCGCTGGATCCGGCTGGTGTGGCCGAACTCGGACATGGCGTGGTTCTTCCGAGGGGCGACATTGTCGCCGTGCATCCCGAACACCGGCGAGTGGCCGATCACCGTCACCGCCTGGACGTTGCCGTCGGTCTTGTAGAACCACTTCTGCCGCCCGCGCTGCGCGCCGTAGCGAAGCGCGGTACCGCCCGATCCGGCCTCGGCCGCGTAGATCGACTTGCCGGCCCGGGCCAGGTCGAGGATCTCGGCCTGCGGGTGGTTCGCCCAGCGCTTCACGCGCCCGCGGCCCTTGGCGCCGAGCGCGACGATGTAGCGCTCGCTGCGTCCGCTCACAGCCGTGAAGTCGCCGCCGGCGACGATCCGCCGCCGCGAGACGACGACGATCGCGCGCACCAGCGCGTTGGCCTGCGGCTTCCATCCCCGCGCGACCCGGTAGCGGCCACCGCGCATGGTGAGCTTTGCGAGCTTTCCGCGGCTGCGGCCGCCCACCGACGAGAACGACCCGCCCACGTAGACCGCCCGCCGCGTGGCCGCGATCGCCTCGACGGCGCCGCTGACGCGCAGGTCGCGGACCCGGCGGCTGAGCTTCCCGGTCCGCAGGCTGAAGGCGGCCAGGTTGTGGCGCGCACGCCCGTTCACGGACGAGAACGCACCCCCGACGAAGAGCAGCCCGTGGGCCTTCGCCAGTGCGAACACCCGGCCGTTGATCCGCGGCGCGAAGCCGCCGAGCCGGCCCGTGCTCGCGCGGACCGATGCGAGGTAGCTCCTCGGCACGGAGCGGCCCGCATGGTTCGCGAGCTGGGTGAAGTTTCCGGCGACGAAGAGCCGGCGGCCGACGCGCAGCAGGTCGTCGACGCGGCCGGCCTCCTTGTTGCTGGCGGTCCAGTCGGGAGCGGGCACCTGCCAGCTGCGCACCGCACGCTGGGCGACGTGGGAGCCGACGGAGGCCGGCGCCGCGGGGACGGCGTATGCGGTGAGAACGGCTGTCGCAGCCACGGCTGCGGCCGCAGCGCGGCGGCGAAACGAGTGACGTGTGGAGATGGGGATTCCTTCCAATTCGGGGAGGATCGCGGGACGATACCGGCGTCCGGCACGACGCGGCGCGTACACGCCTGGGGCTTACAAAACCTTCAAGCGCGCCTCACACCGGGCCGGATGCTTGACGCCCGCGGCGCGGGATCGTACCCTCGCACCGTGGTCGCAGCCCCCCACGGCCGGTTCTCGACGCCGGCGCGCCGGCTGCGATGGTCGCTCAGAAGCCGTCTGGCGGAGCACTCCGCCTACCTCCCCATCGCCCGGCGGATGCACGGCGATCGCGTCGTCGGCAGCCAGACCGAGGCGGTGATCGACGGGTTCACGCGCAGCGCGTGCGTGTTCGCCGCTGTGGCGTTCCAGCAGGCGCAGCCGCGCCCGGTGCGGCTCGCCCACCTCGTCCACGCACCCGCCCAGCTGATCGCCGGTGCCGAGCGGGGCCTCCCGTGCCTCGTCACGATCCGCGAGCCGGAGGGCGCCGTCGCCTCGACCCTCATCCGCGAGCCGTTCCTGACGGCGCCGGTCGTGCTGGCGGCGTGGACGCGGTTCTACGGCCGCCTCCTCCCGTACCGCGACCGGCTCGTGGTGGGCGAGTTCACGCGCGTCACCACCGACCTGGGATCCCTGATCGCCGAGATGAACGCACGCTTCGGGACGGCCTTCACGCCCTTCGAGCACACGCCCGAGAACGTGGAGCGGGCCTTCGCGTTCATCGAGGAGCGCGCGGGGCGGCCGGTCTACGAGGAGCACATCGGCCGGTACATGTCCGGCCTCGAGACGGCGGCCGAGCTCGACGCCGCCAGGCGGACGGCGGCCGGTGCAGGGAAGGCCGCCCTCGTCCCGTTCGAGCACCGGGTCGCCCGTCCGTCGGAGGAGCGCGCCCGGATGCGCGCCGAGCTCGCGGAGCGCTACCGCGATCCGCGCCTGGCCCACCTCCGCCGCCGGGCCGAGCGGGTCTATGCCGCGTTCTCCAGCGATCCGCCGCGGTAGCGGGCGACGAGCACCAGCGCGTCGTCGGTCCCCCGGCTCTGGTCGGCCAGGATGCGGTTGGCCACGTCCTGCGGCGCCTCGGCCGGCGCCGGCCACTCGCCGAAGACGGGCCGCACGCCGTCGGTCGCGAGCACGAGGACGTCGTCACGCTGGAGCCGCACCGTCCCGGGCCGCAGCGCCGGCAGCAGATAGCCGACGACGCCGCCCCTGAGCGGCACCCACTCCCGGCGGGCATCCCGCGTGCGGCGCTGGAGCACCGTGGCCTGGACGTTCCCCACACCAAGCCACGTCATCTCCCCCACGACCGGGTCGATCGAGGCGACCGTCATGGCCGCCCCGCGCGTGTTGCGCAGGGCGTCGTGGCAGCGGCGGAGGAGCGCATCGGGGCGCTCGTCGGGATGCGTCTCGACGATCTCGGCGGCCCGGCCGGCGGCGTGGGCCGCCTCGGGGCCGTGGCCCAGCCCGTCGATCACCGCGACGACGAGCCGCGTGCTGGATACGGCCACGTGGCGGTCGCCCGAGACGTGCTCACCCGCGATGGGGCGCGCGGCCACCCCCCACTCCGCGGGCGCTCCCGGATCTACCGCAGCCACTTGATCGCCCGTACGACGGTGCCCGACCCGACCGACGACACGATCTCGAACTCGTCCATCAGCCGGCGCGTTCCCGGGAGCCCGAGCCCCAGGCTGTTGGCTGTCGAGAACCCGTCCTGCATCGCAAGCCCGACGTCGGCGATGCCCGGCCCGGCGTCGCGCGCGACCACCGAGACACCCGCCTGGCTGTCGCGCCTGATCGGCTCGACCATGATCTCGCCCTCCTGGGCGTACTTCAGGATGTTCCGCGCCAGCTCGGAGATCGCCGTTGCGATCATGGTGACGTCGGTCGCTCCGAAGCCGTGGGACTCGGCGACCGAGCGGCCGAGGCTGCGGGCGGCGACGACGTCGGCGTCGCTTCGGATCGGGACGGAGACGTCACCCTCGGGCATTCGCGACCCGGTTTCGACGGCCTCGCTCGAGGTGCGCAAGGCCCTCCTCGAGGTCGAGCACGGTCGTCACGCCGTCAAGGCTCAGTCCGAGCTGCACCATCGAGAAGGCGACCTCGGGCTGAATGCCGACGATGACGGTCTCCGCGCCCCGCAGGCGCATCATCTCGGCGATCGTGCGCAGCGTGCGCGACGCGAACGAGTCGAGCACGTCGAGCGCGGTGACGTCGATGATCACGCCCTTCGAGCGGTGCCGGCCGACGCGCCCGGAGAGCTCGTCGCGCAGGTCGAGCAGCTCGGCGTCGGTCAGCGCCGACTGGATCGACGCGATCAGGCAGTCACCCTGCTTCAGGATCGGAACGGGCATCCACGACCTCCGGCACGCCGTCGCCGTCGGCGACGACGCGGTATCCCATGATCTGATTTGCAACTTCGATGCCGCCCTGAAGATCGCCGACCGCGTTCAGCTTGGTCAGGTCGACTCCGAGCGTCACGAGCGCCTGTGCGACGCTGGACGAGAGCCCGGTCACGATCACCTGCGCGCCCATGAGCCGGCAGGCCTCCACCGTCTGGAGCAGGTGGTTGGCGATCGCCGAGTCCACGGCCGGGACGCCGGTCACGTCGAGGATGACCACCCGTGCCCGGCTGTCGCGGATGGCTGTGAGCAGGCCCTCCGTCAGCTGCTGAGCCCGGGACGTGTCGAGCACGCCGATCACCGGCAGCACGAGCAGCCGGTCGCGCAGCGTCAGGATCGGCGTCGAGAGCTCGCGGATGGCCTCCTGCTGGAGGGCGATCGTGCGCTCGCGCTGGTGCGTGTAGATGTCCACGCCAAGGCCGATGTCGAAGAAGAGCAGCTTCGTGAGCGAGTGAAACGCCTCGAAGGCTCGCTCGGGCTCGCCCCGATGCTCCTGCAGGAGCAGCGCCGCGATCTGGCGCAGGTAGAAGGCGTACATCCCGAGGAACGACCGCACCGGAAGGCCGATCTGCTCGTGGATGCTCCCGAGCCGGAGCCGGTCCGTGACGTAGTCGTGCTCGTAGTCGCCCTGCGTCAGCCGGATGAAGTACTCCTTTTGGCGCCCCTTCACATACTCCAGCAACCGCGGGTCGCGAAAGAAGGCCGCGGTCTCCGGAAACGCCAGCAGGTGGTCGTAGAAGGCCTCGATCACCTCGTCGACGTGCTCCCGCGTGAGGTCGTACATCCCGTGCAGGCGCTGGACGTCTTCCTCCGAGAACTCGAGGAACCGCTTGCGCGAGTCGAGCTCCTCGGCGTCGAGCCCGATCGCGTCTGCCAGCGCGTCCGGCTGCACGCGTGGCCGCGTGACCGCCATGTCAACTCCTTTCGTTCGACCCGGCCGCACGCTAGCGTCGTCCGAACCTGGGGGAATCCCCGAATTGCGGTATGCGTGCGCCGCGACAGCAGGTCTAGCATCAGGTGTGCGGTCAGCTCCTGGGCAGATGATGGACCGAACGACGCCCTCACCCGCGTATCTCGCTGCGCTCAGGTCGTATCTCCGCGGGGCCGCGGAGAGCGCCCTGCTCTGGGCATACGAGTATGGCCGGGCGGCGCTCGACTCTGGCGCGGGTGTGCTCGAGCTCGGCGCTGTCCACCGCGATGCGGTCGCCGCGCTCATGGCGGATGCGCCCAACGCCGCCGAGGCGGCCCGCATCCACCGCGACGCGTGGGCGTTCCACGCCGAGATCGTGGCGCCGGTCGAGATGGCGCTGCGCGGATACCAGCAGTCGAACGACTCGCTGCGTTCGCTCGCGGCCACCCTCGATGAGCAGGTCCGGGCCCGCACCCGCGACCTCGACGGGAGCCTCGAGGAGCTGAAGCGGGCCGACAACGCCCGGAAGCTCCTGCTGGAGCGGCTGATGTCGGCTCAGGAGGACGAGCGCCGCCGCATCGCCGGGGACATCCACGACGACTCGATCCAGGTCATCACAGCGGCGTACCTCCGCGTCGACCTCATCCGCCAGGCGCTGGGCGACGACCGGCACGCCGAGACGCTCTCCAAGCTCGACGAGGCATTGCGAGCGGCCATCGACCGGCTGCGGCACCTGATCTTCGAGCTGCGCCCGGCGATGCTCGATACGGTCGGCCTGGCCGCGACGATCCGGCAGCACCTCGACCAGTGGGCCCAGGAGACGGGCGCCGACTACACGCTCGAGGACCGCCTGAACGGCGAGCCCGGCGCGCTCCCCCGGACGACGCTCTACCGGATCGCATCCGAGGCGCTCTCGAACGTCCGAAAGCACGCCCGTGCAACCCACGTGGCTGTCGACCTCGAGGATCATCGCGACGGCTATCTGCTTCGCGTCGCCGACAACGGGATCGGCCTCGGACGTCCGCCCGAGGCCGGGCCGGCCGGGCACTTCGGCCTGTCGATGATGGTCGAGCGCGCGGCGATGTCGGGGGGCTGGTGCCGTGTCGAGAGCAGCCCCGGCCGCCCCGGGACGACCGTCGTCGCCTGGATGCCCGGCGAGACGCCCATGCCCGCCCACGAGAGGAGCGCCGAATGCGGCCGATCCGCGTCCTGATCGCCGACGACGAGCCCATCCTGCTCGAGGCGCTGGGTGCGGTCATCGGCTCGTCGCCTGACTTCGAGATCGTGGCCACGGCGGCGAACGCCTCCGATGCCACCCGGCTAGCCGGCGACCTCCATCCCCACGTCGCGCTGCTCGACGTCCGCATGCCGGAGGGCGGTGGAATGGCGGCCGCCCAGGGGATCCGCACGTGCTCGCCGGCGACCCGGATCGTGGCGCTGAGCGCCTACGAGGACGCGGCGCGCATGGAGGCCATGCGCGGTGCCGGCGCCGTGGGCTACGTCGTGAAGGGTGCTCCGGCCGGCGACATCCTCGAGGCCCTGCTCGAGGCCGCCGGCACCTGACCCGGCACGAGACAGGTGTATCATGGTCGACGTGCCGGGCGGGTCGCCGCGGACATTCGGGCAATTGGCACAGAGGCTGGGGATGGCGCAGCGTGCCCGTGACGCCGGAATTACCCGGCCCGGTGCCCCGGCCGACGTGCTGCTTGCGGCCGCGCTCGAGGCCGCCCCGAGCGCCATCGTGCTCTGCGATCGCGACCTGCGGATCGTCGGCGTGAACAAGGCGGCCGAGCGGCTCTTGGGCACGCACACGGGCCAGGTCGGCTCGACGCTCGCCGACGCGCTCCCGGACGTCGCGAGCGGCGTCGCGAACGCGATCGAGCATGCCTTCCAGGACGGCGAGACCTCCGGCGAGCTCGAGATCGGGCACGGTAACGGCCGTCCGCGACTCACGGTGCGCGTGTTCCCGGTCCGGCCCTCCGGCGAGCGGGTCGAGATCGTCGGGTGCATGCTCGCCGACGCGTCTGACGACCGTGGGGGCGGTGCGGACGCCGCGGAGCTGTCCGCCATTGTGACGTCGTCCGAGGACGCCATCCTGTCGAAGGCGCTCGACGGCACGATCCGCTCGTGGAACGCCGCCGCGGAGCGCCTGTACGGCTACACGGCGGCCGAGGCGGTGGGACGGAGCATCGCCATCATCGTCCCCGACGAGCTGGCGAGCGAGATCGGCGAGATCCTGGGCGAGATCACCGCCAACCGCCGCGTCGAGCACTTCGAGACCGTGCGCCGCCGCAAGGACGGCTCGCTCGTGGAGGTGTCGCTCTCGGTGTCGCCGGTGCACGACCGGTCGGGAAAGGTCGTGGCAGCGTCGGTCATCGCCCGCGACGTGAGCGGACGCCGGGCGCTCGAGGCCGCGCTCCAGGAGAGCGAGCGCCGCAGGCTCGAGATCCTCGCGAGCATGCTGCGGGCCGAGGAGGCCGAGCGGAGCCGGATCGCCACCGAGCTCCACGACGACACGGTGCAGGTGATGACGGCGTCGCTCTTCGCGCTCGACCGGGTGGCGCTGATCGCCCGCCGGTCGGAGAACGAGCAGATCGAGTCGGCGGTGACCGTCACGCGGGCGACGCTCGAGGAGGCCACCGCGCGGGCGCGGCGCCTGATGTTCGAGCTGCGCCCGGCCATCCTCCACGAGCAGGGGCTCGTCGCGGCCGTGAACGTCATCGCCGACCAAACCCGGCGCGAGACCGGCGCGCGCACGGCGGTGCGCGGCTCCGCCGGCCGGTACGGCCACACGGTGGAGGAGATCGCCTACCGCTCGATCCAGGAGGCGCTCTCGAACGTCCGAAGGCACGCCGCGGCGAC
>DATAEI010000249.1:0-8695 GCA_036258075.1 Gaiellales bacterium
CTCGGCGGTGCCGCCCGACACGGACGAGGTGCTCGAGGCGCGTGTGCGGGGCCTGAACGTGCTGCACCGGTCGGAGCTGCTCGCGGAGATGGTCGCGGCGCGGAGGTCGATCTGCGTCGCCGGCGCCCACGGCAAGACGACGACGACCGCCATGATCGCGTATGCCGCGAACGTGCTCGGGCTCGACCCGACGTGGCTCGTCGGCGGGGACGTGCCGCAGCTCGGCGGCAACGCCGGCCCAGGCGGCGGCGACCTGCTGGTCGCGGAGGCGGACGAGTCCGACGGCTCGTGCGCGCTCCTGCGCCCCCGGATCGCGCTCGTGACCAACATCGAGCTCGACCACCACGATCGGTTCGCGTCCGAGGACGAGCTCCGGGCGCTCTTCGCCGGGTGGGTCGCGAGCGTCCCGGCTGACGGCGTCGTCATGCTGGGCGACGGCGTCGATCTCGACGCGGCCGCGCCGCGTGCCTCGTTCGGCTTCGACGAGCGGGCGGACTGGCGGGTGACGGCGTTCGAGGAGAACGGCGCCGGCTCGCGCTTCTGGCTGCGCGTCCCGTCGGCGCCGCCGGTGCGGGTCGAGCTGGGCGTGCCCGGGCGGCACAACGCCGCGAACGCCGCCGGCGCGGTGGCCGCGCTCGGCGCCGCCGGCGCCAGCCCTGCCGACGCGGCCTCTGCCCTTCGCGAGTTCACCGGCGCCGGCCGCCGGTTCGAGCGGCGCGGGTCTGTGGGGGGCGCCGAGATCGTCGACGACTACGCCCACCATCCGACCGAGCTCGTCGCCGCCATCGAGGCCGCCCGCTCCCAGACGCCCGGGCGGGTCGTGGTCTGCTTCCAGCCCCACCTGTTCTCGCGCACCGCGGCGCTGGCCCGGCGATTCGGCGAGGCGCTCGCGGCGGCCGACGAGGCCGTCGTCACCGAGATCTACCCCGCCCGCGAGCAGCCCGTCCCGGGGATCACGGCGAAGCTCGTCGTGGACGCGGTCGCCGAGCGGCGGCCGGGGATGCCGCTGGCCTACGAGCCGACGCTGGAGGACGCCGCCGAGTACCTGCGCACGCGCGTACGCGCCGGAGACATGATCCTCACGGTCGGCGCGGGGGACGTGCGGCGCGTCGGCGACCTGCTGCTCGGGTGAGCCCGGAACCGCCACCTTTCGTCCAGGCGGACTACCCGACGTCCCGGCTGACCACGGTCGGCACGGGCGGGCCCGCGCGCTGGTTCGCCCGGCCCACTGACGTCGCCGGGCTCGCCGACGTCCTGGCGTGGGCGGAGGAAGCGGGGCTCGAGGTCGCGGTGATCGGGCTCGGCTCGAACCTGCTCGTCGCCGACGAGGGCTACGACGGCGTCGTCATCCGGCTCGCGGGCGAGCTGGCCCGGATCGAGCGCGACGGGGAGCGCATCGTCTGTGGCGGCGGCGCGTCGCTGGCGGCGATCGTGAAGCGCGCGACCGGCTGGGGGCTCTCGGGGATCGAGTTCGGCTGCGCCATCCCGGGGACGGCCGGCGGCGCCGTGCGCATGAACGCCGGCGCCTACGGCGGCGAGATGCGCGACGTCCTCGGAGAGGCGCTTGTGATCGGCGCCGGCGGGGGCCGCCGCGGCGGCCCGGACGAGCTGGGGATGCGCTACCGGCGCTCGGCCGTGGCGCCGGGCGAGGTGGTCGCCGAGGTTGTCCTCGCGCTGCATCCGGACGATCCCGGGCGGATCCGGCAGACGGTCTCGGAGATGCAGCGCCGCCGGCGCGAGGCCCAGCCCGCCAAGGTGCGGACGTTCGGGTCGGTGTGGAAGAACCCCGACCCCGAGCGCACGGCCGGGCGGCTGCTCGAGGAGTGCGGCCTCAAGGGCTACGCCGTCGGCGGCGCGCGCATCTCGCCCGTCCACGCCAACTTCATCGAGAACCACGACGGCGCGCGCTCGGCCGACGTGATCGCGCTCATGCGCGAGGCCCGCCGCCGCGCGCACGAGCGCGGGGTGGAGCTCGAGCACGAGGTGCAGATGCTCGGGCCCATCGCGCTCGACCTCTAGAATTGGCGCGATGACCGACGACGCCCAGCGCACGACCTGGCTGGCCTGGGAGGCCGAGCTCCGCGCGGCCACGGACGCGCTCCGCGGCCGGCCCGAGCACGCCGACGTCGTGCGCTTCCTCGAGCACCAGATGACCGTCGCGTCGCACAACGCGTACTGCGGCACGCCGACGCCGTTCTCCGTGCCGGGCGTGCCGGCCCGGTAGCCGCTTCGCGGCAGGATCGGCCGCGCCGCCGCCGAAGTCCCTCGCATGGCATTTGCTGCCAATGTCGACCGGGCGCTGCTCCTGCGCCGGCGGGCGCTCAAGCAGGCGGAGGGGAGAAGGAGGCTGGCGCTCCTGTGCCTCGCCGTCGCCGTCGTGCTCGCCCCGGCCTGCTACTGGATCCTCGCGAACTCGAGCGCGTTCGCGGTGTCGGGCATCTCGGTGTCGGGGGGCGGCACGATCGTGGGCGCCGAGGTGCGTGCGGCGGCGGCCGGCGCGGTCGGCGGTCGCAGCCTGCTTCAGGTCGACGCGGGCGACGTCGCCCGGGCCGTCGAGCGGCTGCCGTACGTCAGGACGGCGACGGTCGACCGCTCGTTCCCGCACACGCTCTCGATCCGGATCACGACCTACCAGCCGGCGGCCGCCGTCCGCTCAGGGACGACCACCTACCTCGTCTCGAGCGACGGGCGGGTGCTGTCCGAGGGCGCCCCCGAGAACAGCCGCCTGCCGGTCGTCCGGGTCGCGCGCGGCCTGACGCTTCGGCCCGGGCGGCAGGTGCCTGCGGGCGCGATCACCTCGGCGCTGAGCGTGCTTCGCGCGGTGCCGGACTCGTTCGTCCACCGCATCGGGCACGTCCATCAGCTCATGACCTCGGACGCCGGGATCGTCGCCGTGGTCGGCCACGGGCTCCAGGTCAGGCTCGGGCCCGCAAGCCAGCTCGAGCTCAAGCTGCGGGTCGCGGTGCGGGTGCTGCGGTCGATGTACTCGAGCACGCGAACGGCGCTCGCCTACGTCGACGTGTCGGTGCCGGGGCGGCCCGCGCTCGGGTACAAACACTCAATCTCCACATGAGACTTAGACTCCACCCTCCTCACGCTCCGCTTGACAGAGAGGGTGTGCGTGGGTACTCTCGAAACGCGCAGTTTCGGCCGGACAGGCCGCGGCATGCCTGAGTTCGGCAACGCGCTCGAACATGATGTCAAACCCTCAAGTAGAGGGTGAGCCCGAGGAGCGGAGCTCGATATGAGAGATCAGAGCGGGAACTATCTGGCAGTGATCAAGGTCGTCGGGGTCGGCGGCGGGGGCACCAACGCGGTCAACCGCATGGTGGACGCGGGCCTGAAGGGCGTCGAGTTCATCGCCGTGAACACCGATGCGCAGGCGCTGCTCATGTGCGACGCCGACGTGAAGATCCACATCGGCTCGAAGATCACGCGCGGCCTCGGCGCCGGCGCGGACCCGTCGATCGGCCAGGAGGCCGCGACCGAGAGCCGCGACGAGCTGAAGGAGGCGCTCAAGGGCGCCGACATGGTGTTCGTCACGGCCGGCAAGGGCGGCGGCACCGGCACCGGCGCGGCGCCGGTCATCGCCGAGATCTCGCGCGAGCTCGGCGCCCTCACGGTGGGCGTCGTCACCCGGCCGTTCGGCTTCGAGGGACGCAAGCGCTCCGACCAGGCCGAGGGCGGGATCAAGCAGCTCCGCGACAAGGTCGACACCCTGATCATCATCCCGAACGACCGCCTGCTCCAGGTGGTCGAGAAGCGCACGTCGATCGTCGACGCCTTCCGCATCGCCGACGACGTCCTGCGCCAGGGCGTCCAGGGCATCACCGACCTCATCACGGTCCCGGGGCTCATCAACCTCGACTTCGCCGACGTGCGCACGATCATGCGCCAGGCGGGCTCGGCGCTCATGGGCATCGGCGTCGCCGGCGGCGAGAACCGCGCGGCCGAGGCTGCCAAGGCCGCGATCTCCTCGCCGCTCCTCGAGGCATCGGTCGAGGGTGCGACCGGCATCCTGCTCAACATCACGGGCGGCCCCGACCTGGGGCTCTTCGAGGTGAACGAGGCGGCCGAGATCGTCGGGTCGGCGTCGGACGCCGACGCCAACATCATCTTCGGCGCGGTGATCGACGAGGCGCTGGGCGACCAGGTGCGGGTGACGGTCATCGCGACCGGCTTCGACAAGCGCTCGAGCGAGCGGCCGGTCGCGGCCTTCGCGGCGGGCGGCAAGCAGCGCGAGCGCGAGGGTGGGTTCCTGCGCCGGCAGCAGAAGCCTGCGGCCGACCAGGAGGACACCGGCGAGTTCAGCCTGCCGGCGCCCGACCCGCTCGAGATCCCGTCGTTCCTGCGCGAGGAGTAGCCCGGCGGTTCGCGATGCCCGGCCCGGCGACGCTGCGGCGCTCGCCGCGCTCGTCGCCGACCTTGGCGACGACGGGGACGCCGGCCGGCTCGCCGCCGCGCTGCACGCGCTGGGCGCTGACGAGCGCGTGCTCGTCGCCGAGGAGGTCGGCGCCGTGCGCGGGTTCGCAAGCGCGGCCGTCGTCCCGTTCTTCCACGACGGCTCGCGGCGGCTGCGCCTGACGGCCGTCGCCGTGGCGGCGCCGTACCGCGGCCGCGGCATCGCCCGGAGCCTCGTCGGCGAGCTCGAGCGGTGGGGCCGCGACCGCGGCTGCACCCTCGTCGAGGTCACGAGCGCCGAGCATCGCTCGGACGCCCACGCCGCCTACCGGGCGCTCGGGTTCGACGAGACGTCGCGGCGGTTCGTGCGACAACTGTGACGCAACGCGCTCCGCCCGGGGAACGCATGTATAGACTGCGCCTCCGGATGCACGCGTCCGAGGGTCTCCGCCGCACTCCGCTGCACGACCGGCACCTGCAAGCCGGGGCCCGGATGGTTCCCTTCGCAGGGTGGGAGATGCCCATCCAGTACTCCGGGATCATCCCCGAGCACCGCGCCGTGCGCGAGCGCGCGGGCGTCTTCGACGTGAGCCACATGGGCCAGCTCGAGGTGCGCGGGCCGGCGGCGCTCGAGTTTCTGCAGGCGATGCTCTCGAACGATCTGAGCCGGATCGGCATGGGCCGGGCCCAGTACACGCTCCTGCTCGACGAGGACGGCTGCCCGATCGACGACCTGATCGCCTACCGGCTCGACGACGACCACCTGCTCCTGGTCGTGAACGCGTCGCGCGTGGACGACGACCGCGAGTGGCTCCGCGCGCGGCTGCCCGACGGCGCCGTCCTCGACGACCGCTCGGCAGACATGGCGATGCTCGCGCTCCAGGGCCCCGCGGCGCTCGATCTGATCGACCTGCCCGACCTGGCGCCGTTCGAGTTCACGCGCGCGGAGGTCGGAGGCGTCCTCGGCATCGTTGCCCGAACGGGCTACACCGGCGAGCCGGGCGTCGAGATCATGGTCGCGCCGGACCAGGCGGGCACGCTGTGGGACAAGCTGCTCGCGGCCGGCGCCGCGCCGGCCGGGCTCGGCGCGCGCGACACCCTCCGGCTCGAGGTCTGCTACCCGCTCTACGGCAACGACCTCTCTCAGAGCCGCACCGCACTCGAGGCGGGGCTGGGATGGGTGTGCGCCCTCGACCGCAAGGAGTTCGTCGGCGCAGACGCGCTGAGGCGGCAGCGCGAGGCCGGCGGCCACGACAAGCTGGTCGCCTTCCGCGTCTCCGGGAAGGGCATCCCGCGCCAGGGAATGGCCATCCGGCCGGCCGGCGAGGTGACGAGCGGGACGATGTCGCCCATGCTCGAGGTCGGGATCGGCATGGGCTACGTGCCGGCCGAGCTCGCCGCCGACGGCACCGAGATCGAGATCGACGTGCGCGGACGGCCCGTCGCCGCGCAGGTCGCCCCCAAGCCGCTGTACGCGAAGGAGAATGTCACATGAGCGACGAGAGCTACCCCGACGATCTGCACTACCACGAGGCGCACGACTGGGTCCGGGTCGACGGCGACACCGCGACGTTCGGGATCACCTGGTACGCGCAGGACACCCTGGGCGAGGTCGTCTTCTACAGCCCGCCCGAGGTCGGCGCGACGATCGCAAAGGACAGCGACTACGGCGAGCTCGAGTCGACGAAGGCCGTCTCGGGCCTCGTCGCGCCGCTCTCGGGCGAGGTGGTCGAGGTGAACGAGTCGCTCGACGGCAACGAGAGCACGATCAACGACGATCCCTACGGCGAGGGCTGGCTCATCAAGGTGCGGATGTCCGACCAGTCGGAGCTCGACTCGCTGATGGACGCGAGCGCCTACCGGGAGCTGGTCGAGTCACTGTGACGTTCACCGCGCTCACCGACGCCGACCGCGATGCGATGCTCGCCGCCGTCGGCGTCGGGTCGATCGAGGAGCTCTTCCGCGACATCCCGGACGACGTCCGGCTCGACCGCGAGCTGGACATCGAACCGGCGCTGACCGAGGCCGAGCTCATGGCCCACCTCGGCGAGCTGGCGGCGCGAAACGCGGACGCCGGCCGCGAGATCCTCTTCCTCGGCGCCGGGGTCTACGACCACTACGTCCCCGCGATCTGCGACGCGGTGATGGGCCGGGGCGAGCTGCTGACGGCGTACACGCCCTACCAGCCCGAGATGAGCCAGGGCACGCTCCAGGCGATCTTCGAATACCAGACGGCGATCTGCGAGCTCACCGGAATGGACGTCTCGAACGCCTCCGGCTACGACGGGATGACCGTGGCGGCCGACGCCTGCTACGTGGCCCGGGCGGCGACGCGGCGGACGAAGGTCGTGGTCGCCGAGACGCTGAACCCGCAGGTTCGGCGCGTCGTGCACACGTTCGCGCCCGGGTTCGGGCTCGAGGTCGTCGAGGTGCCGCACGACGGCGGCACCACGGATCCCGAGGCCGTGAGGGCCGCCGCGGAGGACGCCGCCTGCGTGATCTTCCAGCAGCCCAACTTCTTCGGCTGCCTCGAGCCGGCGCCCGACATCGCCGCCGCCGCGACCGCCGCCGGCGCGCTCCCGGTGGCGCACGTCGACCTGCTCTCGCTGGGGGTCCTCGAGGCGCCCGGCAACTACGGCTGCGCGCTAGCGATCGGCGAGGGCCAGTCAGCCGGAAACCACATGAGCTACGGCGGGCCGCACTACGGGTTCATGGCCGCGAAGAGCGAGCACATCCGCCGCCTGCCCGGCCGCATCGTCGGCGAGACGCGCGACATGGAGGGAAAGCGCGGCTACGTGCTGACGCTCCAGACGCGCGAGCAGCACATCCGCCGCGAGAAGGCGACGTCGAACATCACCACCAACCAGACGCTGCTCGCGCTCGCGGGGCTCGCGTACCTCTGCTGGCTGGGGCCGCAGGGGCTGGAGGACGTCGGCCGCGCCTGCCTCTCGCTGGCCGAGGAGGCCAAGCGCCGGGTTGGCGCGCCGCTCGCGTTCGACCGCCCGACCTTCAAGGAGTTCGCGCTCGACCTTGGCCGGCCGGCCGAGGAGGTCGTGCGCGCCGCCCGCGCGCGGGGCGTCAATCCCGGCTACCCGCTCGGCCGCGACTACCCGGGGATGGAGAACGTGCTCCTCGTGGCCGTCACGGAGAAGCGCACGCCGGCCGACATCGCCCGTCTCGCGGAGGTGCTCCAGCCGTGAAGCTCGTCTACGAGCGCTCGAGGCCGGGCCGCCGCGGTGGGCGCGTTCCCGAACCGGCCGTCGAGGCCGCCGACGTCCCGGCGGAGCTGCGCCGGGCCGCGCCGCCGCGCCTTCCCGAGATCGCCGAGCCCGACCTCGTCCGCCACTTCACCGAGCTCTCGACCCGGACGTTCGGGATCGACACCGGCTTCTACCCGCTCGGCTCGTGCACGATGAAGTACAACCCGCGCGTGAACGAGCGGGCGGCCGCGCTCGGCGGCTTCCGCGACCTGCACCCGCACCAGGATCCCGAGGGCGCCCAGGGAGCGCTCGAGCTCATGTGGCGGCTCGAGCGGATGCTGGCCGAGGTGGTGGGCCTCGACGCCGTGACGCTCCAGCCCGCGGCCGGCTCGCAGGGCGAGCTGACCGGGCTCACGCTCATGCGCGCGTACTTCGAGGATCGCGGCGAGAACCGCACCGAGATCGTCGTCCCCGACACGGCGCACGGCACCAACCCGGCCAGCGTCGCCATGGCGGGCTACACGCTGGTGGGCGTCAAGACCGACCCGCGCGGGAACATCGACGTCGACGACCTGCGCGGCAAGCTGGGGCCGCAGACGGCCGGTCTCATGCTCACGAACCCGTCCACGCTGGGGCTCTTCGAGGAGCGGATCACCGAGATCGCCGACATCTTCCACGACGTCGGCGCGCTCCTCTACTACGACGGCGCCAACCTGAATGCAGTATGCGGGATCTCACGGCCGGGCGACATGGGCTTCGACGTCGTCCACTTCAACCTGCACAAGACGTTCTCGCAGCCGCACGGCGGCGGCGGCCCGGGCGGCGGCCCCGTGGCCGTCCGCGGCATGCTCGAGCCGTTCCTGCCGGTCCCGCGGATCACGAGGTCGGACGCCGGCTTCGGCTACGACTGGGACGAGCCGAAGACGATCGGCAAGGTGCGCGGCTTCGCCGGGCCCTTCGGGGTGTTCGTACGCTCGTACGCGTTCATGCGCATGTGGGGGCCGGCGCTCAGGCACATGTCCGAGGTGGCCGTCCTGAACGCGAACTACGTCCTCGCGCGGCTGAAGGACGCCTACGACCTCCCGGTCGACCGC
>DATAEI010000250.1:0-8298 GCA_036258075.1 Gaiellales bacterium
CGCGCAACAACGGGGTCTGACCCCGATGTTGCGTCAGGCCGTCACGGGGCGCCCGGACCGTGCTTCGGAGGAGCGCAGCCCGGGTGGCCGGGCCCGTGGTCGCCCTTCTTGCCGTCGTGTCCCTTGCCGGGGTCCTCCGTCAGCCGGACCGCGTCCAGCAGCGTGCCCACTGAATCGGAGATGCCGCGCTCGTTGAACTGGAGCCGCGTGCGGATGCCGGTCGCCGTCACCGTGAACGCATAGGCGTGCCAGTCGGTCTTGGTGTGGCCGCGGCCGTCCAGCACGATCCGCGTCAGGAGGCGGCGGTGCCATCGCACGAGGAGCACGTTCTCGGCCGGCGGCGTCCCGGGCCGCGCCGAGACGCAGAACTCGAGGCGGTAGCTCGCGTCAGCCTGGGTGTGGACGCGCTGGAAGATGCCCGTCGACGCGTCGGAGTCGAGCTCGGCGTACTGCTCGCCGGCGGCAGCCGGCCCGAGCAGCCCGTTCTGGAGCTCGAAGCTCGGTCCGTACGCCAGGCGCCAGCCCCGAATCGACGGGAACGGATGAGACGTTCCCGGCTGCACCGCGGGATGCTCGAAGCCCCCGCCGCGCACCAGGTTCGGCGCCTTCGGCGGGTGCGGATGGTGGTGGTCGCCATGGGCTGACGCCGGGGACGCCCCGGCGAGAGCGGCGAGCAGCAGCACGACGAGCGCGCGAGCTGCGAAGGCGAGTCTCATGACGGCGCGGGTCATTGGTAACGAAGACCGTACGACCCACGCCGGCCGTTACACCCGAAGCGGTGGCTTGGCTCGCTTCGGCTAGTGGCAGCTCTCGGCGCCCGAGTCCGTCGGCCCCGTCGGGTCGGCGGGCTTGAACTGCCAGGAGTACGACCCGCTGTTCAGCGTCAGGGCGAGGATGCCGAACGCCCGGATCCGTACCTGCGAGCCCGCGATCGGCGTTGGGAAGGGGCCCTCGCTCTCGCCGCCGGTGCCGACGATGATCTCGCGCGTGCGCGCGCCGCTCGTCACGGGCTGGCCGTTCCCGTCCAGGTCCGCGAAGCGCTCATAGTGGTGGAAGTGGCCGACGAGCACGAGGTCGACGCCGTTGTTCACCATGTCCTTCCAGAACGTGCGCGTATTCGAGACGCCGCCCGTGACGCTCGACCACGGCGCCTGATGCCAGTACGCGAGCGTGCACTGGGCCGGGTGCGCGGCGAGGTCGGCCTTGATCCACTGATCCTCCGGGCTGCCGGTGCCGCAGCCTCCCGCCAGAGTGCACTGCGTGTTGATCGCCAGCACGTGCCAGCTCCCGAGGTCGTAGCTGTAGTAGCCCTTCCCGTTCACCCCCGCGGCGTCGGTCACGCCATGGTTGGCGAAGTAGGTGAAGTAGCCGCTGCCGCTCGATGAGCAGCCGGTGTCGCCGACGTCGCTCGTCGGCTTGACCTCGTGGTTTCCGATCGCAGGCTCGGTCTTGGCGTCGAACCGGCCCCAGGTGGGGTCGTAGCTCGTGTTGAAGCTCGTCAGGTCGCCGCAGTCGTACTGGAGGTCGCCCAGCGGCAGCACGCGGTCGTATGACCCCTGGCCGATGAGGTCGGCCGTCGCGGCCTGGTGGCAGTTTCCGGTCAGGAGGTTCCCGGTGCCCGCGCCGCCGTTGTAGTTCGGGTCGCGCGGGCTGCAGGCGATGTCGCCCGCAGCGGCGACCGTCTTGCTCGTCCCACCCTGCGTCGTTGCCGAGGCCTGGTTCGACGGGGCAGACTCGCTCGTCGCGTTGAACGCGGTCACCTCGTACGTGTGCGTCGTCCCGGCCCCGAGGCCCGTGTCCTGGAACGACGTCGTGGGGGCGCTCACGCTGCCGATCGGCGTGCCGCCGCCGTCCCGGTAGACGTGGTAGCCGGTCACGCTGCCGCTCGGTGAGGCGGTCCACGTCAGGTCGATCTCGCTCGACGAGACGGCGTTCGCGCGCAGGTTCGACGGCGGCGCGAGCGTCGCCGCACTCTGCGTCACCGCCAGGTTGTCGACCTGGAACGAGTCGCCGGCGACGGGCTTCTTCTGAAAGACCGAGAAGATCAGGCCGTCGCCGTTGCTCTGAAGCGTGTAGCTGAGCTCCGGCAGCGTCGCCCAGCCGCCGGTGCCCGTCGAGCAGGACGTCGCGCTCGTGTTCACCGTGCCCGTCTCGTGAAGCTTCAGGCACACCGGCTTCCCGCTCGCGGCGTTGAACCGGCCGTCGGCGAGGTACTGCGTGCCGGCGGTGCCCGACTGGACGACCTTGGCGACGGCCACGATCGAGTACGTCGTGCCGGAGCCGCCGTACGTCACCTTGGCCGCGAAGCCGCCGCCGTCGCCGGGCACGAGCGACAGGCTGGCGTTCGACGTCTTCCAGCCCGAGAGCGATCCGCTGCCGGTGCCCTCGAAATCGCCGTTCGCCAGAAGGTTCGTGCCGGCGGCCTCGGCAGGTGTGCCCGCGGCGCTCGCAATGATCGCGAGTGCGAGCACCATCCACCACCTGTGACGCGTCGCTCTCATGCCCTGCCCGACCTCGGGTCAATCGACACTTGCACGCTAGCGGCTCGACACGGCCATGTCAACGACTTCCAGCGGCAGGCTTCGGGAAGAATTTCCGCCCTCGGGCCGTCTTCTGGGCGTGTCCGGCTTCTGCCTCCGTGGGCGGTCTCGCTCGTTGACACCCACACGGGCCGGGGCGTATCCTCGTGCCGGCTTCGGCGGCGAGGCCTTGGAGCGCCGCTCCGCTTCACGCCGACCGGGAGCGCCGAAGCCCTCCGAGTGCCTGGACTCGGACGCGCCGGAAGGAGGCAGCGGTGAGCGACCATCGACGTGAGACGCCCGACCCGCAGGGTCATGGCTCCGCCGCGATCGGTCAGATGCCGCGCGTCGGCGCCGAGTTCGCGTCGTACCGGATCCAGGGCGTCCTCGGGCGCGGCGGGATGAGCGTCGTCTTCCGGGCCGACAACCTCCGGCTCGGGAATGAGATCGCGCTCAAGGTGCTCTCGGCGGAGCTCTCCGAGAACGACGCCTTCCGCGAGCGCTTCGTGCGGGAGTCACGGCTCGCGGCGTCGATCAACCACCCCAACATCATCCCGATCTACGACGCAGGCGAGGAGGACGGGCTCCTCTACATCGCCATGCGCTACGTGGCCGGCTCCGACCTGAAGTCGATGATCCGCCAGGAGGGGCCGATCTCGCTGCGGCGCGCGGCCGACATCATCTCCCAGGTCGCACGCGGCCTGAGCGTCGCGCACGAGCGCGGGCTGGTCCACCGCGACATCAAGCCGGCCAACATCCTGACCGAGCGCGCGGGCAGCACCGGCGAGACCGTCGACCATGCCTACCTGGCCGATTTCGGGCTCATGAAGCATCAGGTGTCGCGCTCGGGCCTGACCGACACGGGCCAGTTCCTGGGCACGGTCGACTACGTCGCTCCGGAGCAGGTCGAGGGCCGCCAGACCGACCACCGGGCCGATGTCTACTCGCTCGGCTGCGTGCTCTATGAGTCCCTCACCGGATCCGTCCCGTACCCGCGCGACAGCGACGTGGCCGTGCTCTTCGCCCATGTGCAGGACGTCGTGCCGCGCATCACCGACCTGCGGCCCGACCTGCCGTCAGCGATCGACGAGATCGCGGCGCGGGCCATGGCGAAGCGGCCCGAGCACCGGTACGCGAGCGCGGGCGACCTCTCGCGCGACCTGTCGGAGGCGGTCGGCGTCTACCGCTACTCGCACGACCGGCCGTCGCGGGTCGTGACCGATCCGACCGGCCCGGCGCCCGACATCGTGCGCGCTCCCGAGCCCGTCGCGCAGCAGGCGCCGCCGGGGCCGCCGGACGGGCCCGGTGCCGGCGGCACCCCGCCGCGCCCGTCGCGCGGGCGCCCGTCCGCCATCGTGATCGCGCTGGCCCTCGCCCTCGTCGCGGCGCTCGCCGTGATCGCGCTCCAGCTCGCCACGAACGGCGACTCGAGCGCGAAGGCCGGCGGCGCGACCACCACGGCGTCCACCGGTACGACCGCCTCGCCCGGCGGGACGACCGGCACGACGGGCGGATCGACCGGGCCGGTGCAGGCGAGCGACCTGCGCCTCGCGATGCCGAAGAACCTGCTCGCCGAGTGCACGAACGCTCCGGCGGTCGGGACGGCGCTGGCGTCGCTCGCGTGCTCGGCGCCCGGCAACTCGGCGATCACCTACGAGGTCTCGATGTACCCGAACACCGCGGACGTGGTGGCGGCGTTCCGGACGCTCCTCGCCTCGCAGGGAATCCAGACGAACACGAACGGCTGCACCAAGCGCAACTGGAACGGCGAGCGGGCCTGGACGCACCCGACCGGGTCGCTCGGCGGGCACGTCGCCTGCTTCCTCGATGCGAACGGCGACTCGGTGCTCATGTGGACGCACATGAGCAAGAACCAGAAGGGCGTCGCACCGCAGACCGACCA
Source organism: Gaiellales bacterium (assembly GCA_036258075.1). Lineage (GTDB taxonomy): Bacteria > Actinomycetota > Thermoleophilia > Gaiellales > JAICJC01 > JAICJC01. The sequence continues at coordinate 4,423 of DATAEI010000250.1, forward strand.
CCGCGACATCCTCGGCATCGCCCGCCAGCACACGCAGCTTCCCGGCGAGCTCCTCACGTTCTGGAAGTTCTGGAGCGGCGTCAGCGGCACCGACAGCATCATCGGCAAGATCGCCGCGCCGGCCTGATGAGCTAGCCCGTCGGCGCCGCCCGGCCGGCCATCCGCAGCATCTGACCGAACATCGCCGCCGTCTGCGGCCGCTGGGCCGGCTCGATCGCGAGCGCCGTGGCGACGGCCCAGTCGAGGTCGCCGGACACCGCATCCGTCCGGGCCAGGCACGACTGCGCGAGCGACGCGAGGTCGTAGATATCGCTCGCGGGCGACGGGGCGGCGCCCGCCTGCACCTCCGGCGCGGCGCTCCGCTCAGAGCCGGTCGCGAGCGGGACGAGGAGCGCACGGCCGTCGGCTCCGAACAGGATCGAACCGGCCCGGATCGCGCCGTGGACAACGTCCGCGCGGTGGAGCGCGTCCAGCCCGCGAGCCGCGCGGACGACGATCCGGATCGTCTCGTCGGCGGACGGCACGCGTCCGCCGGCCAGGCGGTCGGCCAGCGAGCCGCCCTCGCACCAGGCGAGGGTGAGATATCTCCAGCCGTCGGCCTCGTCGGCGTGGAGCCCGGGGACGAGGTTTCTGTCCTCGACCCGGGCGGCCCGGGCCGCGGCCTGGCGCAGCTCGAGCCATGCCGAGTCGGCCCCGGAGTCGGTGCGGCCGAGCAGGCGCAGCGCGACCGGCTCGCCGTCCGCGGTTCGGGCCCGCACGACCGACCCCGGTGACGAGGCGGCGCCCTCGAGCGTGTACGGGCCGACGCGGGCGTGCGGCGCCGCGGGCCGCTCGGCGATGGCCGCCGCGTCGCGGGCGGCCGGCTCGGGCGCAGGCTCCGCGCGCGCTCCCAGGCGGGTGCGCAGCCGCTCGGCTGCGGCCGGGTCGTCCATGCGCTCGGCGACGCGAAGGGCGCGCCGCCAGAGCCGCACCGCCTCGTCGCGCTGCCCCCAGCTCTCGGCCCGCTCCGCCGACCGGTCGAGGTACTCGAGCGCCTTCGAGAGGTTGCCGCTCTGGGCGTGGTAGTGGGCGAGCATCTCCATCCGCTCGTCGAGCGCGTCGGCGAAGAGCTCCTCGAACACCTCGGCCACCCGGCCGCACAGCGCAGCACGGCGGGGTGGGGTGAGAGTGCTGCGGGCGGCCTCCTGGAGGAGGCCGTGACGGAAGGTGTACTCGAGCTCCGGGTAGCGGCGGAGCTCGCGGACGATGCCGGCGCGCAGGAGGCCCGGCATGCCGGCCTCGAATCGCTCGACGCCCGCGACCTGCTCCAGCACGCGTGCCGGGAACTCGCGGCCGATCACCGCAGCGGTCTGCCCGAGCGCCCGCGCCTCGGCGTCGAGCCGGTCCATCCGCGCGATCAGGAGCGCGTCGAGCGAGGCGGGCATCCCGGGCGCGGCGCCCACGGTGACCGTCCAGGCCCGGGGCCGGATCTCATCGGCCTCGAGCGCATGGGCCATCTCCTCGAGGTAGAGCGGGTTGCCCTCGGCCCGGGTCACGAGCTCCTCGCGGGTCGCCGGGTCGAGCAGGCCGGAGGCGGTGATGTCGAGCAGCTGCCCGGCGGCGTCGTCGGGGATCGGTTCCAGGGTCAGCTCCTCGAAGCGGTGGCCGAAGTGGCGCATCGCGTGGGCGCGGAACTCCCAGGCCGGGCTGTCGCGCTCGGGCCGCGCGCTCATCGCGAGCATGACGGGCGCCCGGTCGGTGAGCTCGAGCAGATCCTCGAGCATCTCGCAGGTGGCGACGTCGGCCTCGTGGAGGCCCTCGATCGCGATCACCGTGGGCGCCTGCTTGGAGAGCCGAAGCGCCCAGTCGCAGAACGCCGCCCGCGTGGACGCCGCCAGGCCCTCGGCGTCGCCCTCCCGCAGCGCATCGCGATGGCCGGGCTCGGGCTGCACGCCCAGAAGGTGGCCGATGAACATGAGCGCATCGCCGGGATCGCCGCCGTAGATGGCGGGCAGCCGGGCCCGCAGACGCGTGCGCACCACGATCTCGCGCTCGGTGTGGTCGATGCCGAGCCATGTCCGCAGCATCTCGACGAACGGCTGGTAGAGGCCGACCGCGCCGTAGGAGCGGCAGTCGCCCTCGAGCCACGTGACCCCGGCGCCGAGATTCTCGCGGAGCTCGCCGAGGAGGCGCGACTTGCCGATCCCGGCCTCGCCGATCAGGAGCAGCGACTGCCCGCGGCCGGCCAGGAGCTCCTCGGACGCGCGGCGCAGCCGGGCGGCCTCGGCCTCGCGGCCGACGAGCGGCGACTGGGTGTGGTCGCGGCCGGTCGTCTGGCGGCGGAGCACCCGCCAGGCCGAGACGGGCGCCGCACGGCCCTTCAGCGCGAGCTCGCCGATCGGCTCGAGGACGAAGCGCGGCATGAGCCGCTGGGCGGTCGTCTCGCCGGTGACGATCGTGCCTGGGGCCGCGGCCGCCTGGAGCCGCGCGGCGACGTTGGTCGTGTCCCCGAGGGCGACGGCCTGCGGCTGGGCGGAGCCCACGACGCCGACCGCCGCGAGCCCGCCGTTGATCCCGATGCGCACGTTGAACTCGGCGATCTCCCACGCCTGGCGCACGTCGCGGCCGTAGGCGCCGACCATCTCGAGCAGCGCGAGCCCCGCCTCGGCCGCGCGGTCGGCGTCGTCCTCGTGGGCGCTCGGCACGCCGAAGTAGGCGCACACGCCGTCGCCCATGTACGCCTGCACCGTGCCCCCGAACTCCTCGATCACCCGGCTCATGCGGGTCACGCACTCGCCCACGAGCGCCTTCACCTCATCCGGGCTCATGCGCTCGCCCAGCCCGGTGGAGCCGACGATGTCGGCGAAGAGGGCGGTCACCGGCCGAAGCTCGTCGCCTCCGCCGGGCCCGCCCCGCTCGGTCGAGTCGGCAGGCCCTGGCACCGCCTAACGGTACTGAGCCGCCGCATCGGCCGTCAATCGGCCGGACGAGGACGCACGCGAGCGGCCCGCCGTGGGGCGGGCCGCTCGGGTCGTGCGCTGGGTGTGGGGTGGTCAGTCGCCCGAGGCTTCCACCGCCGTTCGGGGGGACGGCTCGACCTGGAACCGCGGCAGCCACTGAAGCGGCTTGGGCAGGTACCAGTTCCAGCTCCCGAGCAGCTTCATGCTGGCGGGAAGCAGGACGCCGCGGATGATCGTGGCGTCGATCAGGACGGCGGCGGCGAGGCCGACGCCGAACTCCTTCAGGTCGACGAGGCTGAGGGTCACGAAGATCGAGAACACGCCCACCATCACCAGCGCGGCGCTGGTCACGGTGCCGGCGGTGCTCTTGATGCCCTCGGCGACGGCGTCCTCGGTCGACATGCCGCCGTCGACGAGCTCCTTGACCCGGCTCAGGATGAACACGTGGTAGTCCATCGAGAGGCCGAACAGGATCACGAACAGGAAGAGCGGCAGCCACGGCGCGACCCCACCTGTGGGCGTGAAGCCCAGGAGCGACGCGCCGTGCCCGTCCTGGAACACCGTGACGAGCACACCGTAGGCGGCCGCCACGGAGAGCAGGTTCAGGATGATCGCCTTGATCGGGATCACGATCGAGCGGAACGTGACCAGGAGCAGGATGAACGCCAGGCTGAGCACGAACGCGAACACGAGCGGCGTGTTGCGGGCGAGCATCGTGCTCTGGTCGCGGTCGATCGCGGTCTGGCCGCTGACGTCGACGCTGACGTTCTTCACGGTCCCCAGCGTGTCGGGGATCAGGCGGTCGCGAAGCGCGGTGAGCGCCTGCTTCGATGCGTCGTTCGATCCGTTGCCTGCAAGCGGCATCGAGAGCACGGCCACCGTATGCGTCTTGTCGGTGGTCAGGTTGATCGGCTGGTGGACGGTGCCGGTGGCCAGG
>DATAEI010000251.1:0-12324 GCA_036258075.1 Gaiellales bacterium
GACGGAGGACCCCGGCAAGGGACACGACGGCAAGAAGGGCGACCACGGGCCCGGCCACCCGGGCTGCGCTCCTCCGAAGCACGGTCCGGGCGCCCCGTGACGGCCTGACGCAACATCGGGGTCAGACCCCGTTGTTGCGCGAGGGGTCAGGCGCCCGAGGCAGCCAGCGCGGCTTGACCCGCACAACGTTCCCTGTGCCGGGCGCGGGGATCGAGGCGTGGTGACCTGGCTTGAGTGCGCAGATGGAGAACGAGTGGTGAACGCGGCTCGACTTCACGTCGTCGACCTGCGACTATCGACGTGTAGGGCGGGCGTCGCGACGAACGGGGGAACGTCATGGCAATGGGCAAGCGGATGGTGCGTGGGAAAGGCGTGGCCGCGCTGGTTGCGATCGCGGCGGGGGCGCTCTTCGCCGTTCCGGCGGTAGGCCAGTCGTCCGAGCCGCCGGCCGCCGATCTCGGCGTGGTCTCGATCCACGCGAGCACGCGGAGCGCGGAGCGCGGCATGCGCGTCACGTTCACCGAGGTCATCCGGAACAATGGGCCGGAGACTGCCGAGCTGGACACCGTCCCGCAGATCCGAGGCGGAGTGCTCGTCGGCGAGGCGTGCGACGCTGGCGTGTCGCCCGACACGCCGTTCTGCGAGTACGGCGACGTCGCTCCGGGGACGAGCCTCACGACGAGGTTCGTCGTCCGCGTCACTGCGACGCACGGGTCGGTCGTGGTGAAGGGCGGCGTGCTCTCGGAGGCGCCGTTCCAGGACGACAACCCGTTCAACCAGTACCGCACGGCCCGGGTGCGAGTCCGGAGTTAACACCTCGATTGGACGTACTGGTCGTCGGGGCGCTTTGAAGGATTCGCCCTCGCGACCCGCGGCGTGAGACTCGGACGTAGGCCGTCTACGAGCGTTCCGCTTCCTTCTCTCGGGTATTCAGCTCTAGACGGTTCCCGAACGGGTCGCTCGTGTAGAACCGGCGCACGCCCGGCCAGCGGTCGTCCCATTCGACGACGCAGCCGGCGGCGGCCAGCCGCACGGCGAGTGCGTCCAGGTCGCCGACGCGTAACGCCGGGTGAGCGCGCCGCGCAGGGATGAACCTCTCCTCGCCCGACACGTGGATCCCCTCGGCGAACCAGACGCCGCCGCGGGCCTGGAGCGGGCCGGGCTTCTCGACCTCGGTGAGGCCGAGCAGGCCGGCGTAGAACGCCCGGGCCTCGTCCTCCCTGCCGGGCGGCATTGTCACCTGCACGTGATCGAGCTCCGCCGTCACGGGCGCGATCGTAGACGGAGAACGTGATTGCCCTGCACCTTGACACGTTCTACACTCGCAAGCGCGTGCGCCGGGAACGCCTCGCCTGGTTGGTGACACTGCCGATCGCGGTCGTCGGCTGCGAGTTCGCGCACGCGTTCGCGAACATCGTGTTCGGCGCCCCCGACGGCGGCCGCGCGGAGCTCCTCCAGGGCGGCCCGGGCGCGAGAGCAGTCCCGCTCCTCGCGAGCCTGGCCGTGGTTGTCGTCCTGCTCGGCCTCGCGGGCCGCTTCACGGGCGCCTGGTCTGCGTCCCACGCGCGGGCCGCTCGGCTGCCGTTCGCGCTCCTGGCCCCTGCGCTCTACGTCATCCAGGAGCATGTCGAGACCGTCCTTCGCACGGGCGCCGCCCCGCTGGGCACGCTCCTCGAACCGGGGTTCGTGCCCGGCCTCCTGCTTCAGATCCCCTTCGCGCTCGCCGCGTACGCGATCGCGCGGGCGCTCGTCCGGCTCGCCGACGGTGTGCGCGCGCTCGTCGCCTCGCGCCGCAGGGCGCCGCGCCGGGCAGGCGCGTCCGCACCGCGACGGCCCGTTCTCGCCGTCCCGCCCCGCAGCGAGGCCCATCGCTGGGCGCACTCCGGCCGCGCGCCGCCCCCGGACGCCACCGCGACAGCCTGACCCCCTGCGGGTCGGGCCGCGGCTCCGACTCGCACACACGACACTCTTCCGAGGGGGAAGGTTCATGAGCAAGACCCGACTCGCGCCGCTGTGGCGCGCCCTGCCCGGCATCGGGATCGCGGCTGTGGCGGTCTTCGCGGCGTTCGCCGTCGCGACCGGCGGCGGCTCGCCCGGGCCGGTCTACGCCGGCGCGGCCAGGCACTCGATGGCAGGGATGACCATGAGCGCCATGCAGGGCGCGACCTACTGGCAGGACGTCTCCGGAGGCGGCTTCCGGAGCGATGGCATGACGCGCACGTACTACATCAGCGCCGACAAGGTCGTCTGGGACTACGCACCGCAGGGCACGAACGAGATCTCCGGCAGGCCCTTCGACGACGTCGCCGACACCTACGTCAAGTCCGGTCCCGGCCGGATCGGCTCCAGGTACGTGAAGTGCCTCTATCGCGGCTACACCGACGCGAGCTTCTCGCACCTCCAGGAGCGCCCCGCCGATGAGGCCTACATGGGGTTCCTGGGCCCGGTCATCCGCGCCGAGGTGGGCGACACGATCAAGGTGGTCTTCCGGAACACCTGCCCCTTCCCGGCGAGCGTCCACCCGCACGGCGTCTTCTACGCGAAGAACAGCGAGGGCGCGCCCTACAACGACGGCACGCACGGCGCCAAGAAGTCCGACGACGCCGTCCCGACCGGCGGCACGCACACCTACGTGTGGGAGGTGCCTCCGCGCGCGGGGCCGGGGCCGGACGACGGCAGCTCGGTCATGTGGATGTACCACTCGCACACCGACGAGGTCGCCGACACGTATGCGGGCCTCATGGGACCGATGGAGATCACCCGGCGCGGCATGGCGCGGGCGGACGGCAGCCCGAAGGACGCCGACCGTGAGGTCTTCGCGCTCTTCGCGGTGATGAACGAGAACCAGAGCCCCTTCCTCAACGAGAACGTCCACCGCTTCGCGAAGCCGCCGTTCCCCGACCCCGAGGACGAGGGCTTCGAGGAGTCGAACCTCATGCACTCGATCGATGGCTACGTCTTCGGGAACGAGCCCATGATCACGATGCACCGGGGCGAGCACGTGCGCTGGTACGTAATGAGCATGGGCACCGAGGTCGATCTGCACACGCCGCACTGGCACGGCAACACGGTGACCGTGAACGGCATGCGCATGGACGTCGTCAGCCTGCTCCCGGCGACGATGGTCGTCGCCGACATGGTGCCCGACGACGCAGGCACCTGGCTCTTCCACTGTCACGTGAACGACCACATCACCGCCGGGATGCTCACGCGGTACACGGTGCTGGCCTGACCGGCCGGCGGCCGGTGGCTCCCGACGGGGAGCCACCGGCGACCCCCGCGAGCCGCAGCCCTGGGCGGCGCTCGTGGGAATGGCGTTCCCCCGGCCGAGGGATCACCCGGCCGGGGGAACGGCCGATCCCTGGGGAGGATGTACCTGCTGCCGTACCAGCTCACGACCCTGCTCATCGCCGGCGCCCTCGTCGGCGTGACGGCGCGGCTGCTCCACCCCGGCCGCGAGCGGCTCGGCGTCGCGGCGACGCTCCTGCTCGGCCTGATCTCGACGCTGGCGGCGGGCGGGCTCCTGCGGGGGATGTTCATCCTGCTCCTGCCGGCGCCGTTCGGCGTCGTGCTGCTGCTGGCGGTCGTGATCGCCTACGGCATGGTGTGGCTGTGGGCGCGGATCGCCCCGGCCGCCCAGAGCTGAGCGCCCGCCCTCCGACCGCCGGATGGCGGATACTTCGCGCGATGCGGTTTGCGCCTGTCGCGTGCCTCCTCTTCGTGTCAGCCACCCTCGTGGCCGCCGCGGCCTGCGGCGGGAGCGGCGGCGCGGCATCGAGCGGCGCGACGGTCACGACCACCGTCACCGAGACCGCGACCGACACCGGCGGATCGACCGCCGGGAGCACCGGCTCCGAGGCGCCGTGCGGGCCGAGCGACTTCCTCTCGGTGCTGAAACCGGCGATGGACAGCACCGCCGGCGACCTCACCATCGTCAAGGTCAAGGTCACGCGCTGCCAGAACGACTACGCGTTCGTGCTGGCGATTCCCGACAATTCCGGCTGCCAGAGCGGCGGCAGCTGCTACGACTCCGCCCAGGTGCTGCTGTCGTGGGACGGGACGCGGTGGAACGTCCTGAATACCGGCACCGACATCGGCTGCACCTCGGTTCCGCTCCCCGATCAGACGCTCGTCGCGTGCAAGGCGCTCGGCTATCCGATCCTGACGTCGACGGGATTCCAGATGCCGTCCAGGAACATCGCCTGCCTGCTGACGAACGCCACCACCCTGCGCTGCGACATCCGAAGCGGCCTGCAGCCGCCGCCGGCCACGAGCTGCGCCGGCGACTGGACGTCCGTCAGGATCGGGGCCAAGGGCCCCGCGAAGCCGCTCTGCGTCAGCGACACGGTCTACGACCAGTCGGCGCCGACGCTCGCGTACGGCTCGGTGTGGGGCGGCGGCGGCATCACGTGCCTCTCCGACCAGTCGGGCCTCCAGTGCTCGACCATGCCGGGCACCCACAGCTTCTTCCTGAGCCGCCAGAGCTGGTCCGCCTCGTAGCGGCCGGCTCCGGCGGCTCCGAAGATCAGGCCTCGAGCGCCACCGGGGGCGCGTCCCGCGCCTGCTGCTCGCCCGGCTCGCGGACGTGCACGCCGCGCAGTCCGACCAGGGCGACGATCGCGGCGAGGAAGGTGAGGCCGCCCGCCGTCAGGAGGGCGGCGTGGACGCCGTGCATGAACGAGTCGAGCGCGTTCGTCGCGGCGATGTGGCTGCCGGTCAGGCGCTCGATGACGTTCCCGCGGCCGCCCTGGACGAGCGGGACGAGCCGCTCGGCCTTGGCCTGCTGCGCCGGCGGGAGGTTCGCGATCTTGTCCGACCACGAGTTCGCGGCCAGCGTCGAGCCGATGCCGCCGAGCACGGCGATCCCGAGCGCGCCGCCGACCTGCCGCGAGGCGTTGATGACGCCGGAGGCCACCCCGGCCTTGGCGTGGTCGACGGCGCCCATCGCGGTCGCCGCCGACGCGGGCATCGTCGAGGCGAGGCCGATGCCGAGCAGCATCTGGAACGGCCAGATCGCGTTGTAGCTCGTGCCGACGTCGATGAACGAGAGCCCGACCAGGCCGACCGTCGCGGTCAGCATGCCGAAGGTCATGAGCGCCCGTGGCCCGATCCTCGGCCCCAGCTTGCCGGCGATCGGGGCGACGAACAGGATCATCATCGTCGTGGGAAGCGTGCGCAGGCCGGCCTCGATCGGCGAATAGCCCTCGACGTTCTGGAAGTAGAGGGTCAGGAAGTAGATGACACCGAAGAGCCCGACGCCGATCAGGGTCACGATGATGCTCGACGAGGTGAACGCCGGCGCCTTGAAGAATCCGAGCGGCACCATCGGGTCGGACTGGCGGCTCTCCCACAGGATGAAGAGCGCCACCAAGACGACCGCCGCCCCGAGGAACGACAGCGTGTAGGGGCTGAGCCAGGCATGGCTGGCGGTCTTGATCAGGCCCCAGGTGAGCGCGCCGAGGCCCGCGGTGATGAGCACGGTGCCGAGGATGTCGAGGCTGTGCGTCGTCGAGTCGCGTGACTCCCTGACGGCCCAGACCGTCGCTCCTGCGGCGACCACGCCGACCGGGACGTTGACCCAGAAGACGGCCGACCACGAGAAGTGCTCGACCAGGAATCCGCCGAGCAGCGGGCCGATCGCCAGGCCCAGGCCGGAGATCCCCGCCCAGATGCCGATGGCCTGGGGGAGCTGCTTTCGCGGGAACGCCGACACGATGATCGAGAGCGAGAGCGGGTTCAGAAGCGCGCCGCCGACGCCCTGCACGGCGCGCGCGCCGATGAGCTGCGTGTCGCTCTGCGCGAGCGCACACGCGGCCGAGGCCAGCGTGAAGATCGCGAGGCCGACCAGGAAGATGCGCTTCCGCCCGAAGCGGTCGCCAAGCTTCCCGCCGAGCAGGATCAGGGTCGCGAACACCAGGACGTAGGCGTTGATCGTCCACTCCAGGTTCTCGGGCGACGGGTTCAGCGAGTGCTGGATCGACGGCAGCGCCACGTTCACGATCGTGTTGTCGAGCATGATCATGAAGAGGGCGAAGCACATTGCGAAGAGCGTCCACCACTTGTGGTTCGGGTGGTCAGAGGTCATTCCGTCTCCTCTGCGTCGGTGTTGAGACTGAGCATCTGCACGAACGTGCGGGCGACGAACGGGCTATCCTCGAGGGCCGTCTCCGGCTCGAGCGCGTGCCGGAACCCGCACGACAGCGTGAACCCGACCCAGAGCCATGCGACGTGCTCCAGGTCGAGGTCGGAGCGCACCTCGCCGCGGTCGCGGGCTCGGGCGAGCATCGCGACGATGCGGGCACGCATGAAGCGCATGTTGTCGTCGAGCGCGGCCCGGACGGCGGGCTCGTCGACGAGCGACGCGGCCAGCATGCGCAGCCGCATCACCTCCACGATGAGCTCGTCGGTGGCCGCCAGCTCGGCGACCTCGACGAGGGCCGTGGTCACGGAGTCGCCCGACTCGTCGAGCAGGGCGTCCACCCGCTGGCCCATGAGGGCGCCGGTGTGGATGAGGACGGCCGCGAAGAGCTCCTGCTTCGACGCGAAGTGCTTGTAGAGCATCGGCTCGGAGCAGCCGCAGCGGGCGGCGATGTCGGCCGTGCCCGCACCGCGGAAGCCCTTCCGCGCGAACTCGTGCCGCGCCGCGTCCAGGATCGCCGTCCGCCGATCCTCGTAGGTGAGCCGTGTGCGTACCTCGACCATGAAGAGGCGCAGGTTAGTGAAGATTCACTACGGGCGCAAATGGGTGGGTCGGCAAGGGGGCGGGGCCCCGCGGCCTGCCCGGCCACCCAGTACGTTACGGGCCGGGATGGACCCGAAGCTCCGACAGCGCATGGATCGGATGTACAGGAATGGAGCCGTGGCCGGCGGCATCATCCTCGCAGCATGCGTCGGGGTCATCCTCGGCGGGGACCACTCACCAAACCTGATCGCGTTCACCGCCTCGATCGCATTGTTCATCGGGGGGCAGCTCTGGGCGCGCAGCCGCAACTAGCCTCGGGCTCCGGCGCTCAGATGCCGAACGCTCGCCGTATCCCCGCCGCCTGCCGGGCGTGGGCGAGCAAGGGGAGCCCGAGCAGGTTCTCGGTCGTGCGCAGGAGCGAGTAGTGCGTGAAGTGTCCGCGCGAGACCGTGCCGGCCTCGATGTAGGGGCTCAGGACAATCGTGGCGACGCGCTGGTCGGTGCCGACGCCCTCGTCGAAGGTCAGGAAGACCGCCATCTGGCCGTTTCGATACGAGCGGTTCGCGAGGATCATGGGCAGCCATGACCGCAGCCACGCGTCGCCGGCCGCCTTCGGGCAGTCGTGCATGTCGTGGCAGGCGTCGGGCGTGAGGAACGCGTAGGCGGGCAGCATGTTCTGGCGCAGCGCCCGGCGCAGAGCGCCCCGCGCCGGCGTCCCCATCGGCAGGTCGGACGTCCTGCACGTGCCCGCCAGGTGGCGGAAGTAGACGGCCGGGTTGTGGCGCATGAGGTAGCGGCCCGAGTCCGCCCTGAAGCACGGCGAGGGCATCGACTCCGCGAACCCGCGCCACGCCCGCCCCCGGCGGACGAGCTGGCGGAAGATGTCCGGCACGTTCGTGCGGCACGCGTTGCAGTCGGTCGTCAGGCCGCCGTTCGAGCCGGCGGTCATGGCGATGTAGTTGGGAAGCGACGGGTGGGTGATCGCGCGGTAGTTCACGGCCCGTCCGCAGCTTCGGGCGACGCGCGAGATGTAGGGCGTCTTGGGCGAATCGAAGATCTGGCTCGCGCTGTGGTTCTCCATCACGATCACGAGCACGTGCCTGTAGGTCGACGGATGCCCCGCCCGGCCCGTGCAGGCGCTTGCCAGCGGCCCGGCGGCAGCCCCCGGCGCAGCGGTCGCGGCCACGCACAGCGCCGCAAGGAGCGCCAACGCCGCCCGGGCGCTACGCGACCGACGCTTCGACCAGCGCCTCGACATGCGTGCTCGGCTCAAAGGTGCGCAGGGAATGGCTCCACGATGCCCCGAGCCACAGGTAGTCAACCGTCCGCTCGGGCAGGTTGTAGGCCGCCGTGTAGAGCGTGCCGAAGCCCCGCGAGTAGGTCGTCGAGCGAAGCGGCGGGCTGAGGAACGCCTGCACGAACCCCTCGGGCGTCGTCGACGGGTCGTCGAGCATCGCCAGGATGCACGCCTCGCGCTCGAGCGTCCGGGTGACCGCGGCGTGCTCCGTCCACTCCACCACGTCCTGGTGGTTGGTGGCCGCCGGCGTGGGCCTGAAGGCAACGCCCCGGTCGGGCGAGAGGTGCGCCGTCAGCACCTCGCCGGTGAGGTCCGCGAGCGTCAGGCTGTGGGCGAGGTGGTACGGCAGCCGCGCGAGCACCGCCGCCGCCTCGGCCACCGTCGCGCAGGTCTCGAGCAGGTAGCGCAGCACGAGCGGCACGCCGAAGCCGTCGCCCAGAACGGGCCGCCCGCCGAAGGTGAGTGAGACCGCGAGGCCGTCCTCGTTCACCCCGTCGAGCAGGCCCCACAGGCAGTCGCTCGTGCCCATCACCAGCCTGCCGTTCCAGGCCGTGCGCCACACGACGCCCTCGAGCCGCGACGGGGCATAGTCGTAGTTGCGGACGAGGACCGGCCCGCCGGGGCCTCGGTAGACGCCCTGCGAGCAGCCGCTCAGATACGGCGGCGGGTTCACCATCGAGAGCATCCTGGCCGCGACGTCGCCGCCGCCGGCCAGCTCGACGAGCCGCTGCCACGTCGGGACGAGCTCGGGCATGTGCTCGCGCAGCATGCGCGCCGAGTGGGCGTAGCTCGAACGGGCCGCATCCCCGTCCCGCAAGAACCACTCGCGGTACGTGGGCCACATCTCCTCGAAGACGCCGCGCCACGTCTCGCCCGGCCGATCCTCCTGCAAGGCACGAAAGGTGAATTGGATCGACTGCACTTCTACAACATCTTAAACGAGAAGGGCTCCGGCGGCGGGAGCGGCGCGGCCGGGACGACCGGCTCGCCCCTGAACTGTCCCTTCACGCCGTCGATCCAGGCATGGGCGCGGTCGGTCAGGTTGTGATCCTCGTCCATCAGGCGGCCCCTGGTCACGAGGATACCCAGGTCGGCGCCCGGGTAGCGGTAGGAGCCCGCGGCGGCGATGCGCAGGTAGAAGGCCTCGCGCTCGTCGGCGACCGCGTGCCAGTCAGTGTCGCGGCGAACGAACCCCATCGACCCGTCGGGAGCGAGCCGCCAGATGCCCGACGTCGGTGCGTGCGTGATCCGCTCGATCGTCTCGTCGGTCTGCTTCAGGATGAACTGGCTCCACGAGTCGATCGCCTGCGGCTGGCTCCAGCGCTCGTTCAGCTCGGCGACATCGATCTCGTAGTCGACGTCCATGTACTCGAGCAGGTGGAAGAGGAAGAGCGGCATGTCGCCGTAGGCGACGGCGGTCACGTTGGTCATCGAGCTCGCTCCCGTTACCCGCGGGTTGAGCTCACCGAGGTACATCTCGCCGGTGTCGATGTCGGCCAGGAAGTCGAGCTCGAAGTAGCCGCGGTAGCCCTCCGCAGAAAGCCGGTCGCCCATCGCGCGCGTGCGTTCGCGGGCGATCTCGCGGTGGCGGTCCGTGAGGACGGTCGGCGACACGTCGTTCCCGCACCAGCCGCCGCCGTACGGCGTGAGCTCCGGAAAGCCGGCCAGCTCTGCCATGAGCGGCCCCACGAGGGTGCCGTGGCGGGTGATGACGCCCTCGATCGCCGCCTCCCGGCAGTTGATCCGGCGCATGACCTTGAGCTCCTCGCCGGCCATGTCGGCGGCGTGCTCGTCCCAGTCGGACGGGGAGGCGACGAAGAACGTGGTCTGCCCGGAGTCGCCGTAGGGGGTCTGGACGACGAGGTCTGTCCCGATCCCCGCCATGCGTGCCAGCTCGAGGAGCTCCTCGTAGGTCGCCGCCCGGCCGAGGATGTTCGGGACGCTGGGGACGCCGGCCTCGTCGGCGATACGGGTCGTCTCGATCTTGGAGTCGAGCCGGTGGCGCAGCGCCGCGGGCGGGAACGCGACCTCGAGCCCGAGCTCGCCCGCCAGGTGCTCGGTCTCGTCGTCGAACATCAGGAAGACGACCTTGCCCCCGCGGTCGCCGACCAGGTCGTGCGTCTCCTTGTGTGCGAGGAGGTGGTTGCAGATCTGCTCGATCGACTCGAACGCCCGGTCGGGCCGGTCGCGCGGCACGAACACGCGCGGGTGGTGGCCGTCGAAGGAGTCGTAGTAATTCACATACCGGAGCGCGCGCACCCAGCGGTCCATGCCGAGCAGGTTGAACGCCGTCGCCGATACGAAGTAGACGGGGGTCGTCTGGGTGCGGAAGAACCGGCGGATCTCCGGGATCCCACGGAGCGTCTCGGTGGCGACCTGCGACATGGCGTCCTCCCTTTCGGCTGCGCCGATACTACTCCCGCGCAGGCTCCGTCACGTGGCCGCCACGTCGCGTCCGCCCCGGCGGCGCTCGGCCACCCAGACGGCCACGAGGATCATCGCGCCGCCGACGACGTCGCGGGCGATCGGCCGCTCGCCGAGCACCGCCCACGAGCCGAGCACGCCGAGCGTCGGCACCGCGTACATGGCGACCGCGAACCGCGACGCCGGAAGCCGGGAGAGGACGTGCGCGAAGAGCAGGTAGGCGATGCCCGTGCCGACGCCGATGTAGATCATCGCCGCGACCGCCGACGCCCGCAGGTCGCCCTGCACCACCTGGCCGCGGGCGGCGTCGACCAGGATCAGCGGCACCGCGAGGAACGACGCACCGATCGACGTGACGACGGCGACCGCGCCCGCGTCGACCCGGCCCGCCTCCCTCCGCACGGACACCGTGTAGGCGGCGAAGAGGACGACGGTGAGAAGCAGGAAGGCGACGGGCCGGCCGGCGCCCGAGACGCCCGAGGTGGCGAGGCCCGACACGACGGCCACGCCGGCGAGGCCGAGCCCGAGCCCGGCGAGCGTGGCCGGCGTCGGCCGCTCGCGGGCGACGAGCACCGCGGCGACGGCGACGCCGATCGGCTCGAGACCGAGAACGAGCGCGCCGAGCGTCGAGCTGCCGGCGTCGATCCCCGCCGTCATCGCGACCGCCTGTCCGCCCAGCCCGACGGCCCCGATCAGGAGCAGCCGCTTCCACATGCGCCGCTCGAGCGATGGCAGCCCGCGGCTGATCGCGAGGAGCGTCGCGGTGGCGAGGGCGAACCGGACGGCGGCCACGGTGCCGACGCCGAACCCCTCGGTGGCGAGCTTGAACGCGGGGAACGAGCTCCCGAAAAGCAGCAGCGTCACGACGAGCTCGCCGGTGGCCCTCAGGTCTCGGGCCTCTCCGGCCGATATGTCACTGGATGGCACGTCTCAACCCCTCGGATGCCGTGCGCATGCTCTTCGCGAGCATGACGGCTGAGCTCGAGACCGACTCCGGCGACCGGATCCCGATGCAGACGACCGGGATGAAGGGCGCCAAGGTCTGGGCCACCGCCCCGCGGCTTGTGGTCGCCACCGGCATGACCGTGCGCGGCCGCATCATCGTGCCCGAGGAGGCCCAGCCGTGGCTCGTCCGCTTCGTGATCGAGGACGCCTCCTTCCATACGAACGAGCTCGCACGGGTGCGGCTCCGCGCCATGTCGGTCGGCCCGGACAACTCGCGCCGGCGCGACCAGCGCGTCCCGGCCGGCGGGGTCGCCTGGCTGATCGCGGTGAGCTGCCGTGATGTGGTGGACGGCGACAAGGTGGAGGGCACCATCGTCGATCTCAGCGAGTCGGGCGTCGCCTTCGCGACCCGGCGCGTGCTGCGCCTGAACGACCGCCTGATCTTCAACGGCCGCTTCTTCGCCGAGCACATCGAGGCGGAGGTGCGGGTGCAGTCCCTGCGCGACGGGATCGACGGCCGCACGATCGTCGGGTGCGCCTTCATCGAGATCAACACCGCCCAGAAGGCCCGCGTGCGGCGCCTGATCGAGGCCGCCGAGACGCCGCCCGAGCGTCCCGCGGGCGTCGAGATCGGCCAGCTGCGCGAGGCTGTCGGCGAGTCCGACAACGGCGGCTGGCGCGGCATCTTCCGCCGCAGCTAGCCCCGGCTGAAAAACCGGGTCAGACCCCAATTTTCCGCGCAGCATCCGCTGCGGGGGCACTTGGCAGGCGTGCCGGATGCTCGTATCCTGGAAGTGGCTGGGAAGCCTTCCCGGCCGACCACCCCGCCGAGATCACCTCCCGTGCGGGGGGCCTGGTCTCCATGAGGCGCGGACCATGGCCGGCCCGCGCCTGGTACAGGGAGGTATGCGATGAGGCACAGGACCCTCATCATCTTCGCGGCGGCCGCGGTCACGGCCGTCGCCGTCGCGGCGAG
>DATAEI010000252.1:0-6195 GCA_036258075.1 Gaiellales bacterium
CGAGGATGCGCTGGCCGACACCGCCTTGCTCACGGCACGGCAGCTGGAGATCCTGAGGCTGATCGCCCAGGGACTGACCACCGCGGCCGTCGCAGACCGCCTCGTCGTGAGCAAGGGGACAGTGAAGTGGCACGTGAAGCAGATCCTCGCAAGGACGGGATCCGCGAACCGCGCCGAGGCGGTGGCGCGCGTGCTCGGAGGATCCGCCCCGTCGGCCCCGCAGACGAGGGAAGATTGAGGACGAGAGCGAATCCCTCCCGATGGGATAGGGGGAACTACCCCCTCGGCTCTTGCCCCCGGCGCCCGGTCATCGTCAGACTTCACGCATGCGTTGGCGGCTCCGAGTATCCCCATCCAGGCGGCGGGCCGCACCCCGCCGCATCCGAACCGACGCGTGACCGCCGCGGCGGCTTCTTCGAGCAGCGGATCGGCGGTCAGCGACGGCGAGCCGTTGCGCGCCATCGTCGTCGACGACCATCCGGTCGTCCGCGCCGGCGTTCACGTGCTGCTCGAGCAGGAGGGGATATCGGTGGTCGCGGACGCCGGGCATCTTGCCGACGCCCTGTTCGCACTCCGCCGTTGCGCCCCCGATGTCCTGATCCTCGACGCCGACCTGCCCGACGGGGACAGCATCGCGGCGCTCACGCGCCTCCGCGCGGAAGCGCCGGCGCACTGCAGAATCGTCATGCTCGCCTCGCAAGGCGAAGCCGACAGCGTTCGCCTCGCGCTCACCCACGGAGCCGACGGGTACCTGCTGAAGTCCACACCCGGTGCCGGCCTCGCCACGGCGATCCGTGATGTCGCGGCGGGCACCCGCTTCATCGACCCCACGCTCCGGCTCCGCCTACTACTCGACGGACCGGTGACCCGGCCACCGGATCCGCTTTCGCCACGCGAACGCGAGGTGCTTCGCCTGCTCGCGCAAGGACACACCAACCAGGAGCTCGCGACGATGCTGGTCATCTCCACGCGCACAGCCGAGTCCCACCGCCGGAACATCATGCAGAAGCTCCGGCTGGCGTCCCGCGCCGACATGGTCGCATACGCGCTGCGGGCCGGGATGCTCCAGCCGGCCATGCCGCCGCCCGCCTTCGAGGGCTGACCAAGCCAGCGAGGTGCTGCGCGAGGACGGGTTTCATTCGCCGCGCCACCGATACAACCACGGGTCGAGGCAGATCGTGGCTCAGAACGCGGGCCGCAACGGTTCCCTGCGCACCCACCAGCGGATGGTGAGGAGGCCGAACGCGAACCCGCCGATGTGCGCGAAGTAGGCGACGCCGCCGCCCGCGCTCCCGACCTGCACCGAGCTCGCCGCGACGATCTGGAGCAGGAACCAGCCGACCAGGAAGAAGACGGCCGGCAGCGGGATGAAGAAGAACGGCGGGATGTAGGTGACGACGGCGGCGGTGGGGTAGAGCAGCAGGTAGCCGCCGAGCACGGCCGCGATCGCGCCTGACGCGCCGATGTTGGGGACGGCCGACGACGGGCCAACGGCGAGCTGGAGCGCAGCGGCGGCCAGGCCGCCGAGCAGGTAGAAGATCAGGAACCTGCGCCGGCCGACCCGGTCCTCGATGTTGTTCCCGAAGATCCAGAGGAAGAGCATGTTGCCGAGCAGGTGCTCCCAGCCGCCGTGCATGAAGATCGACGTCAGGAGCGTCAGGGCCACCGGGACGTGGTGGACGCGCACGACGGCGGGCGTCCCGTCGGTGAATCGGCCGACGTCGACGGTGTCATCACCGGCGGCGCAGCGCATGGTGAGCTCGCACGGCACGAAGCCGTACTCGGCCGTGACCGCCGTGAAGCCGTTCACCCGCACCGGGCCGCGGTTCGACGGGAGGATCTGCGTCGCGGCGTTCTGCGACCAGAGGAAGACGGCGATGTTGACCAGGATCAGCGCGATCGTCAGCACCGGGCGGCGCCGGGTCGGCACGCTGTCGTGAAGCGGGATCATCCCGCCGGCCGAAGACCCGAGAGCGGGTCCGGGTCGGCTGCGCGCGCCTGCGCGATCCGTTCTTCGGCGATCCGGTCTGCGGCGATGTGGGTGGGCACACCGTCGGCCTTGGCCCGGGCGAACACGGTGCGCAGCGTGTCGCCGATCCGCTCGACGCTCCGCCGCGCGCGGTCGGCGTCGTACGGCTGCCCGAGCTCCTCGCCGATGTTGATGACCCCTCCGGCGTTGATGACGAAGTCGGGTGCGTAGAGGACGCCGCGGGCATGGAGGGCGTCGCCCATCGCCCCGTCGAGGAGCTGGTTGTTGGCCGCGCCGGCGACGACCCGGCAGCGGAGCTCCTCGACCGTCTCGGGCCGGATCACCGCCCCCAGCGCGCACGGCGAGTAGACGTCGCAGTCGACGGCGTGGATGGCCGTCGGCTCGACGGTCGCGGCGCCGAGCGCGACGAGCGGTTCGACCCGGTCGGCGTAGATGTCCGACACGGTGACGCGCGCGCCGGCCGCGAGGAGGTGGCGGACGACGTCGCCCCCGACGTGCCCCGCACCCTGCACGGCGACCCGGACGTCCTCGAAGCCGTCGCCGACGCCCGCCTCCTCGATGGCCGCCCGCATCCCGCAGACGACGCCCCAGGCGGTCATCGGCGACGGGTCGCCCGACCCGCCCTGCTCGATCGGAAGGCCGGTGATGTGGGGCGTCTCGCGCGCGACGATCTCGGCGTCGGCGGTCGAGGTGCCGACGTCCTCGGCGGCGAGGTAGCGCCCGCCGACCGAGTGGATGAACCGGCCCAGCGCGCGGAAGAGGAGCTCGCTCTTCTGCGTGCGCGGGTCGCCGATCACGACCGTCTTTCCGCCGCCCAGCGGCAGGCCGGCGGCCGAGTTCTTGTACGTCATGCCGCGGGACAGGCGCAGGACGTCGGTCAGCGCCGCCTCGTCGGACTCGTACGTCCACATGCGGATGCCGCCGAGCGCCGGCCCGAGCGTCGTGTCGTGGACGGCGATGATGGCGCGCAGGCCGGCCTCGGGCTCGTGACAGATCACGACCTGCTCGTGCTCATGGAAGAGCCGCAAAGCGCCGCGAGTATAGCCAGAGACCGGCGTCTCGCCGCCCTACGCCCCCGCGCCGATCTCCGCCCAGATCTGCGTCCGCTGCGCGATTCCCGCCGGCGTGAGGAGCGCGGGCGTGAACCCGCTCCCCAGGCCGGCGCCGAGCCGCGTGCGCGGGTCGGTGCGTATGCGGGCCGGGACGAGCCGGGCCGCGGTCGGGACGGCGGCGGGCGTCCGTGAGAACTGCCAGTCGCGAGCCTGGGCCGCCGGCGAGAGCTGGTGGTTCACGAAGGCGTGGGCGGCGTCCCGCCGCGGCGTCGCGGCGGCCACAGCCCAGGCGTCGATCCACGACTCGGCGCCGCCGTCGGGCAGGACGAAGGTCGCAGCGGGCGCCTGGCGGGCGAACGCCGATGCCGCTCCCATCGCGAGCACGAGCGCCTCCGGAGCGAACGCCGCCGCCGGGTTCGTCGAGAACCCGTTCACGTGCGGCAGCACCTGCACCAAGAGATCGCGGGCGGCGGTCAGGTCGCCCGGGTCGTCCGAGTTCAGGTCGGCGCCGGTGGCGACGAGCGCGGCGGCGACCGGCTCGACCCTGCCGGAGAGGAGCATGATCCCGCGGCGTGAGTAGCGCGGGATGAGCGCGAAGAACTCCTCCCACGACGCCGGTGCGCTCGCCACCGTGTCGCCGCGGTACGCGAACCCGAACGCGCCGTGCCGGGCCGGCGCCGAGTGGCGGTTTCCCGGGTCGTAGGGCTGGTCGAGGAGCGCCGGGAGGACGTCCTCGAGGTTGGGCACGAGCGAGTGATCGAGCGGGCCGAGGAGGCCCTCGGCGACCAGGGCTGCGATGTCGTCCTGGCGCGCGAGCACCGCGTCCACCTCGCCGTGGGCGACGACACGGGCGAGCTCGGGGCCACCGGCGTGCACCGTGAGCTCGACGTGTGCGCCGCGCGTCCTCGTGAAGTCGGCGGCGTCCGCGGGGTCGAGGCTCCCGGCGGGGACCGCCGCCCGCACGGGCCCGACGAGCCGCGGCGGGGCCGGCGGCTGAGCGGGGGCGGCCGTCGCGGGGCCGTGGTCACCACCGAGACAGCCCGTCGCCAGGAGGCCCGTCCCGGCGGCTGTCAGGAGCTGGCGGCGGGTGACAGATACGGTGTCGAACGCGCTCAAGGTCGTGAATTAAGCCGCAATTTCCGCAAATTGGAAGACAAACTGGGGTTTGTCGGCCGGACTTTGGGGTAAAAACCCGCCGTCGTGCGACCCGCTCTCATCACCGCCGCCGCATGCGTCCTCGCCGCCGCGGCAGCCGATCCGGCTGCCGCATCGTCGCAGACGTCGACGCCGCACACGCCCGCAGCCCCGGTCGCCGATGCGGGGAACACCGCGCCCGGCTCCAGCACGAGCACGCTCCGCCCCGTGGGCGCGATCCGGCGCGACATCCGCTGGGCGCGCGGGCACGCGGTCCGCAAGGCTCGCAAGGCGGCGCTTCCGATCCCCCGGCACGGCCATGCCGAGCGGCACGCGGTGACGCGGGCCGATCTCGTGGACATCCTGGACAAGTGGGACGGCAAGCTCGACCACTACCGGGCTGCGTACGAACGGCGCCGGCCGGTGCTCGAGAACCTGCTCTGCATCCACGGCTACGAGGGGTCGTGGGACGCGGTGTCGAGCACCGTGCCCACGTACTACGGCGGGATGCAGATGGACGCGACCTTCGAGGCGGCATACGGCGCCGACGTCCTGGCCTACCGCGGCGGGGCGCATGCCAACCTGTGGCCGAAGCACGACCAGCTGATGGTCGCCTACCGCGGCTACCGGGCGCGCGGCTACACGCCGTGGCCGGCGGCAGCGGCGGCCTGCGGCCTCTAGCCGAGCCCGAGCGCCGCGCCCAGCCCGCCCTGCTCCTCCTGGCCCGGCCCCTCGACGCGGGTGCGGCGAAGGAGGATGGCCACCGCCACGATCAGGACGAGCGTGACGAGGAGCATCAGCGTCGCGAGCGCGTTCACGGCCGGCGTGATGCCGAAGCGCACGGCGGAGTAGAGCACGATGGGCCAGGTCGACGTCGTCCCGTTCGTGAAGTTCGGCAGCACGAAGTCGTCGAACGAGAACGTGAACGAGAGCAGGGCCGCCGCGATCACCGCCGGCATGAGCCGGGGCAGCGTCACCTGCCGGAACGTCGAGAACGGCCCGGAGCCGAGGTCGTAGGCCGCCTCCTCCAGCTTGTCGCCCATGCCGACGAACCGGGCCCGGATGATGAGCATCGCGAGGGAGGCGTTGAACACGATCTGTCCGAGCAGGATGGTCTCCTTCCCGAGGCCCGGGAATGGAGAGAAGTTGTTCTTCACCTGCACGAAGAAGATGAGCGACGCGACCGCGATCACGATCTCGGGGACGACCAGCGTCAGGTAGACGAGGATGTCGAACGGCGCGCGCCAGCGCCGGCGCATCCGGGCGAGTGCGAGCGCCGCGCCGAGGCCGAGCACGGTTGCGATGATCGACGCCTCGAGCGCGATCGTGAAGCTGTTCTTGATTGCGGTGACGTACAGGCTCGTGTCGAGCCCCTTCGCAAACCAGCACGACTCGAAGCCGTTCCAGACCGAGATGTTGCCGATGTCGGCGACGTCGATATTGCAGATGTTCGAGCCCTTGAACGAGGCGACGCTGGTGGGCGAGGGAGCGTCGAAGGCGAAGATCACGACGACGAGGATGGGCAGGTACAGGAACGCATACACGAGGAGCGCCCATGCGGTGAACCCGCGCTTGGCCGTGAGGATCCGGCGCCTACGCACCGAACTGCTCCTCGCGGGTCGCGAACATGATGTAGATCACGACGAAGACCGAGAGCGCACCCATGAGGGCGATGGAGAGCGCAGATCCGAACGGCCAATTCTGGGCGGTGCCGAACGTGTCGCCGATGATGTTTCCGACGAACTCGTACTTCCCGCCGCCGAGGATGTCGGGGATGATGAACTCGCCGCACATCGGGATGAAGACGAGCAGGCCGCCCGTGACGACGCCGGGCAGCGTCAGCCGGAGCGTGATGTCCTTGAACGCCGTGAACGGGCGCGCGCCGAGGTCGGTGGCCGCCTCGATCAGCGTCCAGTCCATGCGCTCGAGCGATGCGAACACCGGCAGGATGAAGAGCGGCAGGTAGTTGTAGACGAGCCCGATGCCGACCGCGTACTTGGTGTACAGGATGTCGATGCC